>NZ_CP031223.1:3642365-3987230 GCF_008973485.1 Psychrobacillus glaciei
TAGATCTGGTTGAAACGAATCTGCTAATTCTATTGCTAATTTCCCATTTTTCGCTTGGTGAATGATCAGTTCAGGGAATGCTTTTTGTAAAATAACCTGCATCCCTTCTCGCTCAATCGGTTCATCATCAACGATAAGAAGTTTCATCTTCATTTCCCTTCTCCCTTGTCTCTGGAATTTGTATAACTACCTTTGTACCTCGTCCTTCTCCACTTTCAATCGTCACTAAATCCTCTATACCATAAAATAAATACAATCTTTTCACTACATTTTGAAAACCAATACCTGTGGAATGCCCCTCGATTGGTAACACATCCCCTTTCAACAACTGCACCATTTTCTCTCGTGACATTCCTCTTCCACTATCTTCAATTTCAATGAATATCCATGGTGCAACTCTCTTAATCCTAAACCAAATAGTGCCCCCATCCTCCTCTGGTTCAATAGCGTGGATAACTGCATTTTCAATAATTGGCTGAAGGGTTAGACCAGGAATTTTCACATGTAAGCAAGATTCATCGATGTTCAACTCAAATTCTAAGCGATCTGTAAAACGAGCCTTTTGAATTTCCATATATTGATTCAAAACAACTACTTCTTCAAACAACGTCACAGAGCGGTCAACTCTTTTTAAATTGTAGCGTAGCAAACCTGCTACACTGACCAAAAGATCGCTTGTTTCCTCTGCACCATCCAAATATGCCTTTTTCGACAATGTATTCAAGGTGTTGAATAAAAAATGTGGATTTATCTGGCTTTGCAAGCTTTTCAATTGACTCTCCTTCAACAACAATTTACTTTGTTGAAGCTCATGTTCAAGCTGAGCCTTTTGTTGAATTTCCAAGATTAAGTCATTAATATTTATCCGCATCTCATCAAAGGTATTCGCTAAAAAGGCTATCTCATCGTTGGATTTCACTTCAATTCGTTGATTAAAATTACCTTCGGACAATTCGCTCGCAGCCTTCGTGAGTTGATGAATCGGTCTCGTAATACTAAGAGAAAACCAATAAGTAGCCAATAGTAACACGACTGTTATCAACAGCAATAACCAGATTCCTAGCTTTTTTAGCTCCTCCGATTGTTGGATAATATCTCGATAAAAGCGATTATAAGTTTTCAGTTCTCTGTCTAAAATCGTTAAGGTCATTTCAGATATGTACATAGAAATACGATTTGCTTCATTAAATTCGTTCGTCGACCATTCTATTTCTTTCTCCTCTGAAAACATAATGGAACGATTTGCCGTCTCAACAAGACTGTCGATTAGATGAATATAATTAGTTACTGAAAATGTATTTTCCTCGTTGCGCAGCTCTACTACATCCTGTTGTACCTCTTTAATAACGTCTATGCTCTTTTCTACCTGTTGCTTATGTTTATCTGTAGGGGCAAATAAATAATTATTTAAATTAGTAATCATTTGTTGACTAGCAGTTGTTACCTCATTCATTCGCAAATAACGTTGTAATATATCATTGGATTGTTCCTGCGTTTTTTGATTATAATACGTGAGTGTCAACCAAATAATCGCCATAATTAGCAACATAACGGAAACAAGTATCCAAATCTTTTTTTGAATCGTCGTCATAGCCTTTCACCTTTCGCTTCGACCATGCGTATTTCGGTGAGATAACCATTTGAATCAAGGGGTACCGTCTTTCCTGAAATCCACTCCATCAACCATTTAACGCTTTCACTACCCATTTCTTCTGGCTGTTGCTCCAAAATCCCATCAAGCTTGCCTTGCCGTAAAAGAGCAGTCGATTCCACCCCATCATCAAAAGTATAAATATGATACGGCTCAACCTTAGTACGTCTTCCGATTTCTTGAATTAGTGGTCCTGCATAATTTGCATTTATAACGATAAAAGCAGAAGCTCGCGGTACTTCATTCATCAACTGTTGTGTCGTTGCCATTACTTGTTCTTTTGTAGCCGCCGTCCCTTTTATAGTCATTTGGATGTCTGGATACCTACTTAAAATATCTTGAATACCCGCTAAACGTTGTTTCTGATAATACGCTTGCTCTAGATCCCCAAGTATAGCTACTTCTCCTGCCGTGCCCATTTTTTTTACCAATTGACGAGCAACCACTTTCCCTGCCCAAAATTGATCTGAACCAACAAATGTCTTTCGCAAACTTTCTTCCACTGGCACATCATTTGCGACGGTAATGACAGGAATCCCATAAAAGGCTGCCTTAACCTTTGTCAGTTCTTTAAATGCTTCATTATCCAGTCCTTGTACGATAATCCCATCTACCTTTGAATGAATGGCAACCTCCATTTTCTTCAAGAAATCATCTTCGTTGTTTCCATAGCTTCCCCAAACTTCGAGCTGAACACCTTCTTTTTGTGCCTGCTTCGTTGCTCCTTGACCGACCTTGTTCCAAAAAGGAGTATCAAGCTCTTGTGTAATGAGTACGATACGAATGGATTCCGGGGCAGAGTCGTGGTTTACAGGCATCTCACTAGTTGAGCGAAACGCCTTAGTTGCCGACACAATAGTCAAATAGCTGAAAATTACAATGAGTGCACCTAGTGTAAGAACAACTTTTTTGCGCATACACCTTCCCCTTCCCTTAAGCTTATTCCTACCATTTTACCATCTGTTTGGAAATTAACAATGACTTGTAAACGACTTTAGGCACCCTACTTATAGGGTGCCTAGTTATTCTACTATTCTCTTTTAAGCCCGTTGCTTACGTGTCATGACATCGAAAATTACTGCTCCAGCTAAAACAGCACCTCGAATGATGTATTGATAGGAAATTCCTACACCTAGTAAGTTCATCCCGCTCGATAAAGAGGCCATTACAATGGCACCAATAATCGCACCCGTTACTTTACCGACCCCCCCTGCGGAAGATACCCCACCAACATATGCTGCCGCAATTGCATCCAGCTCAAAGAGAGTTCCAGCGGTGGTCGTTGCGGATTGAAGGCGAGATGTAAAAAGGATTCCTGATAACGCTGCGAGCATCCCCATTGACCCAAATACAATATATGTAATCTTTTGTACATTAATTCCGCTTAAATGCGCTGCCTCCGGATTACTGCCGACTGCATAAATATGACGACCTAGCACTGTTTTAGAAGTTAAGAAATGATAGATGATCACCACAATAATCATAATAATAACCGTCCAGGAAAACCCATTATATCCGGCTAAAATCCAAGTAATATACGCAATAATTGCTGATATCAAAACAAGTTTTACGCTAAAAATACCCTTAGACATCACATCAAAACCATATGTCAGTTTGTTCCGACGATTGGAAATATCATTGTAAATATAAAAAAGAATTCCGACGAATCCTACTAATAACGTCAATAGGTGTAAGCCATTTACTTGCATGATAGATGGAATAAATCCATTTCCAATCGCATTGAATTGTTCGTCCTTTATAATAATCGTTCCTGTTTTTTCGGTAACCTTAAGGAGTGCACCCCGGAAAATTAGCATTCCCGCTAAAGTAGCAACGAATGCTGGAATCCCTAACTTCGCAATTAACGTTCCATTCAACAGACCAATCATAGCACCTAAAAGTAAAATGATTGGTATAGTAATCCATACCGACAAGCCCAATTGCGTCAAGAAAATGGCTGAAATTGCACCTAGAAATCCTGCCAAAAAACCAACCGATAAGTCAATGTGACGAATGACGATGACAAGCGTCATCCCAACTGCCAAAACCGCAATATACCCTGCAGAATCCAATAAGTTACTAATGTTTCGAGACGACATAAACAAGCCGTCCGTCATAATTGTAAATGTTAACATAATGACGGTTAACGCAATATACATTCCGTAATCTCGAATGTTGGCTTTGACGAGCGCTTTCGCTTCTTTATAAAAGTTCATCGTTATTCCCCTCCTATTGCGTCGCAAGTTCCATAATCATTTCTTGTGTCGCTTCCTCCATGGTCAGTTCTCCTTTTATTGCACCGTCTGCCATGACATAGACACGATCACTCATCCCAAGCACTTCACCAAGTTCAGAAGAAATCATGATAATACTCATGCCTTCGTAAATCAATTCATTCATAATCGAATAAATTTCAAATTTTGCCCCGACATCAATTCCACGTGTCGGTTCATCTAAGATTAAGATATTTGGTCCAGTGAACAACCATTTCCCGAGTGATACCTTTTGTTGGTTTCCACCACTCAATTTGCCAACTACTTGCTCAAGTGAGCTCGCTTTAATATTCAACGAGTCTTTATATTGTTTGCCAACCTTCACTTCTTCGTTTAAATTGAGAATCCCCTTCGTTGAGATCCCCTTCAGATGTGCCGCAGAGACATTGCTCTTTATATCCTGTAATAAAAATAGTCCGTCTCCCTTTCGATCCTCCGTCACATACGCAATACCAGCTTTAATCGCATCACTAGTATGCTTCAACATTTTGGGTGCTCCTTGAATCTTCAGATTTCCTTGTAGCTTATACTTTTTAGGATTTCCAAAAATACTAAGTGCAAGCTCTGTTCTACCTGACCCCATGAGACCAGCAAGCCCAATAATTTCGCCTTTTTTCACATGAATATTGACTTCTTTCACAACATTTCGCCCTAGCTGTGTATCATATGCCGACCATTCGGTTAATTCGAGAACTGTTTCTCCAATTTTCTTGTCTGGACGTTTTGGATAAATGTCTTCAATGTTACGCCCTACCATATTTTTGATGATAACATTTTCGACTACTTCCCCTTTACTTGCATCCAGCGTACAAATCGTTTTTCCGTCCCGCAATACGGTTACTTTATCAGCTATAGAGATGACCTCCTTTAGCTTATGTGAAATCATGATGCAGCTAATTCCTTGGCTTTTTAGCTCCTTTAGGAGTTCTAATAGGTTTTCACTATCATCTTCATTCAATGCTGCAGTTGGTTCATCTAAAATAAGCAGATTTACATCTTTACTTAATGCTTTGGCAATTTCAACGAGCTGTTGTTTTCCTACACCTAATTCCTTAATCAGTGTTTCTGGTGTAACTTTCAACTTTACCTTTTTCAGCATTTGCGTAGCTTGGACGATTGTTTGATTCCAGTCAACAAAAGGACCCTTTTTCACTTCGTTGCCGGCAAATATATTTTCATAAACGGTCAAGTCCGGAAAAAGTGCCAGTTCTTGATAAATGATGCCAATACCAGCCTTCACACTATCGTTAATCTCATGAAACTGTTGAACTTGGCCTTCAAATACAATATCTCCGTCATACATACCATACGGATAGACCCCACTCAACACTTTCATCAGCGTCGATTTTCCTGCACCGTTTTCACCAACCAAGCAATGAATTTCGCCTTTTTCCACTTTAAAATTCACATTCGATAGGGCCTTAACTCCGGGGAACTCTTTAGATATGTCATTCATCTCTAAAATATATTCGCTCATTTCAACGCCTCCCTAACCCAAACAAATAGAAATGGAGAAATAGTGATAGGTGATGCTATCACTATTTTTCCTTTTCCAATGTGATACTTTTACTTTAAACCTGTGAATTCACTTGCTTCGTAGTATCCAGAATCGATTAGTTCTGATTTTACGTTGTCTTTATCGACCACGATGACATTCGTTTGTTTCGCCTTTACTTCAATTGAACCATTATCATAAGAACCTGTTGTTTCTGGTGTTTTACCATCTAAGATGTCAACTGCCATACCCATCGCATCTTTTACTAAAGTACGAACGTCTTTAAAAACCGTCATCGATTGCTTTCCGTCGATGATATATTGAACTGACGCTTTCTCTGCATCTTGCCCTGTTACAAAATAGCTTTTAATCGCACTGTCAGAAGCAAATACGTCCGCAATCGACCGAGCTGTTCCGTCATTAGGAGCTAAAATTGCAACATCGCCTTTTAGGTCGTTGCCAGCTGCCGTTAAGTGAGTCTGCGCTTTGTTTTTTGCTTCGTTTGCATCCCAGTTAGTTGTGACCTGCCCAATAATTTTGCCTAGTTGATCGCGTGAAAGATCTGCGGAACCTTTTAACTTCTCTGCTTCACTGGAGTTGGCAATTTTAAAAGTGCCATCTACAATTTTCGGTTGAAGCACTTTCCATGCTCCTTCGAAGAATAGAAATGCGTTGTTATCTGAAGCTGCTCCAGCATATAAGTAAAGCGGTACGCCAGAACCTTTTGCATTGTCTACTAAATACTGTGCTTGTGCAGCACCTACTGCTAAACTATCAAATGTTACATAATAATCCACTGCATCTGTATCTGTAATTAAACGGTCATATGCAATAACAGTTACACCCTCTTTTTTCGCTGCTTCTACTGCAGATGCCGCTGCTGCACCGTCATGAGGAGTGATGATTAATACCTTGATGCCTTTATTTAATAATGCTTCTACATTTTCTTTCTCTTTAGCTGATGATCCTTGACTAAATAAAATTTCCGTTGAATATTTTGAGTCCTTTAATGCGTCCTTGAAACGTTGCTCATCCTGTACCCATCTTGGTTCATCCTTTGTCGGCAACACGATTCCTACATCAACCTTACTTCCTCCACTATCGCTACATCCCACTGCCACTAGTGCGAACATCATCAACATTATTAAAAATGTTAAACCCTTAAATTTCTTGATCATTTTTTTACCCCACTCCCTTAGAATTAAAGTAATTACATTTTAATTATATATTCAGATTATTTATATGAAAGCGCTATCAATAGTATTCTATTATCATTTCATATACTTTTTTAACTTTTTGGGAGAAGAAGAGATTTAGAATAAGAAAAGTACTAGGAGCCCCTAAAATAATTCTATTCTATGTGTTAGATATAAAATCTATTTTATGTGGTGCTTGGGGTGAGTTATGTGGTGCTAAGTACTGGTTATGTTGTCCTCGTGCTAAGTCCAGGATATGTAGTACTCATTTTAGAATATGTGGAACTCGATTGTTTTTATGTGGCACTTAGTGAATGGTTGCGAAAATTAAACAGTCCCCTATTAATTATCTAACATTTTGTGGTCCTTAATAAGAGGACTTGAGGAAGCAAAAAAGGCCACTCACCAATTCCAGGAATTGATGAATGGCCTTCTTATTGATAATTGATTATTTGAATAGCATCATAAATTATTTAGCGAAGTGAAAGCGTTTGGCAGTCGAGTTCCAAGCCTTGAGAACAGCAGAGTGACCGCATATTGGTCATGAGCATGTTTGAAAGGTGAAGTGTGTAATATCTTTAAAGCTTTGTGCCAAAAGTGCGATATATCAAGGTTTTGAGAATTTCAAGTGTAACATCTTTAACGGAACTTTACCGTTTTTCATTTGATTGCGTTGGCAAAATGCTAGCATCTATTCACACACTCCCCTTGCGTTGCTTGTAGGTCACAGAAGTATTAAATGATGTAAGTCGTGTAAACCTAACTAAAATTACATCTTGAGTTCTGCATTTACTTTCATAAAAAGCTCTAGAGTTCTTCCTCCTGAGTTAACCACTGATATCCCCAAATTTATTACTCTAATTGCTAGCTCAGTAAACTCAATAACAAATGAATAAATTCTCTTGGATTGAACATGAAGGAAATCAATAAGTAATGAAAGGTTTTCAGGTGATGAGTTATTTATGATCATAACGTACTAAGCCGTAGTTCATAAAAATACTGCACAATTGGATGCTTTAACTTTATCTTCTCGGTCATCTTTAAAATTCGTTTTTTTCCAACCCGTCTATCCACCAAAGCTAGAATATTCAATAGGATATCATTGCTCTCTATACTCTCCTCTATAGGAGTGGATAAAAACTTATTAGCTACAACGATAAAATTTGATTTACTTAATGATGACTGTGCTGACAAAAGCTCCTTTGCATGTTCTGATATTTTTCTACTTCTTGCAATTACTTTAAGACGATCCTCTGGAACTATTCCCTTGGTATCTTTTCTGACAGCTTCAATTTCTTCATTGCTGATAGGAATTTGGATATTTGAATCATTCTTAATTTCCTGCTCCGTCTGATACCATCTGATTAAGGTAGTTATATCACTCATATTGAGTACATTCTTTTTATCTACCGCAATATAACAAAGTCCTGCTTTATCAGGCAAATAACGGTAACCGGTTGCGCGGTATTCAACCCTTCCATATAATGCAGGACAAAGAAAACTTTCCAGATTTTGCTTCAATTTGCTCCAGGCCATGTAATTCTCCTTAATTTTTATATTATAAATATTCATTTAGGTAGTTGTTCTATTATCCATAATACAATAACTAACACATCGAAAATAGGGAGCGAATAAAATATCCAGACTGATGAAACAATAACTTGTCTATCTCCATGTTACCCAAGAAATGAAAAAAGAAGCTTCTCAAAAGTTTACACAACTAATGAGAAGCCTCGATTATAATCCTTTATGTTAGCATTTCACTTTCACCTTACATACAAACCCAGTCATATCAAGGATTTAAGCGACTTATTACATCATGCCGCCCATTCCACCCATGTCAGGCATGCCCATTCCTGCGCCGCCTTTTTCTGGGATGTCTGCTACTACTGCTTCTGTAGTCAAGAATAATGCAGCTACAGATGCAGCGTTTTGAAGTGCTGAACGAGTTACAAAGCCGCTCTTTCACAATTTATTAGAGAAATACCACTTCTCAATAAATTTAATATATTTCTATTATGAAGTTATTGTTGCATTTTGTGAAGTAGTATCTGTAATAAATGAAATAATTTTTTACTCGATTGTTTTATTGTTTAATTACTGCTCAACTCTCTAACAAATTGGTTATGATTTCTTTTCTCAATGTCCTGTACCCTAGCGAACGACCACTTGAACAAACAAGAGAGAATATTTTATTTATTAATTTCATTAATTAAACCATTTTACTGAGGGTGTTCTATTATATTTTTCATTAAGTAATCGCTAGAAATATCACATGGGTATCCCCTTTATCTATGTATTTCAGAGATATATGCACACTTCTAGTAATACTATTCTCAATAGCCTCTTCAGTGACAATTGAAGTAACCAAATACCCTTTTATATCATCTTATTTTCGAAACGTCTGACACAAGTTATAAGAAAGCTAGAGGACATATTAAACAGAAAAAGCGAGCGTTTCCACTCACTTATTTAAACCAACTTTTCATTTTTCCAAGTAAACCTGTTTCATTAAGTACTTCATTCTCAACAGATTGAGAACTAGTTACTTTTTCCAATTCATTTGCTTTTGTTTTAGTAGAGGAAATATCCTGTTTTCTCTCTTCAAGTTTATCATTCCCAATAATATTAATAGTCGTATTATCGGACACATATCCGCCAAAATCGTCTAATACAGAGGTCACTTTGAGCGTTCCTCGTTCCCCCTCACTTAACAACGTAACTTCAATTCCGTCTTTCCATAAACTCTCAATGATTCTATATGCTCCTCCTCCATAACCATTAAGACTAATAATTTCATCATTTTTTAACGACCCTTTTTCAATTAAAACATCAAAGTCCGTTCCTTCTTTTTCATAAGATTCCTTATTCCGCAACCATTTTATTATGACTTCTCTATCTAATTGATATCTAGGGAATTTACTTAATAAATATTGATTCATATCCTTCCACGTTGTAGAACTACTTACAGTTTCATAAATATCATATCTACACATTTTAATTATAGATAACGCTATTGGTTCTAGTTTATTTTTATATACACTCGAGCATTCATGATTCAAAAGAAAATGATTTAAACATTCATGAATATAACTACCTGCCAAATAATCACTATTATTAAAATCTAAATTTTTAAAGAACCATTCCCAACACTTTTCCGCATTAGCATCATTCTGTAAATAGTTTTTAATTTTTGCATTTTCAAAATATTTATTAGCATAGCATAAAGCTAAACCACCATTACAATAATTGGAATATTTCCCCGTTAGAACTCGACCTTTTTCAAAATACTTTATAGCTTTTTTTACATCTAAATTAAATTCATCTTCCTTAATTGTATCAATATGAAGTGTACCTAATTCATAGTATGCATGAGCTTCGCCCAGTTCCCCTGCTTTTTCAAGATATTCAACTGCTCTTTCATAATCTTGCAAATAGTTACCATAACCGTTCAAATAGTCAATCCCTTTTTCAAGATACTCTTTTGAAATTGGTTTTTCATCATACCAACTATAACTATCCTCAACATAATCAGAGCTAACAGGAATCACATCATTCTGTTTCACCTGTTGAATAACTTTAATTGCTTCACTTATTTCTGTGCTGAAAAATTCTCGATTAGATGAAACTCTCTCTCGACGTTCTTCTAGAATTGCATGAATCATTTTTTCAGCACGAACACAATCGTTAAACTGTTCTTTAAAAACTAAAATAAACGGCGTTGGGACTCCTGTTGCTTTTGATAATTCTTCCAAACGTTCTTCAGGGGTTCTTCTAGTTAAGCCAATTTTAATAATCCCATTCATAGATGGATTCATCATCAAATATATATAACCTGCACTTTCATTATTCAATTCATAGATGACATTAGAAGCACCAAAATCATCTTCATGAGGCATTAATTCAATAATCTTATATAGTACATCTTCTGTGTTCATCTCATAATCTTCAATAACGCTTTCTAAAACCATTTTAAGTGCATATATACTTTCAAAATCTCTAGCCTGCCAAGTAAACTCTCTAACATAAAGATTAATAATATAATTTTCTTGATTACTTGCACTTGCAATTTCATTTATATTTTCTTGTAATAAGTCTACTAATCTTTGTTCTCTTGAATTAATTTCTTCAATGTCATAATCTTCTTCCATAGATAATCACTCCCCTTCAATCATTATAATATTGTAGATTTAAAAAGCACATAAAATTTTCATATATTGGAAAAAACAAAGTCAATAATATCATCTAAACCTTTAAGCAAATTTCATTTTCTAGTGTATACTTTAAATTTATGCCTCTATCGAATCCATTCGAAGTCGAAAATGCTATACTTGTGTACTCTAAACTTTGGA
The DNA here is from genome assembly GCF_008973485.1 of Psychrobacillus glaciei. Taxonomy (GTDB): domain Bacteria; phylum Bacillota; class Bacilli; order Bacillales_A; family Planococcaceae; genus Psychrobacillus; species Psychrobacillus glaciei. Next base: position 3,653,333 of record NZ_CP031223.1, read on the forward strand.
TTAGTAGGCACATCAAATGGCGAATAAAACTAAAAATCTCCTCGAATAAGTTCACCATATTGGTCAATTTCCTGTAACCTAACTTCGTATTGATAAGTATCAATTACGGACAATCGTTTCCACATACTCCAAGCGCTAGTTGCAAAACTAAGAGCGATGATTAACATGCAAATTACTTTTACAAATTCGCATGTATCATTTTTCATATACGAATTACCTTTTTTCTATCTTAATATTCAAAATAATTCTATCATTATTATTGTTCAAGGCTTGATTTAATTTAATAGTGGCTATATAAATAAGGAGTAGTCCACTAATATATGGCTGCTCCTTAATTCGATACTTTAAGTCTAACTTTTCTTTACATATGCATGCTTAATTAGTAATCTAGTTTAGGTAAGTCGTATTTCTTATACTAATGAATCACAATTTTTTAATTCTTCCTTCATTTCCAAGTCTACTTTTGAAATTCTTGTTTCTATTTCATCTATTTTTTTATCACTAATATCCATAAGTTTCATAAGTCTATCAAAAAGAAAATGGTCGCCCGTTTTATATTTAGAATAATGCTTAAATAATTCCAACAAATAGATTTCTATGTTTTCATATCTATTGACATCTTTATAAAAAGTACCAAGAGATTGTGGATAAATACCTAGTTCCTTTTTAATATGTTTTAACTCGTTCCAATAGTCTTTTTTTGTTTTACATGCGCTAAACATCATTAACCAAAAATTATAATAAGTTACCCCTATATATTCATTTAATTCCTCAACATATTTATCAATTTCCTGTTGAAATCTTGTACTTATTTTCACTACTTCTTTTGAAGTAAAAAAACCTTCATTAAAAAAATATTTCTCTTTACACTGATTACAATCTAGAATGTATTTAACTCTTGTCCTTGACCAATCATCCATTTCGCTTATATATGTGTATGTTCCTGCTCCACATTTACATGGATAATTGTTTCTAGTGATAACTTCCCAACTCATTTTAACACTCCTTTTCAATTAGACTTGAAAGGAATATAAGGAGTAACTAAACCCTATACTAATCATCTCTAATTTTAGTTTATTATTCCAAATGATTATATCATCACCTTAATTTAATTATTCTTAAAATATTAAAATTTCCAAAATAAAAAGGAGCAGTCCATTAATATATGGCTGCTCCAAAAATTTAGACTATGAGTGGGTGAATGTACTAGCTCTTCTCCTTGTTTGAATAATACCTATTCAAAACTTGGAAAATCCCCCCCTCTCCAAAAAGTTAACCATTAAAACGCTTATTTTATATGTATTTAAGCTATTCAATAATCACATAAAATGATTCTTTTATTGCTGCTCTTCCTAAATAAAAAAGTAGCCAGTATACTACTTTTCCTTATACTATTAAATAAATTTTCTTTGCAAACACTTTCATAATACATTAATTTATCTACTATTCTGCTTATTATTTACCCTTAAAGAAACTTCACTCTCTGTATAGCTAGATATGACGTTCATTTCTTTTAACCTTTTGAAGAGTAATTTTGAGTCGTCATTTTTCTCGAATTCCACTCCATTTCCTCCACCTCTTTTTATTCGATTGAATGGATTTTTTGATTTACTCAATAAGTTAAAAATAGCTTCTTTTTCGAATTCACCATATGTTATATATCCCCTCACGACTTTAACTAAATCATTTTCATCTTCAAGTAGAGGAATTAGTTGAGATTCTAACAGTTCAGGAGTAATTAATTCAAATGCAGCCGATTCATCTTCACGAATACATTCTAGGACAACACTTGCTAATTCTTCATCAAATTCTATACCGTAGGTAATATTATTATTTATCAACTTCAATTTTAGCTCCATGGTAGTAATTTCTTGTAAAATATAATTGAAAAGCTGACTATTTATTTCTATCTCATTTAAAATATCTGCTAAACTTTCTTCGTGGTGCATCAAATATTTTATAGCTACCTTTTGATTAGCGACTTTTATATAATTAAATAGGTCTGAGTCCCAAATTATCGAATTAACTTGAATAAGACTTAATACATTCGTTAGTTCAAAATTCTTTTCTGGGTCTAAAATATATTTTAAATAATTAATTAGCTTACCTTGATTATTATCTTTAACTAACTCTGTAAAAAATGATTCATTAAACCCAAGTACATTTAAATTTAAAATTTCATTAAATTTAGCTTCGTTTAATTCATTAACATGTTTTATTAAATATTGATACATTATATCCCTAGAAAATTCATGAAGTTTTTCTAGTAGCTTTTTCGACCAAGGTAGTCTACTATCCGCATTTAGTACTTGAATGCTTTCTTTCGAATTCTTGAATTCATTAATTAGGTATTCTATTTGCATTTCAGAGTCGCCAATTTCGAATATAACATTATATACCACTTCATCCCATCTTAAAGCCCCAACTTTTATCAATAATTTATAAGCATAAGCTGAAATTACATCTGGATTATCAATGTCAACCATCCATCGAATTAATGAAACAAATTCTTGTAGTTTAGTCTTTTCTATTTCGTTCGATTCGAGCAACAAATTAATTAGTAAATTATAATCTTGATATTCACTATCAGATAATTCATCCTGTTCCGTGTGCCCACTATTATTTATAAACTGTTGCCACTTTTCTTCATCTCTAAAGAGATTATTGATAATAAACTCTTTATTTTCTGTTTTTAAGATTTGACGACAGTATATTATATTACTCCATGTCATTTCAAAAGCTACATTCTCATAGAAAATTTGCAATAAAAATACATCGTCTATTTCCATTAGATTATGTATGTAGCCACTCCACTTTTGAACTAATCTTTTTTTAATATTAATTGATATGTCTTTTTGCAATAGTTCTTTAAATATTTCTTCATCTTCATCATAAATATCTTGCTCTAGAATAACATTATTCAAAAACTCTTCTAAATTACTGCTAACATATTGAGATACTTCTTCAATACCTTTTAAAACTTCCATATTTATCATATTTTTATTGAATATTTTAACAAAATTAGCTAAATTCATCTTGTATGCACTTAATTTAATAATTAAATCCACTTGTTCCTGTGTTGCATCTTGAATTGACTGGAATTCAACTCCTAGTATTGCAATTGAAGATTCTATACTAATGTTTATTGGAAGGTCTGTTAAAAATATTTCATTCGAAATAAATTCAGTCAGTTCATTGCTACTTTGTAAATTTATTAATTGACTTTGTAAATTATTAGTTAGTAGATACAAAATATACTCTTGTTTTTTTCATTTGGGACGCTTAAACTAATAATATCTTTCCAGATATCAACGCCACATTCTATACAAGTTATAAGAAGTTTTTTAATACCTAATGACTGCTTATTGTTATTAATGGTAAGTTTTTCTAATAAAGTCCAATAAAAGTCTATATCCACTCCTTCATTTTTCTTAAAAATCAAATTAATAATTTTTTGGAGTTTCTGTTTATTTAGTACATTTTCATTTTCTATTAAGTAACATACAAATTCAAAGTTTAACACTGCATTAGTATTAATATCATCTAACCTAATTCTATTAGTTACTTCTACTATATTTTTTAGATTTAAATGCTGTTCTTCAGCTAGCCCAATACGTATTGATTGTAAAAATTTATTATCATTCTCACTAAGTGTACCAGGATAAAAATAAGTTATATATTCTTCGTAGGATTCATTAAGCCAATTATTACGGATTAAAAAGTATAATAACTTTTTATCTGTAAAATCAATTCCTATATCTAGATTTTCATTAATTAAAAGTGATGAAACTGATTGTATCTTAATTTTTTCAATTTTTTTCTTATTTTTATTGATAGATTCCTTGTATTTTTCACTTCTCTTTTCTTCCTGTGAATCGAAATCTTCATATGCTTTTAAATAATCAAATTTTGGATTCTCTACAACAACCCATTCATCCAAAGAAAAATGTTTTTCTATTCTACTTCCACTATCCCTAATAAGAATTCTAGATGAAGAATTCTTATTTACTAATAAACTAGCAAAAAGTGTATTACCTGTATTCACATTATTATTTGTAATAGTTATAACATGACTTTCATTTATATATACGTCATGATTTAATAGATTTCGTCTGTTAATAAAAAGTATTGGAATATCTTCTTTTTTAACAATCAAGGTTCCAAACCCTCTATCCATTTCATCCTCTAATATTCTAATTTCATCTTTGCATTGCTTTATCAATTTATCTTTCATATGAAAGACATCATATACCAATCCTTTATTTACTAACAAATGCGAATAGTCTTTCGGATATATATTTTTGTAAACTATAAATGCAAACAAGTGATTTAATGTAATACCCGAAGTTATTAGTGCTTTTCTAAAGACTTCAAATTCATTACATATGTTAATTAATGTACGCATATCATTGATATATAGTGCGATATCCATTACTAGATAACGGCTTAATTTATTATTTGAATCTTCTTGTGTATCTTCTTGTAAACCATCTTCTGAAAGAACATTCTTTAATTCTTTTAAAAGTATATTTTCTGCATTTGAGCTATGTATTACTTTAACTATTGGTATTATAAAATCAAAAAATTTAGTTCGATTGTGGACAGAATCTGATTCATCTTCATCAGAAAAAACATCATCTCCTAATGCATAGATAAATCTTATATCTCTTTTTTTTAATATTTCAGTCCCATTTAATATTGTATTTAGACCTCTTAAACGTTCAAAGATTTCCATACTTTCGAATCTGTCTAAATCTTCAAAAATAATATATTTAAATTTAGTTTTTGAAAATAAATATATTATCTCGTCTAAATAATGATTAAAGACAGTACTTCCATCCTTAAAATTAAATTCTATGGAAGTGCTTCCCACACCGAATTTAGATACACCAATTTTTCTAAATACAAGTATGAGTTTATATATTGTAAAACTATATAATAGAATTGCTAAAATTACCCCGAGTAGAATCCAAAATCCTTGTTCTATTCCATATGTATTATTTTTTAGTGAATTATATGTATTCATAATCCAATTATTTTTTAACATAAAAAAAGTCAACAAAATCATTAATAGTAAACCAATAATATGCGTCATTACATATAGAAAAGATAATTCATTAAGTTTTGTGAATTTAGAATTAGGTATTTTATTAGGCTTAACCTTATAAAACATTTGATGTAATATTTGTTGTTCTAAAACATTCTCAAGCGCAGGCGAATCATTATCTATTGTATTATTCTCTAACTCACTATTTAAACTACCTTTCTTAAAAGTAGCAATAGCTATTTTTAAGACTTCACTTTTCTTATTTATTTTTCGTTCAATATATGTATCAATAATGGTACTCTTTCCCGCACCATATGCCCCTGTAATTGCAATGTTTTTATTTTCCTTGTTTTCTAAAGCCCACTCTATTGCATCTATATAGACTTGCTGATTCTTATCTATATTTTTTTTGGGAACTAAACTTTGAAATTTAATATCATTCAATACAAATTCCTCCTACAATAATATTTATTACTTATTTTACCACACATAGAAAAGAAGCTCTCAGGGGTATTCGTAAAATTTAAAATATATGAGGAAGTGTGAATATGAAAAAATATATACTTATTTAAGTTTAAGCTGACCCTTTGTATATCAATTTAATTTTAAAATATTTGGAAATAACTTCTTTAATACTCCTTATTTACATTGATTTAAAAGGTTTCTTAATTCCGTTGAAAGTGTTGAAATCATACCTCTTTCCTGCCCCCAAAAAAAAATGTAGCACTAGGCTACACCTCCATAATTAATTTCACTACTCTTCGTTTTTTAACTTCTCTAATTAAAGTGCTCTTAGATATTCCGGTTAAATCTGCTACTTGATTATATGAATTAGTTTCTAGTAATCCAATCGCATGGTCTAGTTGTTTTTTACTGTACACCTTCTTTCTTCCTTCGCGATAATCTACATTTTGTCGAGCAATCATTTTACCCTCTTGTGTACGTTCAATGATAGTGTTTCTTTCCATTTCTGCTACTGCCAATAAAGTTTGTAAGAAGAATCTACCCATTGAAGTATTTTCAAGTAATCCAATGTTCAATACTCTTACTTTAATATTCTTAGCGAACAATTTTTCTACTAACTCAATCCCCTCCTTTGTGTTACGTGCCAATCTATCCAATTTAGTTACGATTAGCATATCTCCATCTTGTAACCTTTCTAGCAACTTGTTTAACTCTGGTCTGTCTGTTTTCGTACCTGTAAACTTTTCTTGATAAATTACAGTTGCACCTTCTTGCTCCAATGCTTGAAGTTGGATTTCTAATTCCTGTTGTTGTGTCGATACTCTCGCATATCCGTATATAGTCATGATTATTTGCTCCATTTCATCATCTACTTATGACACTTAGTTATGACACCATTCTATCTACTGATAATACTCAATCGACCTTTTGGTGTCAAATCTTTTAAGTTATGACACCGTTTAATAAAGGAGAATAAACTTTACAATATTGAAGTAGCTAGAAGCAAATTATTCTTGAGCTAATCAATAGTCATTATTTAATTCATTTAACCTTTGACGGTACTCGATAATTATTTATTTTGCATCATTTGTTGACTTATCTCTCGTTTGAATAGCTATATCGTTAATGAAATTGGTTTCCCTATATAATCTTGACACTGGGTATTTATGTTAATCTAAATATTAGATTGTGAAATGTTACACTTAAACTAACGGGGCAGCGCGACAAGTTTTGTTATAAACACTAATGTGTGAAAAAACAAGGGATTTCTTCGGAAATCCTAACTTTATAACCGAGGATAGAAATGATAAAACCATGTATTTTGAAACTATCCCATTAAGATTCCTGCATGCGTCATAATGGACAGATTATGGGGTCTGAAGCTCAGGTAAAGTCGGCAGAACAAAGGCTGAAGCCACTCCTCAAGGAAAAGGTATGCCAATGGATATGCCGGATGGCTGAAAAACTAAATATGGTGAGAATTTTCTTGTGGAAAAGAATAGACGAACTTCCGGAGGTACAGGTCTAAAGTTAGAACATAAGGAAACTTGTGTACCATCCAACGATGGGGTGAGTGACGTAGAGTAAAAATTGCTTCTATGAAACACGTTATACCGAACAATGGCGGTATCCAGCTCACAGGCTTACAGGAAGCACCTAAGTTTAGAAAAAAATATAGCTAGGTTGTAAGGGACTTGGAAAGTAAGGAACGTTGACTCAAGGGCTGTCACCCGAAACGGTTGCTATAAGCGGTATGGCGAAATGCATTTGTCCTTATGAGGGTAGGGGTACAACCAGTGAAAGCTCTGTAATGGAGGTGGAGGAACAGCCCCAAGTCTAGCGATAAGTAATAATTATTTTTCAACTGTGCATTGCACCGGTCGGGTAAGAACGTGGGAACATCACTTCAAAAGGAATGATGCCACAGTGCAAGCTCTTCGATATTGGGATTATTACGGGATGACAGACACCTTTGCAGACTTACATCAACGAGCCAAAAATAAAGAATCATTCCATCTGCTATACGACATCATCACGTCGAGGAACAATATTTTATTAGCGTATCGAATAATTAAGTCAAATAAAGGGTCAAAGACCCCTGGAACAGATGGTAAAACTATTGTAGACATAGAGAAACGTTCGGAGTACGAATTAGTACAAGAAATACAAAGTAAGCTTAAAAATTATCGCCCGAAGAAGGTTAGACGTAAACTAATCGAGAAAGATAATGGCAAGATGCGACCTTTAGGTATCCCATGCATCCTCGATAGAATCATACAACAGTGCTTTAAACAAGTGTTAGAGCCGATTGCGGAGGCTCATTTTTATAAACATAGCTACGGATTTAGACCTTTACGGTCTACTCATCATGCGATGGCGAGAATTCAATTTCTAATTAATCGGTCGAAACTACATTACGTTGTAGATATCGATATAAAAGGATTCTTTGATAATATCAATCATACATTGCTTATTAAGCAGTTATGGAATTTAGGTATTCGGGATAGACAGGTCCTAGCCTGTATATCTAAAATGCTAAAAGCAGAAGTGGATGGAGAAGGTATTCCGACAAAAGGCTCTCCACAAGGTGGCCTACTTTCACCGTTGTTGTCTAATATTGTACTAAATGAATTGGACCAATGGGTAGCGGATCAATGGGAACTATTTCCCCTTCATAAATCACTTAAAACTAGAGGTCAACTTCTTGCAAAGAATCGCACTCACTTAAAAGAAGGCTACATAGTTAGGTATGCTGATGACTTTAAAATCATTTGTCGAGATTGGAAAACTGCTGAAAAGTGGTATCATGCGGTTAAGCTTTATCTAAAAGAACGTTTAAAACTTGATATTTCACCAGAAAAATCGAAGATTATTAATCTGCGTAAGCATGAGTCTGCTTTTCTTGGCTTCACAATACGTGCCAATCGCAAAGGAAAAAAGCGAGTTGCACATACGTTTGTCAAAGCTGAAAAGATGCAGAAAATTAAAGCGGATGCAAAGAAACGATTAGAAATACTCCGAACATCGCCAACTACTCAAAATGCTATGCGCTTTAATAGTTTTGTCTTAGGGTTACACAATTATTTTAACAGAGCTACTCACGTCAACTTAGCGTTCTCACGACTTGCCTACGAACTAGGTGCATCTATGTACAATCGTCTTAAACCTATCGGTAAATATGAACATCCTAACAACCCGCCTCCTGTCTATAAAAAGTTCTATGGCTTAGGCTCTAAAACGTATAAAATCGCCGGGTTATACCTCTTCCCTCTCGGGATCATCAAAACTAAAAATGTGATGGCTTTTACTCAAAGTATAACCCCATTTACCGAAGAAGGTCGAGTACAAATATCTACACGGTTGAGTAAAGATATAAAACAGGAAATAGTATTGTTAATGGAATCAAACATACCGACACGAAGTGTCGAATATATGGATAATCGGATTAGTCGATACAGTATGAAGAAAGGGAAATGTGAAATAACTGGCATGTTCCTACAAGCACAAAACGTACACTGCCACCATTATATACCTAAGCATCTTGGTGGAAACGACAAATTCAATAATTTACGTATCCTCCAAAAAGAGGTACATGAATTAATCCATATGACAGACAAAATTAAGGCGAATACTCTCATAAGAATTTTGGGTATCACTGAATCGATGTTAGAAAAAATCAATAAATATCGAGAAAAATGTGAGCTAGAAATAATCAAATAACCCAAATCAACATGAGTAACTTGAAACTTATAATTAATAATACCATCGCTAGATGGAACGCGGAATGCTTGGAAACTGGCACGTTCCGTGCGGAGTAGGGGAAAAGCTGGAGATAACATCAAATGCTTACCTATTACTAACGGTTAGTTTAATATGCAGCGTGTTAAAATTTGGATATAAAAAGAGGGAAGTGACTACTAGGATAGCTATTACACGTTTAAAGGAAGAGTTAGTAGTGGCTGGAAAATAGATGATAGAAGGCTGCGTCAAATTAATATTGACACAGCCTTCTGCTTTATTTTACGATACTTATCACAAAACCATCGTATCCTTTATTGCCAACCGTTTGTATAGCTGTAGATTCAATACGAGGTTCTGTTTCTAATATATCCATAAATTTACGTACACCTTGTACGCGGTCATCCTCACTTCTTTCGTCAATAACTTCACCGTTTCGAACGACATTATCACTAATTATCAGTGCCCCGTTATTCGCTAATTCTAATGCCCATTTTAAGTAATGAGGATTATTGGGTTTATCTGCATCAATAAAAATTAAGTCAAAGAATGTACCTTTTTCTTTAAGGGTAGGCAAGGTTTCTAATGCTTTTCCTACTATGACTTCGACTTTACTCGTACAGCCTGCATTCTGAATATTTTTTATAGCTACTTTTGCATACTCCGGTTCAATTTCAAGTGTATATACTTTACCAGTTTCAGGGAGTGCACGTGCAAGCCATATACTACTATATCCACCTAGAGTACCGATTTCTAATATGTTTTTAGCTCCTTTAATTTTAGCCAATAGGTATAGAAGTTTACCTTGTGTTGGTGAGACATCAATTTCTGGAATACCAGCCTCTTTATTAGCTTGCAATACTCCTTCAAGTGTTACATCAGATGGTATTAGTTTATCAATAAAATATTCATCTACATCTTTCCAAACGTTATTCAGCATAATGGTAACCTCTTTTCCATTTTATTTTTTATTCTTCCAACAAAAGTATATGATAAAATAAATCATAATAAAAATATATTAATATTATGATTCCATAACTTTAGGTTATAGATAGGGGTGAAATCATGAATTTACATGGTTTAAAATTGTTTTATCAAGTAGCGAGTACAGGTAGTTTCACAAAGGCAGCCAACTTAATGTGTATTAGTCAACCTGCAGTTTCTAGCCAAATTAGAAAATTTGAACATGAAATTGGAGTTCCGTTATTTAAGCAACAGGGGCGAGGTGTTGTATTAACTGATTTCGGGGAAGCATTAGCAGAAAAAGCAAAAAATCTTGTTACTCTTGAAGAGCATATCGAATCTTTTATTGAGGATTATCGACTTGCCAAGGCAGGAACAATTCAAATTGTTGCTACGTATCTACCTGCAAACTTTTTAATACCTAAATGGGCAGCTACGTTTAAAAGTGCAAATGAAGATGTCAATTTTGTCATTACAACTGCCAATACGAAAGATGCATTTGAGCAACTCATACATTATAAAGCCGATATTGCTATTTATGGGGGTGGAGTATCGGAAAGACCAGAGGAAGTAACGTGGGAAGAGTTATTTGAAGATGAACTTTGGTTTGTTGTATCTACTGCTCATCCGTTTGCTAATAAAAATATTTCGTTAGTGGAGATGGTTAAAGAATCATTTATTATGCGTGAAGAAGGAAGTTCTATGAGAGAACACCTTTTTTCTTTATGCCAAACCCACCAAGTAAGATCACCAAAAATCTCACTTCAATTTAGTGGGATTAATGAAACAATTCGTTCTGTAATGGCTGGATATGGTGCAAGTTTTATTTCATCGCTCGCTGTTCGAGAGTATGTAGATAATGGCCAATTGGCCAGAGTGTATGTACAGGATATACATATCACACATAAAATCGCTATTTGCACAAGAAAAGCTGAGAAGCATAGCTTACTTGTGCAAAAATTTATAGAAATAGTTAAAAATAGTCTGTGAGTATATTCCATCCTTCTGTCGTTAAGGATAGCGGTTGTTCAATAAGTCAAAAGAAAGGAATTTAACATGTAATTTTTTTTTTGGTTTTCGATATCCTTTTACGTTAACAGAGCATTCTTCTTAAACTAACGGGTGCTTTAGTAAAAAAAGACAGGGAAAAATGAGCTTGTAAATTCTAAAACAGGTTCATTTTTCTATACAAAATCAACCATTAACTTTAACATAGCCTTTCACCACTAACAACAACTGCTTCATATACTTTTACTTGCTAATATTCTTATTAGAACAGTATCAAAAAGAATCCAAATACGATATGTCACAATACCAATATTCCTCCATCGACTCCTATCGAAGCGGAAAATACTATATTCGTTTACCCAAAACATTAGATTATTAGGGATTTTTCGACTAGCTAATAAACTTAAAACCTCTCGAGTACTAATCTACTTCGATAAAAGTGAGATATTTGAGGAGCAGATTGCAGAAAATAATGGATATATAAGGGTTTTCGTCATAAGTAGATTCATTAAATTGTTGTGCCCTCGATAATTAACAGGAAATCAATACACATGTTACTAAAGATACTTCTGTATAAAAAAGCATATCAACAATTAAGGTCTATACACATTTATCATTATTCGTTTCCTCTATTATTTAATTCGTTAATTTTTTCTATAATAAATTGTTTGTACTCATCATTAACCATATTCTTTTCCTATATCAAGAAGCATTGCTAAACTTCACCGTCAACTCAATACTTGTAACCGTCAAGTAGAATTGAGCAGTTTTCACAAAATAAGATTAATCAATTTTCCACAATTAAGTTTGAGCACTTACTTCGGGAAACAAAGTTTTTCTGTACTTCATTCTTAAACTTTCTTCGTCCTCTCCGAAGGATATTACCTCACTTCTATGAAGGAGTCGATCTAATATAGCTGTGGTTAAAGAAGTGTCCCCTAAAAATTTACCCCATTCATTTGGCCCTTTATTTGACGTTAATATAAACGCAGATTTGTCATACATATCGTATATAAATTGAAAGAATAAGCTTGCCTCTTTCGGATCTACAGTCATATACATTACATCATCAATAATGATTAATTCGGATGTTGAAATTCGTTTATATCGTGTTTTTGATTTACTAACATAGTCACGGCTTTTCAAAATGTAGATAAGCTCTCCCATCGAGACAAAAGAAACCTGATATCCATTTTCAATGGCTAAAGTGCCTAATCCCACAGACAATAGTGTTTTTCCGGTCCCTGGGGGACCCATTATAATCAGTGTAAACATTTCTTCAATCCAGTTAAGGTCTTTTAACAATTTAAACTGTCTTTCACCAATCACATTTTGTTCTTCCAGCCGATAATCAGCTAATGTCTTTTGGTAGGGAAAGTCTGCCCATTGCATTAAACGTTGAACAGTCTTTTTTTCTCGGCACGCTGTTTCATGAGTGAGTAGTTCGTTGATAAATTCGTGATAAGTCCAACTGTTGGATTCGGCATTGCGCAAAAGAGCGGGAAGCTCTTTTGCAGTCTCAGCGAGTCTCAAAGTTCTACATTTATCTTGCAATAATTCGATTGGAGAAGTCATGATCTTTTACCTCCAGATAATAACCGAATATAGTAATCTTCTGATCGTTCTGCAGCCTTGTATTTTTGATATTTTGATGACTCTACACTTACTTGTTTTGTTTGCGATTCTGACTCTTTATGTAACGTAAAAGCTATATCTCTAAAATCATTTGCACTAATCATATTTAAAGTTTTTACTGTTTCTAGCGCTTCTTCTAGGTAGTCTGGATGATTTCGAATGACCATTTGTAATACTTTAAACTGATCTACCAAGTGTCTTGGATACTTCTTATTCAATTCGTCCAAGAACCAAGTAATTAATTCCTGGTTAGAAAATGCAAGCTCAATTTCCTCTCTCAAAAGTGTTTTCTTTGAGCTAGGTTTCTTATGATGAGACGGATCATAAATTAATTGACCCTTTAAACTACTAACTAAATGTCTTGCAATTGGTGGACCACCTATCTGTAATCGAATGTCTAAATATCCATCTATAGATACTTCTAAATACGCCACATTTTTAGTTTTTGCATCGTAAGTACCTACAGGTACAGAATAGCGATTGGATTCAAAGCGTATGATATTGTCCTTTTGAATAGTTCTTGTTATACTTTCTGTAAGGGAATTCTCGAAGGAGAATTTGGAAGAGATTTTTCTTAGGTGCAGCTTTTCGACAGTGTGCACTAAAGAAGGTCTCTTTTTTGTATTATGGTGTACTTTGTAATTTCCAGTTCTCCCTAGCCATTGAATAGCTTGTTGATTCCACAAATGAATGTCTTGGAACTCACGATTTTTCATGAAGTTATGCTTTACAAATTTAACTACTTGTTCAATTTTACCTTTAGATTCTGGATCGCTTTTTCTACATAAATAAATGTTAAACTTCCTTAATTTTCGGTAGTTATCAAATTCCTTTGTAAATAATAAATCACCAGCATTTTCACTTACTGCGAGTAAAGCGTCTTGGTCATAAACCAATTCTTCGGGCATTCCTCCAAAAAACTCAAAAGCATTCTCATGACAACGAACTAAATCTGTTGTACGGAAAGGTCTATCTAAGAATTCAATGTATTTAAACCTAGAATGAGATAATACAAACCCGACAAAATAAAGTCTTTTTTTTGTTCCGTCATAAGCAGTTACAAGATCTTGACCGAAATCTACTTGTCCTTGAAAACCCATAGGACTATCTGGGACAGCTGCATAAACTCTCTGTTCTGACACTTTTGGTATATGATATGCAACACGTAGTTCATTTACATAATTTCTTGTCGTATTCTCAGCTATATCTTCTTCGCTAATATCTTGTTTCTCTTTCAACCAATCATAGACCTGTGCGCCACTTAGATCAGGGTACCTTTTTAGCCATGCAAGAATGATATCCCGATAGGGATCTAACTTCTTTTTACGGGTTTGCAAAGAGAGTAGGTACTCTTCAAATTCCTCCGATGTATTCTTTAAATATTTAGCAACGGTATTTCTAGAAATACTTAACTTTCTCGCAATTGCAGACTTCGAAAAGCCCATTGCATATAATTCATAAATTTTCGTATAAACCATAAACCTTGTCACTCCAGATTCCCCACTTTCCATTTACACAATTCAGTATAAAGGAAGTGGTTGATTTAGAGGAGAACTGCTCAATCTTATTTGTGGAAAATTGCTCACTTTAGTATAGCGTTTACAATACTTCTAAATAGAGGTCATACACCCTATTTATCCACAATGAAAATGCATTTTCCAACCTGAAAATACAAATGATAAAAACAAAATGAAATTTTAATGAAACTTAATGATTTTATAAAAAGTCAACTATTTAGATTGCTTCTTTAAAATTATACTTTTAGTGTGTAGAAGTACCAGCACTATTCGAATAAAATCTTTTTATTGAATCACAAAAAAAGACCTTAATTTTATTAGGGTCTAAGTTCGTGTTTTATTTTGTAATCTTTATTTTAGTTAATGCTAATACACTTCTTTTGGACAACTAGTGCTTTATTTATTAAATAAATTGTAAAGCTTTTAAAGGGATGATTTTCATGATTTACTAGTTCCAAATATTTCATCGATACTACTATTTTGAAGCATCTCGTTTAACAAATCCATTGTTGTTTGAACTTGTTTTTGGTCTTCTGTATTATTATCACTAGAATTATATTTTGCTTCTCCCATTGCTTTTACTTTTATTTTTGCTTTATCGAAATCTGCATTAAATTTCTTGTTGTTTTTCATACGGTCAATACGTTTTTCTGCAATTTCAATGAATTTCTTTTCACTCTTAGTCGGTTGTTTATTTTCTAGTTTCTTTAGTTGTAATAAGAAAAATACATAATCTTCAACTAATGGATAAATATTTTTCATATTATCGTCTTTATACGTCCGAAATACTTTAGTCACTTCAAGCAATTGGATTAATTCAATATCACTGTTTATTCTATTGGAATGAAATTCTTCATTTGCTACTTCGGATTCTTGTATCTTTGTCTGTACAGTTTTCTCACTGTAAGGGAATGGAGTTATAGAATATTGATTCAACTTTTGTTGTTTCTGTCCCCCACTTTCACTATCTACATAATCACCAATATTTTTATAAATAATTTTATTTTCTATTGCTTTATTAACTATATCAATTGCATGACGTTTTGAAAGATGAAGAATCTTACCCCATCTACCATATGATGAATTGAAATAACCTTTACCGCTATTTATCCATCTAGCAACCCCACAATAAACATAAAAGTCGCTCATGGTTGTACAATCATTAATTTTACTAATAGAAACTTTTGTAAACCCACTTTCAAATTTGATAAAATCTATTTTTAATAAATCTGATGGTTTAAAATTATTTAATATTACCCCATCTACATCTGTAATTTTGATAATTCTTTTAGATTGTAAAGATATTAGAAGTTCCTTAATTTTTTTATTTACTCTTTGTTTATCTGAGGCAAACTGGATTGGTGAACTTTGATTTATAAATAACATACTCGTCTCTGTGAATCCTTCTAAGTTTTCCTTTTTCCTTAATAATCCATAAAGATATAATTCTTCAATTATTAAATGTACCTCTTCTCCTTCTGTGATAAATTTATCATAAATAATAATAAAATTTTCTTCTCTACTCATAGTTTGCTCCTTCTCTTAGTTTTTTTATAATTAGTTAATCGAACTATACTGTGTATTTCTTTATTTAGTGTATTTCTGTAAACTATGAATGAAATGTATGTAATAATATACATTTTATTCATGTTCATCGTGAAAAAAACGTTTATTATTACATACATTTTTTTCACATATTAATAATAAGAATTTTTAACAATATCGAATTTAATATCAAATAAATTTTTCGAGTTTATTACAAAATGCATTGTATCCCAGAGCTCTACTATAGTTCCCAAGCTGTTCCGTCTTTTTATTAATTGTATAAAAGCAATAATCACTTGAATCTAATATAGCTACCCTTACAATATACTTAGGAGTTTCAATTGTGTAAGTTCGTTCATCTTTAAAAATAATTCCATAATCAGGTTGCTCTGTAAGCATATTTAAATACATTTCTAAAAAGTCATATTGTATGCTTAAACCTTCTTCACTCAAAGTAGTTGCAGTTAACATTATTTTTTGCCTTTTTCATCTTTTACAAATTCTTTAATTAGAACTTGATTATCCATTTTTTCGCCACTCCCTATTTTTTGACTATCTTTTATTCATATTCCCTTACGTCTCCTAGTACTAATTGTATGTATCACGCTAATAAAAAGCAATTAAAAAAGGTAAAATGATACAAAAGATTTACAAAAAATGGTCTATAACTAAATTATAGCACTGAAACCATATAAATCTACATATTAAGCGTTGCAAGTAACAAAGATTATCGGTGAATATATTTATCAATTCACTAAACAGAAGGCTTAAAATTCATTCTAATAGCTTCTGGTAGTTAGTTATGAGACTAGCTCTTTAGTTCAATTTGTTCCTTTAGACAATATAAAAAAGAACCCAATCTAGTGGAAGACTGGATTCTTAAGATTTAAACTTTTGTATTGATAGCTTTTTTTGCATAATTACTACTTAATTGTTTTCTTTATATATTTAAGTTTTTCAATGGATTATGTTTATCATTCTGTTCTTTAAGTTCATTTCCCCACATCGCTACATATCGCATTGTGACATTGATATTTTTATGTCGCATCATCTTTTGAATTGCAAAGGCTGACATACCACTCATTGCAAGTCGATGACAAAACGTATGCCTAAAAGTATGTGGACTCACCCTTACGTCCTTAAAATTCATTTGCTTTTGTAAGTTCTTAAACATGAGCATAATGGAGTTGTCTGTCATGGGAGTATTATCACGATTCAAGAACACATATTCATTTTCTTCTCCAAAATGATTCTTACAAAAAACTTTATATACAGAAAGTTCCTTTATAAGCTTCTCAGTCAAAAACACTACCTCATACTGGCGGTTTTTACCGTAGACACTCATTGTTACATTTGGCAT
Organism: Psychrobacillus glaciei; assembly: GCF_008973485.1. Lineage (GTDB taxonomy): Bacteria > Bacillota > Bacilli > Bacillales_A > Planococcaceae > Psychrobacillus > Psychrobacillus glaciei. The sequence goes on from NZ_CP031223.1 coordinate 3,670,611, forward strand.
ATCAATATCTGACCATTTGAGATTTATTGCTTCCTTCCGTCTCACTCCTGTTCCAAGTAAAAGCATAATCAATAAGTAGCCACGATAACTGAAGTAACTCTTCTCCTTTCGTCTTAAACTTCGATAGTAAGCCAACATTTGATATATCTGTTCATCTGTAAAAACATCAATTTTCACATCTTCTTTTTGCAACCTAACCTTACGAGCCATATTTTCACTTACTATTTTTTCTTCGATAAGGTAATTGAAGAATGCTCGGATTCTCATTATTTTTGTATTAATTGTACTTGGCTTGTTCCCTCTCTCCTGACAATTGATTAGGTAGTTACGTACATGGCTTTGACCAACGTCTTCAATGTTAATTACACCTAGCTCTAGGCAGTGGTCTATAAACAGCCCTAACGTTCTCTCATAGTTTCCAATATTGGTCTGCGTTGTGTTCTTAAACTTCCTATCCTCTAAAAAATCTTGATAAGCAAATTTCAAAAGCATAAAAAATAACCACCTCTCTAATTTTGAGAAGTGGTTATATCTTTACTAATTAATTGTGAATTACACAGCTTCACAGAAAGCGATGTAAAAAGAATTACATCATGCCGCCCATTCCACCCATGTCAGGCATGCCCATTCCTGCGCCGCCTTTTTCTGGGATGTCTGCTACTACCGCTTCTGTAGTCAAGAATAATGCTGCTACAGATGCAGCGTTTTGAAGTGCTGAACGAGTTACTTTCGTTGGATCTACGATACCAGCTTCCATCATGTTCACCCATTCGCCTGTTGCTGCGTTGAAACCGATACCGATTTCTTCGCGTTTTAGGCGGTCAACAACGATAGAACCTTCTAGACCTGCGTTGTTAGCTATTTGGCGAACTGGTTCTTCTAGTGCACGAAGTACAATTTTAAGTCCAGTTGCTACGTCGCCTTCTTGTGTTTCAGCAAGTTCTGCTACTTTGTTGTATACGTTTACTAGTGCAGTACCACCACCAGATACGATACCTTCTTCAACAGCTGCGCGAGTTGCGTTCAGTGCGTCTTCGATGCGAAGTTTACGTTCTTTTAGTTCTGTTTCAGTTGCTGCTCCGACTTTCACTACAGCTACTCCACCAGCAAGTTTTGCAAGGCGTTCTTGTAGTTTTTCTTTGTCGAATTCAGAAGTTGTTTCTTCTAATTGAGAACGGATTTGAGCTACACGGCTAGCAATGCGTTCTGATTCTCCGTTACCTTCAACGATTGTTGTATTGTCTTTTGTTACAACAACTTTAGAAGCACGTCCTAATTGTGAAATGTCAGTAGATTTTAATTCTAATCCTAAATCTTCTGTAATTACTTCAGCGCCAGTTAGGATTGCGATATCTTCAAGCATTGCTTTACGACGATCTCCAAATCCTGGAGCTTTAACAGCTACAGCATTGAAAGTTCCGCGTAATTTGTTTACAACTAGAGTTGCTAACGCTTCCCCTTCTACGTCCTCAGAGATTAGTAAAAGTGGTTTACCTTGTTGTACAACTTGCTCAAGAACTGGAAGGATTTCTTGAATGCTAGAGATTTTTTTATCTGTAATTAAGATATATGGATTATCAAGTACTGCTTCCATTTTATCTGTATTAGTTGCCATATATGCAGATGCGTATCCACGATCGAATTGCATACCTTCTACTACATCAAGCTCAGTTGTGAAACCTTTAGACTCTTCAATGGTAATAACACCGTCGTTACCAACGCGTTCCATTGCTTCAGCGATTAATTCGCCAACTTCAGAGTCCCCTGAAGAAATAGCCGCAACTTGAGCGATAGACTCCTTGCCTTCGATTTCTTTAGAGATTGCTTTTAGCTCTGTAATTGCTGCAGCAACTGCAAGGTCGATCCCTTTACGAATTCCAACAGGATTTGCACCAGCTGTTACGTTTTTTAATCCTTCACGAATCATCGATTGCGCTAATACAGTAGCAGTTGTTGTACCGTCACCAGCGATATCATTTGTTTTAGATGCAACTTCTGCAACCAATTTTGCACCCATGTTTTCAAATGCATCTTCTAATTCAATATCTTTTGCAATCGTCACACCATCATTTGTAATAAGTGGTGAACCAAATTTTTTCTCAAGAACTACATTACGTCCTTTTGGTCCAAGTGTTACTTTAACTGCATCCGCAAGTTTATCCACTCCACGTAGCATTGCACTACGAGCGTCTTCACTGAACTTAATTTCTTTTGCCATGTTTTTTTACCTCCTAATTATTGTTTAGTTTTTATTAGCCTATTACAGCTAGAACATCGCTTTCGCGTAATATTAAATATTCGTTATTTTCATATTTTACTTCAGTACCTGCATATTTAGAGAAGATGATACGGTCTCCTTCTTTCACGTCTAATTCAACGCGAGCGCCGTTTTCAAGTACTCGTCCAGTACCGACAGCTATTACTTTTCCTTCTTGTGGCTTCTCTTTAGCAGAGTCTGGAAGTACGATGCCAGATGCTGTTTTTTCCTCAGCTTCGATTAATTCGATTACGATACGATCACCTAATGGTCTTAACAAGTGAAACTACCTCCCTAAAATAGTTGAATTTGATATTATTAGCACTCTCACTCTTTGAGTGCTAACACACTTATAATGATAATTAATCACAGAACATTTTGCAAGCGAGAAGGCTAATTTTTTCTTTTTATCTTTTATTTCCTATACAATGAAAGAGAATTGTTTTCTTGAGAGGAATTAAATCATATGAAACAACAAAAAACAGGCTTGTATATTTTAATTGTTTACTGCGTTATGCAGCTTTCTGGGGCTATATTTACACCACTTTTACATAAGTTATTTGTTTCCAGGGACTTTGAAAACCCTGTTCTTCTTTCTTATGGTTGGTGGGTATTCATAAGCATGGGGGTTGCAACGCTTATTACGCTCCTTTTAGTTAGAAAAAATGATGATTTCTTGACTCCATTGAAAGGAAAGCCGTCACCACTTGGGAAGACAGTTGGATGGGGAGTTCTGGGATTCTTCCTTGTTTTATTAGGTCAAGGGGTTGCAGCGAATATCGAAATAAAATTAGGGGTTGAACCTGGTTCCGAAAATACTGCGCAGTTCATCGAAATTGCACACGCGGTTCCACTGGCTATTTTCTCCATTGTTTTATTTGCACCTATTTTAGAAGAGTTAATTTTTCGTCGCCTCATTTTTGGTTCTTTATTGCCAAAAACGAATTTTTTTGTTGCCGCTGCGGTCAGTGCAATAGTGTTTGGAATTATCCACTTCGACTTTACGCACATCCTACTATATGCGGTATCGGGGTTTATATTCGCTTTCATTTATCACAAGACGAAGCGTATTATGGCTTCGATAATCTCCCATATGCTATTAAATGGGTTTGTTGTGCTCTTCCAATTTTACGGTGAAGCAATACAAAAATTTCTCGAAACATACACCAATATGCACTGAAGAAATGAAAGAAAATCACAAGTGAGCTCCGGGCAAGTTGAAACAAGTCATCAGAAAAGCCTTCTACCAATTAGATTTGGTGGAAGGCTTTTGTTTATGAGTTATTCAATACTTTTATTGCGTATGAGATAAATAAGTGTTTGTACTTCTACAGATAAATCAATTGTATGTACACGAATTGTATCTGGAACATTTAACCTCACTGGAGTAAAATTCAAAATACCTGTTATTTCCGTTTTTGCTAATCGATCAGCAACTTCCTGTGCAGAGCGACTTGGAACGGTGCATATCACTAACTCAATGCCATACTCTAGCAACTTCTCTTCCATTACACTAGGATTAAAAACTGGAATATCACTTTTCATCATTCCTTCTACTGGGGCCTTTGTATCGAAGGCAACAACAATTTTCGTATTATGGTTTTTTTGAAAGTTATATTTGAGAAATGCAGTACCTAAACTACCAACCCCAATTAGCGCAACATTTGCCGCTTCATCCTGATCTAGTGTCTTCCGAAAAAACTCAAGTAAGTTAGCAACATCATATCCATAACCTTTTTTACCTAGAGCACCAAAATGAGAAAAATCTCTTCGGATTGTTGCAGAATCTATTTTCATCGCATCACTTAATTCTTGAGATGAGACTCTTTTATGTCCAGCGTTGTGAAAACTTTGTAAAAATCTATAATATAAAGGAAGTCTTTTCGTTGTTGCTTGAGGAATTTTCGGTGGTTCAGGTTTCATAAAAACACTCCTATTTCATTGGAACGAATTGATTTTAACTTACTAAACATTCACCTCATTATAAAGCTATAGCGTTGCAACGACAACCCCTATCTATTACACTTAAGAGAGAATTGAGGTGCGAATCATCGTGATTGTTTTACAAGTCAATCAAGTAACAAAGTCCTTTAACGGGGAAGATATATTAACAAACGTTAAGTTAGAGGTTCAAGACCGGGATCGGGTCGCACTCGTCGGCCGAAACGGTGCTGGAAAATCTACTTTACTTAAAATAATTGCTGGTGAAATGTCGTATGATTCCGGCGATATTATTATGCCCAAAAACATTCGATTAGGCTATCTAGAACAACATGCTGGACTGGAGTCAAAGCTCTCCATTTGGGAGGAAATGAAGTCCATCTTCGGTCATCTAATCGACTCCGAAAAAGAGCTTCGTTCATTAGAATCACAAATGGCCGATCCTTCCGTATACGAAGATTCAGAAGTTTATGCTCGAGTAGCCGGTACATACGACGAGCTTCAACTTGCTTTTAATGAAGCAGGCGGTTATCGATTCGAATCTGACATTCGCTCTATCCTTCACGGGATGCAGTTCTTCCCTGAAGATTACGATAAGCCTGTGCAAGCATTATCTGGCGGTCAAAAGACAAGACTTGCACTTGCGAAAATGTTGCTTAGCAAACCCGACTTACTTATTTTGGATGAGCCTACCAATCATTTAGATATAGCTACATTAAACTTTTTAGAAAATTATTTAAAAAACTATAGTGGTGCGATTCTAATCGTTTCGCATGACCGCTACTTTTTAGATCAAGTAGTGAATTTTGTATATGAAGTTTCTCGACATAATGTAGCAAGATATGTTGGTAATTACAGCAGCTACCTAGATCAAAAAGCAAAAAACTACGAACGAGATAAAAAAATGTATGAACGACAACAAGAGGAAAAAGCGAAGTTGGAAGACTTCGTCAACAAGAATTTAGCACGTGCCTCTACAACGAAAATGGCACAGTCGAGACGTAAGGTAATTGAAAAAACAGACTGGATGGATTCACCAGACGGCGAAGAAAAATCAGCTAACTTTGGCTTTATAATTGACCGTCCAAGCGGAAACGACGTACTTCGACTGGAAGAAGTTTCTGTCGGATATCCAAATAAAACGGTCTCTACCAATATTTCGTTTTCTGTTTATAAACAAGACCGTATTGCGCTTGTCGGGCCAAATGGCGTTGGTAAATCTACCTTGCTGAAAACCCTAATGAAACAACTTGATACTGCCGGCGGTAAGATTCAATACGGAACAAATGTCCAATTTGGGTACTACGACCAAGAACAAGCAGCTCTAACCGGCAATAAAACAGTGCTACTAGAATTGTGGGATGAATGGCCACTGATGAATGAAAAGGATGTCCGCTCTGTATTGGGACGTTTCCTTTTTAGCGGAGATGATGTGCAAAAAACAGTTTCTACGTTATCTGGTGGAGAAAAAGCAAGACTTGCCCTAGCTAAGTTAATGCTATTAAAAGCGAACACATTAGTGCTAGATGAGCCTACCAACCATTTAGACTTAGATAGTAAGGAAGTTCTTGAAAATGCCTTACTAGAGTTTCCTGGAACAATTCTTTTCGTGTCGCATGACCGTTACTTTATTAATAGAATCGCTACAAAAGTTATTGAGTTATCAAAAGACAGCTCTGCTCTTTTCTTAGGTGATTATGATTACTACCTAGAAAAGATAGAAGAGCTTGAAGAACTTGCATTAGAAAATGCAGTCATTGAAAAAACGGTTGTCGTTAAGACAAGTACTTCAACGATTGATAAAGAAGCGAAGAAGAAAGAACGCCAACTCCGACGCCAATTGGAAGAACTAGAATCACAAATTCCAAAAGTGGATTCAGAAATAGCTTCTATAGAAGAAAAGCTTTGCGATCCAGTAATTTTCCAAGATCACGAAGCGGTCCAACATTTACAACTTGAATTGGATGAATTGAAAGTAAAACAAGATGATCTGTCGAATGAATGGCTGGAATTGCAAGAGCTATTAGAAGAAATAGCTTCAAATTAAAAAGATACCCATAAAGGGTGTCTTTTTTCGTTGAGTCCACAAGTATATGAATAACCTGGTCTCGGCTAGTAGCAAATTGGTCTCGAAGTGATATTTAGTGTAAATAATTGCACCTAGTTAGCATATTTCCATATTAAAAAGGACGTTTTTGCATATAAGCCTTAAAATATGTCGAACATAGCGGCATAACAATTTGTCGATTCTTGCCCATATATGTTGGTCAACCCCCTTTTTTCACCTAATCTTTTTCCACAAATTTATTCACATCAAAAAATGAGTAATAGCAACATATCAACAGACTTATACACACTATCCACAGATTTGAGAGTTTAACATCTACGGAATTGTGTATAAAAAAGACACTATATATTGAAACAGCAATAGTTATACACAACTTATCCACAGATTGTGTATAAGTACGAATGTTCTCTCTTGACAATCGAAAAAAACCCTGTTAAAAAATCCCCTTTTCTTGTCGAAGAAAAGAGGATTCCGTTTACCAATTATGAAGTTCCATCCCTGGTCGACCATTCATCGACAAATCTCCTGTTTTCCCTGCGGAAAACATAGAGGTACCTGCTGCCGCAATCATTGCTGCATTATCTGTGCACAGTGAGATTGGTGGAACATAAAATGGAATATTTTCTTTTGCAAATGTTTCTTCGAGCGCACGGCGTAGTCCTTTATTCGCAGCAACCCCACCTGCAGCGATGACTTGCTTTACATTGAACTCACGGGCTGCTCTTAACGTTTTTGCCGTTAACACTTCCACTACACTTTGTTGAAAACCAGCTGCTAAATGGTTGGGATTGATTTCTTCTCCGCGCTGCTCCGCATTATGTTGATAATTAATAACCGCTGATTTCAAACCACTGAAACTAAAATCATATGATCCTTCTTCGAGCCAAGCTCTTGGAAATGCCACTGCACCGTCACTTTCATTTGCCAGTCGATCAATATGAGGACCACCAGGGTATGGAAGATTCAATACACGAGCCACTTTATCGTATGCTTCACCAGCAGCATCATCTCGCGTTTCGCCGATTAATTCAAACTGCCCGTCAGCTTTCATTAGTACAAGTTCGGTATGTCCTCCTGAAACAACTAATGCAAGAAGCGGAAATTCCATTGGCTGCACAAGTGCATTCGCATAAATATGACCGGCAATATGATGCACGCCAACAAGTGGAAGACCGTTTGCAAAGGAAAAAGCTTTTGCTGCATTTATTCCAATTAAAAGCGCTCCTACAAGTCCTGGTCCTTCTGTAACTGCTACTGCATCCAAATCTTTTGGCGACATATCCGCTTGTTTCAATGCTTCTTCAATAACAATTGTAATTTGTTCTACATGATGTCTTGAAGCAATTTCTGGGACAACTCCACCAAAGCGCTTATGGCTTTCAATTTGAGAAGCGACCACATTAGATATAATCTCATGCCCATTTTTCACGATGGATGCTGCTGTTTCATCACAGCTTGTTTCTATTCCTAAAATATATTGATCTTTTGTCATTTAAATTCCACCCACATCACAAGCGCATCCTCCTGCGTATCTGTATAATAGTTTTTTCGTATGCCGCCGTCTTGGAATCCTAATTTATGATATAAATTCTTCGCAATGTCATTTGTTACCCTTACTTCCAATGTCATAAGCACCACATTTTGTTCTAGCACTACTCGAATTGCTTCACGCATTAAACCTTCGCCAATTTTATGTCCGCGCATACGTTCCACAACCGCTACATTTGTGATATGACTTTCATCCATGACGAGCCACATGCCGCAGTAGCCAATAATCTCTTTTGTTTCTGTCTCCGCCACAATATAATGCGAATACAAATTGGTCGTCATTTCATGTTCAAATGCTTCTCTGGTCCAAGGAGTCGAAAAAGCTTCTTCTTCTATTAAAAGCACTTGATCGATATCTTCCATTGCCATTTTTCGATACGTTATTAGTTGATTAGTTTCCATTTTTCTTCTGCTCTTTCATCCAGTTTGCTTCTGCTTCTGTCACGCGCAAATATTCAGGCACTGTCATATGCACGTCAGCTGGTTCTTCCTTTTTCGCAAGTTCTATTAAAACCGCTGCACTTGGCAAATCGAATGCTGCATTTGGACGATGCACTTTATCCCCAAGTACTTCTTTTATTTGCCCCCAATGAATTGCAACGTCCATTCCTACAAATAAAACCGGTTGTCCCATTTCATCTACAGTTTTAAGTAGCTCTACTAACGACATATGTGCTTCCTTTACTACTTCACTGTTCGTATAAATGCCCGCAAATACATTGCCGCGCCTTGCATCCATAATCGCACAAACAACACCCGGAAAATGCGGTACATTTCCAGCTAACACATGTAAACTAGACACCGAAAAAATAGGAATATTTAGTGTCCATGCAAGTGTCTTCCCTATTGTCACACCGATTCGCACTCCTGTATAAGAACCAGGACCTTTTGCAACGGCAATCGCATCAATTTCTCCAGGTTTGATGTCCGCTTTTTTCAATATTTCTTCAATTGCAGGCATCGTTCCAATCGAATGCGTAATTTTAAGGGATGATTTATACTCTGCAATCACTTGATTGTCCTTTACAATAGCTACTGCAAGCGGCGTATGTGATGTATCTATTCCTAACCAAATCATTCAAAAAGCTCCTCGCATAATTGTTCATATCGTTTGCCTAAAGGCTCAAACGTAAACTTTCGCTTATCGTCCTCTAAGCGTAGTATTTGAATCGCCAAACGCTCTGTCGGCAAATCTTCTTCTATTATATTAGCCCACTCGATAATGCTCACTGCATCCCCATAAAACAACTCGTCCCAACCTAAATCCTCATCGCTATCTGCCAAACGGTACACGTCTAGATGATTTAAAGGGATTCTTCCTTCATATTGTTTTAAAATAGTGAACGTTGGGCTATTTACATTACGCGTGATTCCCAAGCCTTTTGCAACGCTTTTCGTAAAGGTGGTTTTGCCTGCTCCTAGATCTCCCTCTAGAGTGAGCACATCACTAGTCTGTAGGAGTGCCGATAGTTGTTGGGCTAGTGCCTCGGTCTCTTGTTCCGAATAAATTATACGTTCATATTTCATCTATTGCGATCCTTTCAAGTTCACTTCTATTTGCTTCTATTATAAAGAAATACGTGGAAGAATGTAAGTATACAGTCTTTGTTTCCGAGCGTTCCGAAATTAATGCAAAAAAAAGACTAAAGAGAGGAGTATTATATCCCCTTTATTAGTCTAGTCCCTACTTAATAGAATTCATGAAAAAATTAAATCCAAAGGGAGAATAATCCCTCTGTTACGCCCAAATTATACATATAGTAAATACCGAAAACTAAACTAATTCCACCAGCAGACAATGCTAAAACTCGATTCACATTATATTTTTGGGAACTGAATACAAATGGAATACCCAGTATTGTTGTAAAGAACAACATTCCTAAAATAGTCCCTGCTCCAAAAACTAAAATATAAACGGCAGCCTCCCAAACGGAATTCACAATCGTCATCGTCAATAACACCATTGCTGCGCTTCCTGCTAAACCATGAACTAGACCAATAGCGGTTGACTTTAAGTAAGACGTTTTGTTACTCGTTTGTTCATTTTGCAGGTGTGTATGTTGCTTTTTCTTGCGGAAATTAATAATATTCATAATTCCTAAATAGACAAGCATAATTCCAACGACAAATTCAAGAGACATAGACATTCTATCCGAAATTTCATTTTTCATAACGATTAAAATAAGACCAACAACTAATAACGTTGCAGTATGTCCAATTCCCCAAAAAACACCTGCTAACGTAGACTGCCAAAGTTTTTTACTTTTACTTGCAATCGTTGATACCGCAATCACATGATCCGGCTCGATGGCATGCTTAATACCAAGTATAAAACCTATTGATAATATTGAAAATAACGTTACATCCACTCATGCATCCCCTTTATCATTATATATATATCTATGACTTTCAATATTTTCTTAAGGATAAAGCTTTTTTAGCAAACCACTCTTGTCGAATAAAAGATGTACAAATCGCTAGTATTTCTTCTATTTGTTGTGTAGAGGATGCTAGAATTCGGAGTGTGAATCCTGGCACAGACAACATCGACATACCCATTTTACAATTCCCGATATGAGGCTCTACCTTTTCATATAACAAATTTAGAAAATGCTGTGAGCAATGTTCGCTGACAACGATCATCGAACCTAAATGCGTATAACTTTCCATAAAACCAATATCATTTACTTGTGATTTGGCAGGTTGAAGCATTAAATGATCGAATGCTACTAACTGATCCTCCAAATATATTTCATTTTTCAACTGTAAGTGATCGTATTTAAACCATTCACCATCCGGGGACCAACCTGGCGTTAAGATATCTATATAAAGAAGTGTCGATCCTTTCTCCATTCTAATCACCGTATGCTGATGATATTTTGCCTCTCGATAGGCAATTAATGGATCGGGAATGTATTCAAGAATACTACCCTTTTTCAAGATAATTTCTGTCTCCTGTAAGACAGGAGCACTCAATGTTTTATACACTTTTGTCGCCGATTGTGTAGTTAATACTAATTCCGCTTCTTCCTCAAGTGTAACTTCTATTCGATAGCGGTCACCGCCTACGTAACCACCCCCGGGATTCAACATGTAAAAACACGCCTGCCCTGAATTATCTAGATAAATCGGGCGCATTACTTTTAATGCACCCTCATAGAAAACACTTTTTGTGATCGTTTTTTCGTTCTTCTTCTCCATCACAAGCTGTAGTATCCCTGTCCAACTTTTCATTTTATTTCAACCCTGTCAATAAAACGTTTTTCTTAATCCAGTCGATTACCTCATCTAAACCAGTGTTGTCTTGCAAGTTAGTAAAGATAAATGGCTTATTGCCACGAAATACTTTCGTATCCGATGCCATAACATCTAAGTTGGCATGAACATAAGGCGCTAAATCAATTTTATTAATAATAAACAAATCCGATTTAATCATTCCTTGTCCACCTTTTCGTGGGATCTTTTCTCCTTGAGCCACATCAATTATATAAATAGAAAAATCTACTAGTTCTGGGCTAAATGTTGCAGCTAAGTTATCACCACCACTTTCAACAAAAATTAGATCCAGGTCGGGATGTAGTTTTTTCAATTCTTCAATCGCAGCAGAGTTCATAGAAGTATCTTCCCGAATTGCTGTATGAGGACATCCACCAGTCTCAACCCCAATAATACGATCTTCTGGAAGAACTCCATTTGTCATTAAAAACTTTGCATCTTCTTTTGTATAAATATCGTTCGTTATCGCTGCCATGCTAATCTCATCTGCCATATGGCGCGTTAATTTTTCTACTAGCATTGTTTTACCAGCACCTACTGGTCCACCAACTCCAATTTTAATCGGTTCCATACTCCAAGACGTCCTTCCTAATCAAATTCCACTTTATTTAGCAACCGCTGAATAAGGTCAAGACATGAATATTCGGATATTCACTCTTTCATGTTTCATTTGTGCTATTTCTAGACCCGGTGCTACTGCTCCAAAATCCTCTTCTGACAGATAACCTATTTTATTCACAGCTTCTTCAATATATGATTGAAAATCTCGCAGTAACTGCTGTCCAGCTGTTTGACCAAGTGGAATTCCACGAACTGCATTTTGAACTAAACTAGATATTGAGGAATAAAGATATGCCGAAATCCCTATTTTTTTTGGAATGTCCAATTGAAAAGCAATAATGGAAAATACAATTGCAGAATGCGCAAATGATAAATCTTTTGACACCCGTTCTTTATACATTTCTAACAATGAACTAGTGTATAAATCTACTCCTAAAGTAAGCATTCGCTCACCCATTTTATGCGCACCTTCCCTCGTTTCTCGAGACAAGTTTTGAACCGTAATACGTCGGTCTAAATCCCATATCTTTTGATAATCATTATCCACTAATGCCTCGTAGACAAGTCGACAAGCAAGCCCGTCTGAGTAGACGAGTTGCTCATCTAAATACATTTTTAACCATTTCGAAAAGCTCTCTTTATCCAAAACTTTATTTTCTTGTATATACGTTTCTAGTCCAAACGAGTGACTAAAGCTGCCCGTTGGCAAATTGGAATCGCATAATTGAAGCAAAGACAACATGTTAGTCATGACTATGCCCAATATGACGGAAGGCTTGTTTCACTTTGCGCCTGTCTCGTGTAAAAGGAATTTCAAGCTGTTCCAACAACTCTTCTACCAAATAGTCATATTGAACAAGCATTTGGTCTTCCTCAAATTGAGCTGGTAAATGTCTATTTCCTAGTTGATGTGCAATTGTTCCCATTTCATGCATACTTCGAGGTTGAATAATTAATAAATCATCCGGAAAAACCTCTATTATGATCATATTTTTTTCATCCATATAAAGTACATCGCCTGCTCGCAAATCTTTTGCTTCCGTTAAGCGAATGCCAATTTCTTTCCCATGATCAGTTGTGACCCGATTAATTCTTTTCACTAGGTCACTACTTTCCATCAATACTTTTTCTTTATGTGTCTTCGCTAGAACATCTGGATCGATTTGATCGATATGCGCGACAACTTTTTCAATAATCATTTCATCACCTCAAAATAAGAAATATCGTTGCCCGAGTGGTACTTCATCTACTGGATCACATATTAGATGTTCTCCGTTTACACGTACTTCGTAAGTTTCTGGATCTACTTCAATTTCTGGAGTCTCTCCATTTAGTTTCATATCCTTCTTTGTTAAGTTTCGAATCCCACGAACTGGAAGTACCGTTTTCTCTAATCCAAGTTTTTTATGCACACCTGCTTCATATGCAGCTGTAGAAATAAATGTAATTGCTGCTTTGTACTTGGCTCGCCCCATTGCTCCGTACATTTTACGATAAAGAATCGGTTGTGGTGTTGGAATAGAAGCATTTGCATCTCCCATTACGCCGGATACTACAATTCCTCCCTTAAGTATCATGCTTGGTTTTGCACCAAAAAATTTAGAATCCCACAGAACTAAATCCGCAAACTTCCCTACTTCAATTGACCCTACGTATTCGGAAATTCCATGTGTAATAGCAGGATTTATCGTATATTTTGCAATATATCGTTTCACACGATTGTTATCTCCAACTCCTTGGTCTTCCTCAAACTTGCCTCGTTGCTTTTTCATTTTATCTGCAGTTTGCCACGTTCGAATGATTACTTCTCCAATACGCCCCATTGCTTGGGAATCTGAGCTCGTCATACTGAAAATTCCCATGTCTTGCAGAATATCCTCCGCTGCAATTGTTTCCGCACGAATACGAGAATCGGCAAAAGCAACATCTTCCGGTATATCTGGGTTTAAATGATGACAAACCATTAACATATCCATATGCTCGATAACTGTATTTTTCGTATAAGGCAATGTAGGATTAGTAGAGGAAGGTAGTACATTCATTTGACTAGCTACTTTAATAAGGTCCGGAGCATGTCCTCCTCCCGCACCTTCTGTATGGTACGTATGAATTACTCGATCTTTAAAGGATGCGACTGTATTTTCTACGAATCCGCCTTCATTTAACGTATCGGAGTGTAAAGCAACTTGAACGTCATATTCATCTGCTACCTTTAAGGACATATCAATACAGGCGTATGTTGCTCCCCAGTCCTCATGTACCTTTAGTCCAATCGCACCCGCACGAATTTGTTCAGCAAGCGGCTCTTCTGCAGCTGCATGGCCTTTTCCTAAAAAGCCAACATTGATAGGCATATCTTCGGCAGCTTCAAGCATTCGATGAATATTCCATTCCCCTGGTGTAACAGTTGTTGCTTTGGACCCTTCAGCAGGACCAGTTCCTCCTCCAATTAGTGTAGTTAAGCCTGCTGTTAAAGCAGTTTCGACTTGTGCAGGATTAATGAAATGCACATGTGTATCAATACCACCAGCTGTTAAAATTTTATGTTCCCCTGCAATTATTTCTGTAGATGCACCAATGACAATATCCACGCCATCCATTACTAATGGGTTCCCTGCTTTTCCGATGGCAAAAATTTTACCATCTCGGATACCTACATCAGCTTTGTAAATTCCTGTGTAGTCTAGAACGACCACATTTGTAATAACCACATCTGGAACGTTCTCATCACGTGTTGCAAGAGGATGGCTACCCATTCCATCTCGAATCACTTTTCCTCCTCCGAAAACTACTTCATCCCCATAATTGGTGTAATCTTTTTCAATTTCAATGAAAAGTTCCGTATCCGCTAATCGAATTGCATCCCCGGTTGTAGGTCCGTACAAAGATGCATATTGTTCTCTCGACAATTTAAAACTCATAGCATTACCCCCGATCTAATGTGCCTTCCGTTTTATAATTCAATCCGTAAATGCGTCTTTCTCCTCCAAATGCAACGAGTTGAATTTCTTTTGGATCACCTGGCTCAAAGCGAACTGCAGATCCAGCCGGTATATCTAATCGAAAACCAAATGCTTCATCACGTGTAAATTCGACCGCCGTATTTATTTCATAAAAATGAAAATGGGATCCGACTTGTACAGGTCTATCTCCAGTGTTAACAACAGATAAACGTTTCGTTTCTTTCCCTTCGTTACACACAATGTCCCCTTCTTTTAATACATAATCTCCTGGTCTCAATTCGACATCCTCCTATTTAGCTAATCGGAAAGTGCACAGTAACGAGTTTCACACCATCAGGGAAAGTTGCTTCCACTTGAACGTCTTCAATTAGATCCGATATTCCATCCATCACATCTTCGGATGATAAAATTGTCGCACCATATGACATTAGCTCTGCTACAGTCTTTCCATCTCGTGCACCTTCTAGAATCTCATACGTAATTAGCGCCACTGCTTCTGGATAGTTTAGTTTTAGGCCTCTTTCTTTTCGGCGCTTTGCTAAGTCAGCTGCAACAACGATTAATAATTTTTCTTGCTCACGTGGCAACAATTGCATACGTTTTCCTCCAATCATTTGAGTGTATATTGTGTAAAAGAGGGTAAAATAATTTGAATCTTAACGGATTAAGTAACTTAAAGCTCCATGAAGAAAGAGGCGACTACCATGAAAGAAAAGTTCATTCAACTTATGAGCGCATCAGTCAAAGGAATTTCACAAGTTGTCTTTATCGAAAATATTTTTTCAGGATTACTCATCTTGGCAGGAATTCTTATCTACTCAATTCCACTTGGCCTCATTGCAATTGGCTCAGCGATTACAGGAACACTTGTTGCAAGTTTTGGTGGTGCAGATAAAAAGGTATTGAGTAGTGGTTTCTTTGGATTTAACTCGGTCCTTTCAGGATTAGCCATTTATTTATTTTTGGAAGGACCTCATAAATGGATTATTGCTTTAGTATGCGCTGGAGTTACTGCCATTGTAACTGCCGCTTTGATAAATATTACAAAGCGTTTCGATACATCTGTTCTCACATTTCCATACATCATTCTTACTTGGTTTTTTATTGGTACTTCATTTCGTCTAAGTTTCATCAAACCAGGAGCAAATATATTACCCCAAAACTTAATAAATTGGGAAAGGGAGCTTGGCGGTTCACTCGATTGGCATGGATTAATAAGAGGTATTGGACAAATCTTTTTTTTAGATGAAATGCTTCCTGCCGTCCTCTTCCTCCTCGCAATTTTCATCGGAAGTTTTAGATATGGAATCTACGCAATCATCGGTTCTGCTATAGGTTGGTTATCAGCTCTATTTCTTGGTGGAGAGATTTCATTAATCAACTTAGGTCTTTATAATTACAATGCCGTTTTAACCATGATTGCAGTAACTTCAGTCTTGGAAGTTAAACATAAAAATGCTTGGATTACAGGAATTTTCGCTTCCTTTTTATCCGTTCAAATTACAGCAAGCTTAGACACTTTTTTACTTCAATACGGTTTACCAGTTTTGACGATGCCTTTTGTGCTATCCACATGGCTCATTCAAAATGCACGAAAAGTATTCCCTAATATTTGAATCCCTCATCCTGCTATCCTTTCTTTTAATTATTCTTATACATTCTCGCCAGGATGTATTTAATCTATTCAAATTTTTCTTTCCTTCTTGTCTTTTTAAAAAAACAAAACCGTTTCGGCTAGAGGTTCCGAAACGGTTTTATGGATTAGTGGACTAGCCGCACGACTTGCTCCACTGCCTGTTCTCCAGCGTGTGCCCATCTA
The DNA here is from genome assembly GCF_008973485.1 of Psychrobacillus glaciei. Taxonomy (GTDB): domain Bacteria; phylum Bacillota; class Bacilli; order Bacillales_A; family Planococcaceae; genus Psychrobacillus; species Psychrobacillus glaciei. The sequence continues at coordinate 3,687,044 of NZ_CP031223.1, forward strand.
TTTTTATTTTCAATTTTTCCATCTTTATCGACAGGATCTTGGAATTGGTCGAATCCTGTAGAGGTTAACAAAGAATTTTCATTTTTGTCTAGCCCAACATTTACGACATGTTTGATAACGTACGGTGTTTGAAACCTAATATATGCTTCGTGATGATCCAAATCTCCCTCTAACACTTCAAATGGGAGCCTTAAGTATATCGTCTCTCCTTCATCACGCCACAAAACATTATCAAAACTTCCTTTATGATAGTCCCAATTTCCACCAATCGAATATCCGAGACTTTGAATACGATTGCGCAGGTCACCAAAATACGCCATTTTTCCTTCTAAATCAGTTTGCAATTCTAACAAATGCACCCACTCCTTTTCCAACATATCTTTTCCAAAATTCGACGAAAAAATACCAAAATACAATTTTTGCGTCAAATTCTTTCTTGGACATAGAGAGTGAAGAGACCCTTTAAATTTAGAAACACCCCCATTTAAAAGAGAAATTACTTCTCCTTAACGGGGGTGTTATTTACAATTAATAGAAATTAAAGACCTGTTGTATTGGACCCGAGACCAAATGCAATTCTTGAAAATCACTCAATGAAACAAAATCGTTTTATTACACTCCACAATAATCCGATTCTCCAAATGCCATTTTACTGCTCTTACAAGCACACGCCGCTCAATTTGTCGACCAATTTTCTTCAATTCAATTACATCATCCCGGTGATCGACTCGTTCCACATCTTGCTCGATAATAGGACCCTCATCCAGATTATTCGTCACATAATGCGACGTCGCACCAATCAGTTTCACACCACGTTCAAACGCACGCTCATATGGACCAACTCCGATGAACGCCGGTAAGAAGGAATGGTGAATATTAATAATTCGACTTTCAAAATGGTTTACAAAGTCTGGTGTTAGAATCTGCATATAGCGTGCAAGGATCAACAAGTCAACCTCGTATTCTGCCATGAGACGAATCTGCTCCGCTTCCACCTGTTTTCGAATATCTTTATTCGCCGGAATATAATGAAAAGGAATTCCCAGTGCTTCTACGAATGGTCGCGCATCTTCATGATTACTAATAACAATGACGATATTCGTATCAAGATCCCCATTTTGCCATTCCCACAACAGTTCCATCAAACAGTGTGGTTCTTTTGAAACAAAGATGGCCGATCGCTTTCGCTCATTCGGATAGGCAAACTCATATTCCATCGAATGGTTAGCAGCTATTTCTTCAAAATCCTTTTCCATTTGTTCTGATTTTGCGAGCAAACCATCACAGTGATATTCAATCCGAATAAAGAAGGTACCGTTTTCTGGATTACTTGAATACTGACTCGATTCCATAATATTCGAGTTATGACTATATAAAAAAGTGGACAACACCGATACAATCCCTGGTTTATCTGGACATTTTACTAAAAGGCGTCCTCTGCTTTCAAGTTGCTTATTTTGTTTCACGGATTTTCTTTTGGCTTCTGTTTCAGTAGACATGGATGGACAACTCCTATATGTAATAGTTTAATTTTTTCATTATCCTTTATTATGTGAACATTCTCAATAATTATTTCTATTTTGCAAATTAAAAGGTACCTATGCAACAAACGTTACATAGGCACCTTTTTAATTGATCACTCTTATTTTCACTTTTTTAACTCCCCATTGCATAGCACTATCATAAGAAGGGATGAAAACATCGATTTTATTCCCCTTAATAGCTCCACCTGTATCCCCAGCGATAGCTTCACCGTATCCTTCCACCCAAACCTTTGTGCCAAGTGGAATAATCCTCGGATCGACTGCAATCACTTTCTGATCGGGATTCGCACGTAGGTCAATGCCATAAGCTGTCGTTCCAGAGCAACCGTTACAGTAAGCTGTATATGCCGTGGCTATCACGGTCATCTCTTTCCCTTCCTGAACTGGTGAGGATGAAATAATCGGCGAATATACGACTGCCACCTTATTATCGGACTCCGTTTTAACGACCTCATCTGCCTCTTCATCACCGCTCACGATCAATACATCTTCAGGGTGGATTAAATCACCTGTAAGATCATTCCAACTCATAAGCTCCTCTAGGGAAATATCGTGCTCCTGTGCAATCCGATATAAGTTATCCCCCTTAACGACTGTATACGTTTCTGGCTTTAATTCTAAAAACATTCTCCTATTATATGCATCGTCATAATGTACATCAAATTTTTCTGTTTGATCTTCAATGGCTACGACTTCATCTAATAAATCTGGTGAGACCGATAATTCTACATCATTCGTGGCTACATCGAACATTGGTGATGCATGTGCTACTGAATTCGCTGTGAGTGCTAATAGCGATATTAACAATATAATCCTAAGTTTCTTCAAAATATAGTTCCTCCTCTAAGCTAATCTGACAAACATTTTATAATTTTTCTAAGTATTGCCCAAAAACTCTGAAAACCAAACATTCTAATAAAACACAAAGAAGCCACCTTCCTAAACAACTAAAATCTGTTTAGAAAAGTGGCTTATTCTATGAGAATGAAAGGCTATTCACCTGTTTTATTTTATGACTTAATAGACAAGCGTTTTTAAGATTATTTTTGTTTCAAACCGTCACAAATTACGTCTACATTCCATTGAATCATTTTTATATAAGTGTCACCGTCTTTTCCTTTAACACCGAGCGAGTCGGTGAAAATCTTACCTGCTATCGTTACACTTGTGTCTTTTGAGACTGTTTCCATACTACGCGGATCGACACTTGATTCAAGAAATAAAGCCTTTACTTTCTTTTCATGAATGATATCGATGATTGCTTTTAGTTGTTCTGGAGTACCTTCGCTATGGGAATTGATCTCCCAAATATAGTAGGCGTCAAATCCATATGCTTTAGAGAAATATTTGAATGCTCCTTCACTAGAGACGAGGATTCGGTCTTCCTTAGGTAACAATTCCACTTCACCCAATATACTTTGATGAAGCTCTTCAAGAGACTTAATGTAGGTAGCTGCATTTTTCTCATACGAATCTTTGTTTTTCGGATCTATTTTAACAAGTGCGTCTTTGGCGTTTTCCGTATAAATAATCCCATTATTCACATCAAGCCATGCGTGTGGATCTTCTTCTCCGTGATGTTCACTTGATTTTAGATAAAGGGCTTTTACCCCGTTACTCAAATTGAAAACAGGCGAGTCTTCCTTGTCTTTCCCAGTAGTATTTAGCACATCTTCAAACCAAGAGTTTCCGGTTTCCAAGTTCAATCCATTATAAAAAACCAGATCTGCGTTCGTGATATCTTCCAAGTCTTTTGGTAGCGGATCATATTGATGGGGATCCGAACCGATTGGGGCAAGACTACGCACATTGACTAAGTTTCCACCGACATTTAGAACGATATCATATAAGATGGAGTTCGTTGTGATGATAGAAAGTCGATCTCCATCTTTATGCTCGCTACCTTTTTTACTTTCTGAATCATTGGAACAAGCAGTTACGAACAGTAGTGATAAGCATAATACAAGCGGAAACCAATTCAATTTTTTCATTAATACTCTCCTCATCCACATGATTGTTTACTGATTTGCTGTAGCTATTTTTCTCTTCACTCTTATTTTTCTCCAAATGATGCCTTGTTTTGGTGAAAGCAAGAATGCCAATATGAATAATATGGTGGCAACAAGGACGATGGTTGCACCGGAGGCCAAATTATAACTAAAACTTAAGTACAGACCAATGGCGGAAGAAAGTGCTCCGCACGTGGCTGAGATAAAAATCATCTTCCATAGACGATCTGTCAATAGATAGGCCGTGGACGCTGGGGTGATCAACATAGCCACTACTAAAATGATCCCCACAGTCTGAAGAGAAGCGACGGTCACCAATGTAAGAAGCGTCATCAGAAAGTAATGTATGAGTTTATTCGGAAGCCCATATGCTTGAGACATCGTGGGGTCGAATGAACTGACCAGTAGTTCCTTATAAAATAAGTAAACGCTGCCAAGAACGATGATACCTATACCTAGTGTCATCCACATATCACTCGGTCTAACAGCTAAGACATTCCCGAACAAAATATGATATAGATCGGAACTGCTCCGTAAAAGGGTGATCATGATAATCCCTAGAGCAAAAGCAGTCGTGAACATGATTCCGATAGAAGCATCATTTTTGATACGACTGTTTTGACTGATGTACCCAATCCCCATAGCAGTCAAAACTCCCGTTATGACAGCTCCGATAAAAAAGTTAATACCAAGAAAATAGGATATTGCGACCCCGGGCAAAACAGCATGAGAAATCGCATCCCCCATGAGGGACATACCCCTTAAAATGATAAAACATCCAATAACCCCGCAAATGATCCCGACCATGACGGATGTAATCAATGCTTTTTGTAAGAAGCCATACTGGACCAATCCATCTATAAAATTCAAGTAGGTTTCACCACCAAATCCACTAAGAATGATAATTGGCTACCGTAAGCATAGGCCACTTTCTCCGGTGTCATCACTTCTTCTACCGCACCGAAAGAAACCAATTCTTTATTTAATAAAACGACTTCATCAAAATAGTTTTCAATGCTGCTTAAATCATGATGCACAATCAATACGGTTTTTCCTTCGTCCCGTAAATCTTTTAATATTTTCATAATCATCTCTTCACTAGTCACATCAATTCCTACAAAAGGTTCATCTAAAAATAAAATATCGGTTCTCTGAGCCAACGCGCGGGCTAAAAATACCCTTTGTTGTTGCCCTCCGGATAATTCACCGATTTGCCTATCTTTAAAATCTTGCATGCCCACTTTTTCTAAGCATTCCAAGGCCCACTCTTTTTCTTTCTTTTTAGCTCGCTCAAAGATACGTAGATGTGGATATGTCCCAAGTGTGACGGTTTCCAAAACGCTAATGGGAAAATCAAAGTCGATATTGCTCCGCTGAGGAATATAAGCAATTTGTTTTCTCATTTCCTCAATTTTCTTTCCTTGGATCATGATATTGCCAGCATCTTTAGGGATTAAGCCCAACATCGATTTTAACAAAGTGGATTTACCTGCACCATTCGGTCCAACAATCCCGACAAGCTTTCGAGCCGGGACATTGAAGTTAATGTTGTTAAGAGCTTCATTCCCAAGATACGAAACATGTAAATTCGATACTTCCAGTACGGTATTCATAGTATTCTCCTCCCAATTTTTCATCTATACAATTTACTTTAATTCATGAAATAAAGTTTCTCAAGGGAAACTTTTAATCTGTTATTTAGTGTATGCCACGTAAGGAGGGTTTGTGAATCTATATTAGATGATAAAATTTGTTCCCCAGTTCAAAAACATAACATTCATGTTTGTTTGAAGTAACTTAAATATTTCTAGTAATGGATATGAATTACAACTACTTTATGTGGTGGTCGAGCCGTGTTATGTGGTGCTCGAGCCGTGTTATGTGGTGCTCATTCTGCTTTATGTGATGGTCACCTCTTGTTATGTAGCACTTCTTCAATTTTTTGCAAAAAAAAAAACCGTCCCTTATACTAACCTATTCAATCATACGGTCACTAAAACAGAGAAGCGGCACTTACACAATGGCATACGTTTTGGATTTATTCGGAAAACCGTGGCAGCGATCATTTCTATTGTTATCTTTATCCTATTCAAGGATAAAGTGAAATTCTTCCAAGCAAAAGAAACCGAATTACTCGACATTAGAAACATAAAAAGAAGAAGAGAGCCAAAACTCTCTTCTTCTTTTTTGTTTTTTTATACAAGATGTTTACGCTTCTTCTTCGAAATAAATTTTATAAAACTTACGATTTGTCACTTCGTCATAGCCGACTTCAATCAGTTCATTCACTTTCGCGATATCACTTACATTTACCTGAATTTCGATATTGGCATCCAGTTTAATTTTTCGCTTATAACCTTTTTCAGCCTTCACAATCGCACTCTCAGAAATTTCTGTTTCATAGGGCTTTACCGTATTAATAAGGACGTCTTTTTGTACTTCATCCGCTGCTTCAAATACAGTTTCAATATAGTCGTCCACCTGAAATTCTTCTTCATTTCTAAAGTATTCAAGCGTTTTGTTTAAAAAACCTAGTTTATCGGTATTCGTAAAAGTCTCTTCTTTTAAAATATATTTTTTACATTCTGTTAATGCTAAATTCGTTTTATGGAAGCTTTCGTCTGCCACTTTGAGCTTTAAAAAACGCTCTTGCCAATATACAACATCTTCTTTTCTTTTCGTTTTCAAGAATACAGCTGGTACTTCGTCTTGGCCCATATCGATAATGACGACGAGATTATTAACTTTTTTCACATTAATGCCATCGATGCCATTCACAACCATTATATTTTGCTCATTTTTCACATCTAAAAACATTTCTTTTTCATCAATTTTCACAATGGCTATTACTTGTCTGACTTCATTATTGAACAAGCAATTTTCAAATAAGCCAATGAATAATTCGCCACTTTTTATATTCGGATGTTGGGATACACTATGTAAGTGCTTAGCGATATGTTGCGATTGTTCAAGGAAATTATGATTATTATCATAAATACTCTTCGCGTATGTATACACTTCATTTAATCCGATATCCGTCTCATGAAAAAATGCGTATTGTTGGTCTAGATCGAGTTTATGAAACGCAAGTTGTGTAAAGGCCGCTTCTAGCATGACCTCTGGCTGCGGAAACGCCTCATGTCCTAGCACGAGCGCATCAGCCATATAGTGCACGACATACTGTGCTAATTTACTATCGCTAACTTCTAGCATGGAATTCACCTTCTAAAATTTTATTTGTAGATAGTTTACCATATCACACCCGGCAGAAGATTTTCATGCTTTTTAGTATGAGGTGCTCGTAAATTCAAAAATTAATGCATGTCTTTCTACTTCTTGCAAATACTACCCACAACAGGAGGGAAAGTACATGGAGGAAATTACGTATACAGAAGCCGTATTACAGGAATATAAAGTTGGAATGGGTAGTTTCACAGAAAAATTGCCGGATGTGGCCCGGTCCTTTCATGCGTTCACTGAGTCATGTTTCGAAGATGGTAAATTGGATCAAAAACAGAAACAACTTATCGCACTCGCCATCAGTGTGCATGCCCATAACGAATATTGCATCGTCTACCATACAAAAGGTTGCTTGGATGCGGGTGGTACGGAGGATGAAATGATAGAGGCAATCGGAGTAGCTGCTGCTCTAGGCGGTGGATCCGCCATGAGCCAAGGCGTAACCGTTTGGCAAGATTCACTTAAAGACTTCAAAGGAACCGTTCAATAACTTGGAACAGCCATCTTAAACAGGTGGCTGTTTTTTCATTTCAATTAAACCCTCTCTGTCACACAAAACTCAAGTACTACTCCGAATTGTAGGTAGATTGTTTATAACACTGAGGTATGATTGATATTTTTTAAAACATTCACTTTTTAGCGAACTTCTTCTTTGCAATAAAATCCCAAGAATAATAAGTAATCTAAAACAGAATTATGACTACACATGAATATTACCTTTACTCAACTGGTGAGTAGAAAATAATTGCGATTCCTACAATTAGAAAAGGTGGCATTAGGATTCAATACCTTTTGTTTTTATTCATATGAACACCTCTGTAATTAATTAAAAAGCATATTTGTATTCCTAATCTTACCATTCTATAATGACTAATAGAGATTGAGAGGAGAAGGTTATGAAAAAAAGCGCACTATTAATTATTGATGTTCAAAACGGTATGTTCTTAGAAGAAAATCCGGTATTCAATGACAAATTAGTGATCGGCAACATCCTGCAGCTTATTGGAAATGCAAAAAGCAATAATGTTCCCGTCATTTATATCCAACACAATGCCCCATTAGGGAAAATGTTAGAACCCGGTACAAAAGCGTGGGAAATACACCCTGCAATTACACCTGCAAAAAGAGACACTGTCATTCAAAAGACAACACCTGACGCCTTTTATAAAACTAACTTGCAAGAAGTGCTACAAAAGCTTCCTATTGAACACTTAATAATTGCTGGCATCCAATCCGACGTCTGCGTAGATACTACGTGCAGAAATGCTTACAGTTTAGGATACGAGATCACTCTAGTAACCGATGCCCATAGTACCTGGGATTCTGGAAAATTAACTGCGCAACAAATCATCAACCACCATAACCAAGTATTAAGATGGTTTGCAGATACGCAAGAAACAAAAGACATTATTTTTCATTAATAATCAAGGAGGAACAACCGATGCCAATTTACAACAAACTTGTCCGAGACCTCATACCACAAGTCATCGAAGCATCTGGCGGTAAATTCACAACACGTATACTAGATAAACCCGAACACCTTACTGAAATCAAAAATAAACTATACGAAGAAGTAAAAGAATTCCAAGAAACCGAAAGCCGACTAGATGCACTAGAGGAACTCACAGACATATTAGAATTAATCCATGCTGTGTTACCTATTCACGAAGCTACATACGATGAGCTAGAGAAAATCCGTATTGCAAAGAAAGAAAAGCGTGGTGGATTTGAGGAAGGAATATTTTTGATAGAGGTTGGGGATGAATAAGCACGACTAATTACTTCGAATCTTATTCAAAATTAAAGAAAGTTATCTGATGATGCATGAAGCATTTATTGGATTACAGCTTTTGCTATGAAGTCTGTCGTGCAGCTTGTACTTCCAACGTTGAAAGAAGCACTCAGTAGGAATGCAGAACTTAAATTGTTAGTTGGTGATTATTTATATATCAGGCAGCCACAAGCGTTGGAACTGTTAATAGAAGAACTTCCGGGTGCAGAGATTCGCTTACATAGAAGTAATGGTATATCCTTTCATCCCAAAGGCTTATTTGTTTCACTCTGAATCTAACCATTTAATCGTAGGTTCATTTAATCTATCAGTCTCTGCAGGTGTTCTAGTTGTTGAATTGTCTTGCAAGCTAAAAGCGACATATAACTTGTAGGCGGGTATAACTCTTGAAGCAAGAAACCAATTTGACAACGTACCTATGTAAAAAGGAGAGCGCTATGGCACTCTCCCTTTAAATCAAACTTTTGACGACTTTTGACATGATCGACCCGTCTGCTTTTCCAACAAGTAACGGCTTTGCGATTTTCATCGCATCCCCCATGTTCATACCTTTAGCAATTCCAGCCTCTGTTAGAACCACTACTATTTCTTCTTCACTTAATTGCTTAGGTAAGAAACTTTTTAGTAATACTAGTTTTGCTTCCTCTTTTTCCATTAAGTCTTCACGATTCGCTTTTTGAGCACCTTCTAGCGCTTGATTCGTTTGCTTAATTTCACGATTCACGATAGCTGTTTCTTCTTCTGGAGTAAGCGTTGAACCTTTTTCCTTTTCAGCATTATCAAGTGCTGATTTTACTAGCGTTAGTACCCCTTTAGCAAGCACGTCCTTTTCTTTCATCGCACGTTTTAATTCTTCAAATACGGTTGTTTTTAACATAGTATAGAATCCCCTTTCTTCTCTTTTATATTAATATCGGTCTAGTTTTCATTATACCTTAATACTGGTAACTCTAGGTTAAGAACAAGTGAATCTGGCGCCAAGAAAAAATGAATAATTTAATTCATATTTTAAAAAGGATAGCTCTATTTTGAGCTACCCTCTAACTATTCCAGTTATTTTTCACATGCCCAGCCATCATTGTCACGGTCCATTTTGGTTTGATACGCTGCATTACTTTTAGAAACTCCATTTGGATACACTTTTCTCAATTCAGTGCAATTGCTAAATACTATTTGTGCCGTAGGTGGTGCTGGTTTAGATGTAACGACACCTGTTCCGCTACCAGTCCACGGTTTTGCAGATACGGAATAAGTTACACCATTTGTAGTTACGGTAATACTTCCAGATTCAGCAGTTGAGTAAATTTTAGAGCCAACATTTTTAAGCCTACTAACTACAGCTGCGTGTGGATGTCCGTATGAATTATCTTTTCCGTAGCTTAATATAGTTACTTGTGGTTTCACTCTTTGAATAAAAGCACTGGAGCTACTCGTATCTGATCCATGGTGACCAGCTTTAAGTACGGTTGATTGCACATTAAATTTCTTGTACATTTGTTCTTCCATATTCGTTCCTGCATCACCGGTCAAAAGAAACGAAACTTGACCGTATGTTACTTTTAAAACAATGGAAGCATCATTGGTATCGCTCGCATTTTCGTTTGCGTTTAAAACAGTAATATCGATATTTTCATCGAGTGAAATCTTATCTCCAATTTTAGGAACTTTATATTTGATGTTCCTATCACCTACTAAGGTTAATAATTCCGCATACGTTTGAGTTGTATGTGCTTTTCCACTATTGATAAATGTACCAACACTATATGAATGTAAAACATCCACTAACCCGCCAATATGATCCGCATCTGGATGAGTAGCTACTACATAATCCAGTTTACGAACACCTTTTGAAGATAAAAAGCTTACGACATGGCTTCCCTTTTTACCTCCGTCAACTAGCATTGTTTTGCCGTTAGCTGTTTTGATTAATATGGAGTCTCCTTGTCCAACATCAATAAAGTGAACTTCTAGTGGGTTTTTACTCACCATATTTAATAGGGCAAGTTTACTTTTCGAAGGAGTTTCATATTTAATAGAAGAACCTTTCTTGACGAATTGTCCTCCACCTAGTCCATATAAGCCACCATTCGTGCTTTTATAAGAGTAAACTCTATATTCATCGCCTTTTTTGACTGTACGAACACTTTTCAAATTATTGTCTAGAAGACTAGTATTGCTTAATACGGTGACCTTACCTATCTGGCCTTTCTTTAACTCTGTTTTCCCCCACATAACTTTTGTTGTCTCGGCACTAGCATTTATGGCATTAATAGAAATAAAGCTAAATACGAAAACAAAAACGAGGAACACTTTAAACCATTTATTCTTCACTTGTTACACTCCCAACTAATCTAAAGCACATAAAGATAAATACACAGGACTTAATTTCGTTCACATGCCCAACCGTCATTATCTCTGTCATGTTTAGATGCATACGCTGGATGACCTTTTTTTACGCCGTTAGAATAAAATTTATTCATTTCAGTACAGTTTTGAAAGCTAGTAGGTGCTCCTGGAATAACTTCTAAACCATTGCCTACACTTGGTTGTGTTGGTTTCGAAGTCGGTTGTGGATTTTCACTTCCTTGTTTCAATAGAGCTAGTTTTGCTTTAGATGGTGTTTCATACTTCACTTTAGCTACATCTTTTTGTACAAAACTTCCTCCACCTACTCCGTATAGGCCATTGTGTTGACTTTTGTAACTATACACACGATATTCTTCGCCTTTTTTCATGGAACGAACGACTGATAAAGAACCATTGCTTTCTATCTTAACTAGCTTTGTATCTGCTAATATGGTTGCTTTTCCAATCTGACCAATTTTTAGTTCTGTTTTACCCCACATTACCTTGGTTGCTGCTTGGGCAAAAGATACATTTGATATAGTAAAACCAAACGCTAACACAATTAATAAAAATACTTTCATAAATCTCGTAAACATTGCATTTCCTCCAATTCTATACATTTACATTTTACATACAGTAATTGGATAATGATAGACGCCAAAATATTCCAGATTACAACAAATTAATTTCCTATTTATTCCATAAATTATTCACTACTAATTGTTACAACCCTATTCGTTTCTGCTGCTTCTATAAGACCTAATACGACCTTTAGAGCTGCAATTGCATCATTCCCTGTTACAAGTGGGGATTGATCAAGTCGGACACATTCGATAAAGGCATCAATTACTCCGCTGTTTGTTTGACTATCATTTGTTTGAATGCTTTCTAGTTGATATTGTACCTTCTCCCCATCTCTTGTAATCACTTCTAACTGATATAAATCACTATGATATATTTTCAAAATACCTTTTTCGCAGTAGATAATTGTACTATTATCTTCTTCGCCATAATACGTCCAAGAAAAAGAAGCAGTACCTATTCTTCCTTTTTTCGTTTTTAAACTACATGCAATGTTATCGCAAACTTCAATTAGCTCGCCATTTTCATTGACTTTGTCAAGTACTCCTTGAAAAGCACTTACTTGCTCTATTTCGTCATCCAATAAGTAGTGTAATAAATCAACTTTATGGATTCCCAAATCTCCAGCAACACCTAGTCCTGACCGCTCTTTTTGAAAGAACCATGTCGAGTTCGATTTATTTATACCCCATTGTTCTGGTCCAGCATGTCCAAAAGTCGTTCTAAAAGTCAGCACCTTACCAAGTTCTTCACTACCTATGATTTCTTTCGCTTTTCGATGAGCCCATGTAAATCGTTGATTGTGAGCGACCATTAGTTTTTTACCAGATTCCTTTTGGGCATCGAGTATTTCTTTCGCATGATCAATTGTTAGAGATATAGGTTTTTCACATAGCACATGTTTCCCTTGAAGCAATGCTTTTGCAGAAAATATGTAATGATTCTCATTCGAAGAACAATCGCTAATTAATTGGACAGTAGGATCTGCAAGTAATTGATCTACACTTTTTGCGACAGTTCCATCAAACATGGCCGCTAACGCTTCTGCACGATCCAGATTTCTGTCATAAAAAACAATTTCGTCTACAAATGGATTCGCTTTATATTCTGGAGCATGACGTAATTTAGCAATAGAACCACATCCAATAATTCCAACTTTTAACCCCATATGATCACTTCCTATTCTATTTTTGGAATACTCAAATGACAAATTATTTATTACCTTCTGTAAGCAAACATCATCAAATTTAATTAGTTATTATAATCATTTAAAGCCAAACAAATGAATTGATGTTCGACCGAAAAATAAACATAGTCATTTCATCTTTAAATGACTATGTTTATTTAGAACTAATTTATTTCTTGCATTTTTTCTTCTAGTATTCACTTTTATATTCGTTATGCCAACAGTGTCATCACTGCAAAGAAATGTAGCACGGACGCTGCGAGCACAAATATATGCCATACTGCATGATGATAAGTAAAGCCCCGCCACACATAAAAAACCGCACCAACTGTATAGAGAACACCGCCCACTGCTAGCAAAACCAACCCCTGTGTAGACAAATTCATCACAAGTGGATTCCATGCAAACACTATTAGCCAGCCCATCAATACGTATAACAATGTCGATGTATGTAAGAAACGCTTCACAAAGTAAGCCTTAAAAACCGTACCAGCAATTGCAAGCCCCCATACAATCCCAAATAATGTCCAACCAAGTGTCCCTTTTACTGCGAGAAATAAAAAAGGGGTATACGTCCCGGCTATAAAAAAGTAGATGGAGGAGTGATCCATGATTTCAAACACATCCTTCGCTCTACCCGCCGGAAGCCCATGGACTAGCGTGGACGATATATACAAAAGCAGCATGGTTGTCCCAAACAACGTAAAACTTACGACATGCCATACAGTTCCTCGTGTTACAGATGACACAATTAAAAAGACAAGTGCCGTCACACTTAAAAGAGCACCAATGCCATGAATAATCGCATTTGCTATTTCTTCACGCTTCGAAAATATATGCGTGTTGCTCATATTTTTTCATCCCTATCTGAAAATCTCTTTACTCTTATACTATCGTATAAGTTTATTCAAATAAAAGCAGAAGCCTTGTAAAAGATCCAAACTAGTTTTATCCGGTCATAAATATTTCCTTCTGGTCTCATCGTGTTTTATGAATAAAACAAAAAAGAGACACCCATAATAGGTGTCTCGATTTTTTGGTTAAACATTTATTTAATTTCTAGGAATTAAAGTTTTGTAATGTTAACTGCTTGTGGTCCGCGGTTACCTTCTTCAACTTCAAATTCAACTTTTTGACCTTCGTCAAGTGATTTGAAACCGTCACCTTGAATAGCTGAGAAGTGAGCGAATACGTCGTTTCCGCCTTCTACTTCGATAAATCCAAAACCTTTTTCTGCGTTAAACCATTTTACTGTACCTTGTGTCATTTAAAAAACCTCCATTTTTGTGAATAAAAAAATTCACATATTACAACAAGTACCGAACAAATCACGATTACTCATTGTAATATGTGAATTCATTGTTTCTAGTTAAGCAATTTAATTATTGTCCTTAGTATATAACAGTATTATACATTTGTCTAGTAAAGTACATTAATTATATTTCATTCAATACTTTCAACGTTTGTAGCACATGTTCAAGAAACTCTGGTATGTCACTTATATGCTCTTCGTTAATTTTTTTGTTGAATTGCATTTGGATATTGTTTAAGTGACTTGATGTATCTTGTTCATAGATGAAACTTAGTGTTTGGGTTACATGAGCTTCATTTTCCCAAATGGTATGAAGCGCTTGTTCAATTTTTTTACACTGTGTGGGCACATCTTGGACATGCTTATGAAATCGAAGTAATAAGAAGCAACCTAGATTTTGTCCAGACTGCTCTAATATCTCCCCTGCTAGATCTTCTAAAGAAGTTTGTAATATAATTTCTGCTGCTACGTTTGGTTGATTGGTTAGTGTAAACCCAATGGAAAAATCCCTAGAAAGAACAGCAAAATCCATTCGATCCATCCGATTGGTAATCTTTATTTGGTGTTCTAAATTGTCTAGATCGTACACCTGATTTTCAAACGTGACTTTTAAATTTTCAAAAATGGTTGGATCATACATATCGATTCCTCCGATTGAAATTTTTTTAAATTAGTTTCCCGGTTTTAGCTATAATTTCAGGAACAATTGAATTTGATACATGAAAATCTAGAGCAAGCAATTTGTTGGTTACAATAAAATGGTTGACCTTATGCTTATTTCAATCTCTTTCTATACATTTTCAAAATTATCGTTTGGATTCTGTTTTAGTCTTTGCTGAAAAGCTTTTCGTATTCTTCAGTTGTTAATTGATCTGTGTCATTTCGATGTTTACCTCTTCTTTAAAGGTAGCTATAAAACTCAATCTGTTCAATTAACTACTTTCCCGTATCTACCGCAAATTGTGGGACATTTGAGTATCTCACCAGGAAGTTGGATTTTCTTATCTAATGTACGATCACTCCTTCTATTTATTAATCTTACTTACTTAGGTCTATAATGTGTCTTCGATTCGATTGATGGAATAATGATTTTGAAATGAATAGTCCTTGCAAAGAAAATTTCATCGAATACGTAATCTGCAAATTTTACAAAACTATCGTTTTAATCTTTCTATCAATCCCTATCTATCTTCACATTCAAAATTTTCACGAGTTGCTGATTTAAGTAATCTGCACTTTGTTGGAAGTCTTCTTTGTACCATTGGATGATGATTCCGAGAATGGCATTTGCTTGATAGGCGCAGTATACATTCATATCGAATTCCTCTTCACTCTTCATTCCTTTATCTTTATTTAAGAGTTCGTTTATTTCCTCAAATAATAAGTAATAGTATGTTAAAGGCGCATTTTTGGAAAAGACAATTTTGTAAAATGGTTTGTATTTTTCAATATGGTGAAAAATTCGAATGGTTGCTGGATTTAGGCTACTCGACTTCAAAATGGATACATGGCGATAGGGTTCTTCATAAGAGATTGCTAAATCCTCCATAATTTCTTTAAAATACTCCTCAAATAAATCTTCTACTTGGGCATAATGTAAATAGAATGTCCCTCTATTAACTCTAGCTCTTCTACATATTTCTGACACCGAGATAGTTTCCAATGCTTTTTCTTTAAGTATTTCTAATAATGATTGATGTAAGGCTTCTTTCGTTTTTACAATACGTATATCTATAGAAGACATTTTTTTCACCTCTTATTGAACACTTAATAGAAATATGCTTCTTATTGAACACTTTGCTTTTTTTTGCTTATTGTAAGCGTTTACTACTCTTTATTATAATAGTTATTGAACAACTGTACAATAAAATTCAGGGAGGTATATTCTTATGAGATTAGAAGGTAAAGTTGCGATTGTCACTGGCGCTGCATCAGGGATGGGAAAAGCAATTGCTGAAGGTTATGCACAAGAAGGAGCAATGGTTGTTGTTTCCGATATGAATTTAGAAGGAGCAACTGCTGTAGCTGAATCTATTAAAGCAACAGGTCGCAAAGCTATTGCTGTTCAAACGAACGTTACTTCGGAAGATGATGTGAAAAGTTTATTCGACTTAACGTTAAAAACTTTTGGTAAGTTAGACATTCTGGTAAATAACGCAGGGATTATGGATGGAATGGAACCTGTTGGCGACATTTCCGATGAACGTTGGGAACTTGTATTTTCAGTTAATACTGTTGCCGTTATGCGTTCAATGCGACTTGCTATACCTATTTTTCTTGAACAAGGTCACGGTACATTTGTAAACAACATTTCAGCAGGCGGTTTATACGGAGCACGCGCTGGGGCTGCGTACACTGCATCTAAACATGCAGTTGTCGGCTTAACTAAAAATACAGCGTTCATGTATGCAGACAAAAATATACGTTGCAATGGGTTTGCTCCTGGTGCAGTAGCAACAAATATTGGGGCATCAATGACAAATATTAATGCACTAGGTGCATCTCGCCAATCTTTAGGTATGGCAATCAACCCACGAATTGGGCAACCAGAAGAAATTGCTAAACTAGCTATTTTCTTAGGATCAGATGAAGCAAGCTTTGTAAATGGGCAAGTTATAGCTATTGACGCCGGCTGGTCCGCTTATTAAAATTAGACACTTTCGCATTTAGAAATTAGAAGAGCTCCTAACGATTGGCTAGGAGCTCTATTTTATTGATTAATTTTGAGTTGTCAGTTTACAATTCTACGTTACCTGAGAATCTGAAAAACCTTCCATATCTAGAGGGTCTTCTTATCATGAAATTGAAGTCTATACACCATTTAATACTTCCAAAGTCTTTGTTCGCTATGGCATAGACTTGTGTATTTTTTATCTTTTGATTGAATTTCATTTTCCCATTCAAGTTACGTTTCCGTTAGCTTATAGGATTCTAACAAACTGGTTTATATAACGCTTTACTTTCCGCAGCACTTCTTATATTTCTTCCCGCTTCCACATAGACAGGGATCGTTTCGACCAGTTTTGCCACCGTCAATTACGTTTAATGAGGTCGATGGCATTGGCTTTAGATAGTGTTTCTCCATTTGAAAAAGCTCTTCTGGTGTATGCCCGCGATTTTCCCAAATGCGTGTGTTGTTAGCTATGTCGAAGATCATTTGAGCGTATTCATTTAGGTGCTCCATATCTTTCATCTGAAAACGGGTTAAAAACTTTTGCAAAACTTGTTGGACGTTTGCATGCACTACTTGTAATTCTAAAACTAACTCTTTTATTTCCTTTTTAACAGTAAATTTACTGCCTCCGAAAAAGTCTTTCTCAAGCATTTTAGCGAGTTTTTCTTGATGGCTTGTCTTTTCATAATAAAACTCATCTGTGTAACGCAATAGTTCCTTTTTTCCAGGTACATAAAATGGTTTACCAACTACGCTTTGTATAAATTGGGTTTGGTCTTCAAATTCTTCCATTGTCTTATGGATTAATGCATTTTCATATACAAAAACATATTTTTCCTCAAGCTGTTTTTCATATAGTGGATTTGTTAGTAGATCGTGTAGCTCACTACTAGACACAGACGGTGTATTTTGGGAATTATAAATCTCCATTAACTTCGGGTACTCAATACTCCCATATAAATTAACACACGCTACTGCATATCGGATTAATAGATCTTTATTTGGAAGTACATCTAAATCAATCCAATCTGTACCTCGATATTTATCAGATAAAACGAAATAATTTTCATGATCAATGTATTGCCATTCTGTCTTTTTATATTTTACAATTTTTAAATATTCTTTTATCTTTTCAATGTCCAATGGCAAATATAATTGCCCTTCCGCCCATGCATACGTACTTAAATAATCTGGATGTGTTGAATCTTGAAGCACTTTTAGAAACTCTTTATATCCAGGTGGTCCTCCTACATCTTCTGGCGGTGCCGTGCCTTCCCCTTCTAATAATGTCGGATAACCAAAATAATAATCTTCTACAGTTTCTTCAAGCTTTACGCAAATGCGCCAGTCATCTCCAAAGTCATAGTTGTAGATGAATTGACCATGTTTTTCTAAAAATGAATCAATTTTAATACGTGTTGGTTGTTTAACCGTTCTACCAACATACTTCTTTCCTTTATATTCATCTAAAATCGCTTCATTGTTTGTAATAAAGTTATCTTCTATTTCCACACCAAAAGAATGGTACGGAGATATTTCGCTTTGAAAATTCGTCGCGTATTGAATCGTTTCATGCAGACGGTTAAATGTTGCCCCTGCTGGTAAAATAACACGTCTCCAAACTAGAGGATTAATGTCTTCAAAAGTTAGTTTTAGTATATATGCTTTCATATAATCTCCCTCGTCTTTTTCTTTTATCATACGCTATTTAGTGATTTTCATCGAGTACCATTAAGAGTAGTGCTCTTTAGTTAAAATCACCTCTCATATTAATTCTTTGCAATTCTCTCAACAAAATAAAAATGCAGATCCTTATGAGATCTGCATTTCGATATATAGGCCAATATAGGTTTACACAGGGTATTATTTCCCTCCAGAAAAAGAAATACCTTTTATAAAATATCGGCTGAAAAATGCGTATAAAAGCAAAATTGGCAAAGTGAATACCATTGATGCTGCCATGATGTAGTTCCAGTAGCTAATGTATTGACCTTTAAATGTATTGAGCCCAATTGGTAATGTAAATAGTTCTGGACTCGATAAAATAATTAAAGGTCTCATGAAGTCATTCCAAGAGCCCATAAAAACGAAAATGGCTTGTGCTGCTAATGCTGGTTTGGCTAGTGGAAGGACAATTCGAAAGAACGTTCCTATTTTACTTAGTCCGTCCAATTCCGCTGCTTCCTCTAGTTCTTTAGGGAAGTTCACAAAGAATTGGCGCATCATAAATATAAAGGTCGCATTGATCATCGTTGGAATAATCATCCCTTGATAAGAGTTCAGCCAACCAAGAGACTTTAATATTAAATAATTTGGAATCATCGTTACTTGCATAGGAATCATTAAGACAGCAAGAATGACTACAAAAATCGTCCGTTTCCCTGGAAAGTGAAGTCGTGCCAAGGCATAGCCAGCCATGGAATTAAAGAACATATTTAGCAAAGTAACCATCGTGGCTATAAATAAGCTATTAAACAGCCAACGTGGGAATAAGCCCTGCTCAACAAAGATTACCTTATAATTATGAAAGGTGAAATGTTTTGGTATAAAGTTAATTGCACCACTTACAATTTCATCTAAGTTTTTAAACGATGAGGAAAGTGCCCATATAAATGGAATGACTGTAATGACAGCATAGACAATTAAAATGCCATATAGAAATGCTTTGCCAAACGATAATTTCTTTTTCACATTTTCGCCTCCCTAGTAAAGAGATTCTTCTTTAGAGAACTTTCGCTGAATCAATGTAGCAATAAGAATAATAATTGCTAGTGAAAAAGCAAGAGCTGCCGCATAGCCCATCGTTCCCATATTTTTAAATGCATATTGGTAGATTAATAGCACAACTGTTAATGTCGAGTTATTTGGACCCCCAGAACCCCCAGAGAAAATATAGGATTGGTCAAATAATTGGAATGTCCCAACTATTCCCATGATTACTACAAATGAAGTCACAGGTCGCAAATGAGGAATAGTTACATAGAGAAACTTTTGAATGGCACTTGCCCCGTCCAACTCTGCGGCTTCATAAAGTGATTCTGGTATATCCTGTAATGCTGCCAAATAGATGACCATATAAAATGGTGCGGTAGACCAAATATTCATGGCCATAATTGCATATAACGCAATAGAAGGATCATTTATCCAGTTATAAGTTGGCAGATGGATGAAATCTAACACTTTATTAATTAGTCCATTTTGGTTATACATCCACATAAAGATTAACGTTAACACCGCAGAAGATGTTAATGTAGGTAAGAAATAAATAATCCTAAAAAACTTTTCACCTTTCATCCCTGCATTTAAAGTTGCGGCGAGTATAATCGCTAATAATGTTTGACACGGTACTACAATCAAAACGTATTTAGCTGTATTCCACACAGCAATTTTGGCCCGAAGATCATCAAAAATATTCATATAGTTCTTTAATGCAACAAATTCAAAGCTTGTTGTCCCTAATAACTGCACTTTGTGGAAGGACAGAAAAATTGCATAAAAAATAGGTCCTACAAGAAAGAGTAATAAAACGAATAATGCAGGCAGTAAAAATAAATAGCCTTGCAAGGATTCTCTAACTGTTCTTTTTAAAAACCTGCTTTTCAACTTGATCAACTCCCTATTGCAAAGGTTACAAAGATTATTGTTAGAACTCGTTCTATTGATGAAAAATCGCCTGCATCAACAGAAGGTGTTCTAACAAATACTTACTAGAAAATACAATATGGAGGAAAAGGGAATCTCCCTTCTCCTCATTTTTTTGTTATTGTTTATCGATCTCTTTATTAGCTGTTTCTTGTGCTTCTTTTAGTGCATCCGCAAGTTTTGATTGTCCTAAATAAACGCTTACAAATTGATTGTTAAAGTTGTTAAAGATGATTGGTAAGTTGGTTCCGTTTGACCAAACTGTCGCATATGGAGCTCCAGCAACAAGCGCACCACGTAACTCATCTTTATCGTAACCAAGCTTTTCTGCTACAGATTTACGAGAAGGCAATTCGAAACCTTTACTAGTCCAAGTTTCCATTCCTTCTTTCCCTGTTAGGTAAGACATTAATTCCCAAGCAGCTTCTTTCTTTTCTGATGCAGCATTCATTACATAAGCAACCGTAAATGCCATTGTTCCTTTTTTACCTTTAATAGTCGGTACTTCTGCCATTCCATAATCAATATCAGGGAAAGTGCTATCTAAATATGGAATAGCCCAGTTACCCTCAATTACCATTGCAGCTTTACCTTGCCCAAACATTTCTCCTGTCCAACCAGTTCCAACGTCAGAAGGCTGAGCAGCAGTTTTATCTACTAAATGCTGATCTACATATGGTTGTAAAGCATCCAACACTTTTTGATCTGCAAAATTAGCTTTGTTATCAACCACTACTTTTCCACCGAATGATTCCGCTATAAAATACGCGCGCGCTAGCTCAGGATTTTGTCCGAATCCATAAACATTTGTTCCATCCGTTAATTTCTTAGAAACTTCCCGTAACTCATCCCATGTAGTTGGTACTTTTACGCCAGCATCTGCAAACATTTTTTTATTATAAAATAACCCAAGCGTTGAATAGCCTTTTGGGAAACCGTAATACGTTCCATCTTTTTGAAATGCTTCAATTAGAGGTTTCTCAAAGTCGTTTAAATCAAAATCATCTTTTACGTATTTATTTAATGGTTCAAGTACCCCTGTCTCGATTAAAGCAGGAGCCTCCACCGCATCCAGGTAAAATACGTCTGGACCTTCTCCCCCAATTAAACGAGTTTTTACAACATCCATATACTGATCCGCAATGACCTCATGCTTGACTTTAATATTCGGATGCGAGTCTTCAAAGTCCTTTAATACTTGGCTTAATAATTCAGCCTCTTCTGGTGATGAGCCCCAACCAGCAAGCGTTACTTCCACTGGCTTACCACCATCCACTTTTATTGCTTTATCCCCGGTATCTTCCGAACATCCCGAAAGTACGCCTCCAACCAATAAAGCTGAAATTCCAAGTGTAGCTACCCATTTCTTTTTAAACATGTTTTTTCCCCTTTCCTATATAAATCCTCTTTTAGAGTGGTAAAACCAAGTTAAGAATTAATGTATAACAACTTCAAATCCAGTGGTATTCTTATCAATATCTACCTGGATACCACCTGTATTACGTGTAACTTTGACAGAGAGAAGTCCATTTCCGATTGAAATGTTTTCCACCTTCAAAATGTCCATATTTTCTAGAAGATTTGGGGACAAGCGAATTTCCTTTTGTAGGCTATTCGGAAACAACCCCAACAGAGATTGGATAAACACGAGCGGTGTTCCTGCAGCCCAAGCTTGAGGAGAACAAGCAACTGGATATTTCACTGGCCTTCCTCTCTCTTTTCCATATCCGCAAAATAATTCCGGTAGTCTATCATACTCGAATTCTTCAGCAGCTTTTACTAGTCCGTTAATGACTACATTGACATCCTTTTTATAACCAAGCTTACTCATTCCAAGCAGAATCATACTATTATCATGTGGCCAAATGCTGCCGTCATGGTAGCTCATCGGATTGTATCCAGATTCTCCTACACCCATTGTGCGAATGCCAAAACCAGAGAACATTTTATCTGAGACTAATGTTTCAACAACTGCTTTCGCCCTATCTTCACCCAACATGTTAGAGAAGAGAGCATGCCCTGGATTAGAAGTAATCGTTCCAACTTGCTCTTTCTCTTTATCAAGCGCAATGGCGTAAAATTGTTGGTCATCCATCCAAAAAGCTTGCTCAAATCTATCTTTTAACTGTTCAGCTTCTGTACGTAGTTTGAATGCTATGTCAGCGTTGCCAAGGTTATCGAATATACTCGCTATCCCCATTTTCGCATGGTATACATATCCCTGAACTTCACTTAAGGCAATAGGAGCTTCCGCATAATCTCCATTTCGATGGACGATAGAATCGCTCGAATCTTTCCAACCTTGATTGGCAATGCCTTTGTTCGCCTCTTGATAATATTCAACAAAACCGTCTCCATCGCGGTCGCCGTAATGATCAATCCAGTTTAGTGCTGCATCAATATTTTCTTTCAATTTTTTTACAATTTCAAAGTCCCCCGTCCACTTCACATATTCTGTAAGTAGCACTAGAAATAGTGGTGTCGCATCGACCGTTCCGTAATAAGGAGAAAATGGAATTTGTCCTGTCTCCGCAAGTTCACCAAAACGAATTTCATGCATAATTTTGCCAGGTTGTTCATCTCGGAAAGGATCTACATTTTTCCCTTGTTTTTCAGCCAATGTTAATAAAGTTCCTTTCGCTACTTCCGGGTTAAATGGAAGCATTTGCAATGCTGCAATCAGGCTATCTCTGCCGAATGGTACGCCAAACCACGGAAGCCCAGCTACAGGGAACTGACCATACCCCAAGTCGGTTAATAGTACTCGTAAATCGCCGATTCCTCGATCAACCAACCGTTGTAACGGTTGAAAATTAGTTTCTACCTTTGTAACCTTGTCATTCCATTTCGCATAGGAATTTTCAAGTAGCTTTACTGCTTGGTCGCGAGGCATTATTTCCTTATGATTGGTTTCTCCGATTTGCGGCTGAATCATGAGTGTGAATGTTTCTTCTTGGTCATGTTCCAAGTGGAATTCAAATGTAATATCTCCTTGATCCGTTAGATTTTTAGCATCTTTATCCCAAGATACGCTCGTTGACCGTTTGACCTCATCCGCTCCGATGTAATGATAGGATAAAGATTGATTTTCTACCGTTTGTCCGGTTCTATGCCCTATGTTCCCCGTTTGAAATCCTCTGACTATGAACATATCGGCAAAATCAACATCCATATGCAAGCTAATCGTAAAAGAAATCGGCTTCGGAAAATAATTTTTTACTTTAATCGATTCATATAACACATCATCGAAAATAAACCTTGTTCGCTCAATTTCTACTGATTCACGCCATAAGATCAGGCCCTCATCGTTTTCCATATGCGGGTTGGTGAGTAAAACCTTTGCCATATAGTTTTCTGCTGCATCCGAAGTTAATAATATTGGCTCTTCTCCATTAATTTTTAAATCAAGTTTACTTAAAAAACGGGTATCTTTTGTGTATAACCCTAAACCATAATAATGATTTTCCGGTATATTTCCTTTTGCATCTGTTAGGAAAAAGAGATCATTTTCTTTAATTACTCGGTAATCCATGGGGTCCTCCTACTGTGAAAATATATTTTCCGAAACGTTTTGGTTATTGTGCGCAGAAGGTAGTCTTCTGTTATTCATTCTCATCTAGATTTACTCGTTGACTCACGTATCATTAGTTCCGTTCCTAAGGAAACAACATGGGACTCTGCTTCATTTTCGAAAATGGAAAGCAATAATCTTCCCGCTTCATACCCCATTTGAAAGGTGTTTTGTGCAATGGATGATAACGAAGGAGTTACATAAGATGCAAGCATAATATCGTCAAACCCAATAATCGATAACTCATTTGGTACGTCAATCCCAAGTTTGCGCGCAGCCTGTATAACTCCCAATGCCATAAGGTCACTTGCACAAAAAATTGCTGTTATTTCTTGGTGGGCTTCTAATAGTTTTAATGCTACTTTTTCTGCCACCTCTTCACTAAATTCTCCATTTCCAATCCACTCAGTTTTAATGGCTATATTAGCTTCTTTAAGTGCCTCTTCATATCCTGTCAACCGTTGCTGGCTGACAAATGCAAAGTCATGACCATTGATAAAGCCTATTTTTTTATGCCCCATTTGAATTAAATGCTTTACTGCTTTCTTTGCTCCAAAGATATTATCCGTTGTTACATAGCCAACTGTTGGTGAAGTAAGTGGAATGTCAATTAGTACGCAAGGAATATCGCTTTCAACAACTTCTCTCAAATAAGGGTCATCTGTACGAATACCCTGAATAATCACACCGTCGACTCTTCTTTCTCTACATAGCTGGGTGTATGTCTTTTCTCTTTGTTTTGTTGAGTCTGTACTAAGAAGGATTATGTCATAGCCACATTCTCCGACAAACTTATTAATTCCAGCTAACATATCAAATGTAATATTATCTTTTGCACTAGATTGATTTAAGCCTGAGACAAGTAGACCGAATGTTTTTGACTTATTCATCACCAAGCTGCGAGCAAGTGTATTTGGGCTGTAATTTAGTTCCTTTGCGATTCTTACTATTTTTTCTCTTGTCTTTTCACTTACATCCGAGTAACCGTTCAATCCTCTTGAAACAGTTGTAATGGATACGCCGGCTGCCCTTGCTATATCTTTAATAGTTGTCAATGGATCAAATTCCTTCCGAAACGTTTTGGATTTAAACCTTAATTAGAGTTTATTATAAATTGAAATCGTTTTCAATACTTTTAAAATATTTTATTTTCAGTTTATTTTATGAGGAGTTTAAGGAAATTAGAATATAAAGAGGAATAAATTATACAAAAAAGAGACTTTTCAGAGTAGTTCGCTAAAAAGCAATACTCAAAAAGTCTCCATTGTAATTTACTTTTTCTCCATTATTGCAAAGTAATTTCCTTCATTGTCCGCAAAGTTAAAAACTCTACCTGAAGGCATCGTTACTAGTTCTCCTACTGTAATTTCTTTTTCCGAGAAGTCTTTATACAATTGATCTAAATTTTCTGAAAAGAATAGTAATGAAGGTGTGTTAAGGTTTAGTTCCGGCTGCATCTTTGCGATTAGTTCTTTATTGTGTAGAACAATACTTGTTTCTGCATCATTCGTAGGTGCAATTTCGATCCATCGCATTCCTTGCCCATTATCTTCATCCGAAATAACGCTAAATCCTGCCTTTTCTGTCCAAAATTTTACTGTCTCTTCTTGGTTGTTTACGTATAGCATAATTTGACCGACTTTATTAATCATTCTCTTGTCTCCCTACTATTAATTTTGCCCACCGTAACTCTAACTTCATTATAGGTAAGTAACTATGAAGTGTCAAAAATTAAGAACTAATGTTCCTATACTTTCTTCATTCATTCCTCTTCTCCCAAACGACTTGCGATTATCCCATGTTAATGGATAGTTCATGGGATATTGGTATACAGATAAAACTGCTTTCTTGTCGCGATTGCTCGTTTTTACCTCATGCAATTGTCTTTATGATTACATCATTTACTTTAAAGTATCTAACTAAATTATTTTGTAGTTGCCATTAAATAGACACTTTATTTCTTACTATCTATCTTTACAATTTAGACATTTCGAAGTAAGATGTTCTTCATGTCCTTAAAAAGAGGTGGATAAATTGGATATAAAAAATGACATCACTATTGATATGTTATTAGACATCTATTATGAGGTTTCTAAGAAAATGTCGAGCCAACGAGCAAAAGCATTGGCTGAACACTTAAGAAAAATTGATCTAACGCTCAACCAATATTTAATTTTAAGTATTATTGAACATGATGGTGCTTGCTTATCAATCCATTTGGCAGAGAAATTAAGATTAAAAGCAGCATCCATTACGTATTTAGTTGACTCATTAGAAAAGAGAGGATTGGTCAAACGAGTTGACAATCCTGAAGATCGGAGAAGTCATTATATTAATTTAACGGACGAAGGGATAAAAGTTATGTCTTTTCCAATGAAAGACAATGTTATTACTCAATTTTTTAAAAAAATGGACCAAGATGAGTTAGAAATGTTCTATTTCATGTTGCGTTTGTTAAATAGGAAAATTACTTAATATTTATTATTATTTAGATAGGAATGTGAGATTTTGAAAACATTATTAAAAGTAAAATTTGCGTGGTTTCCCGTTTGGTCTACTGCTTTACTTATGCTAAGCATGATCAGTATTTATTTACCTGTGTTTGGTGGAAATGAACAAAAAATGACCAATTTCCCGCTCATCATTGTGAGTGAGGATGAAGAATTTGCATCCTCCGATTTGGGAAAAGCAATGATAAATAACTTAACGGAACAACAGGATGGCCATTCTATTCAATGGAAGATTGAATCAAGTGAAAAAAATGCTGTTCAAGCAATTAAAGAAAATAAAGCCTACGGGGCACTGGTAATTCCAACAGATTTTTCTCAATCACTTTCTATCTTAAAAAGTGATTTAATGGCAGAACAAACAGAAGGAAAACCTGCCGAGATGAAGATTCTGATTAATGAAGGTGGAGGACAGATGGCTACATCTATTGCAGCTAATGTACTTGAGTCTATCGCTTCTTCTACATCATCCGCTATAAGTGTTAATTTAAAAGAGACTATGGTACAAGAGGGTTTACACGTTTCCCCACTCGTAACCTCATTATTAGATGACCCCATCCAATATTCATCTTCCAATGTTCTGGGATTGTCTACTAATCTTAATAAAGGGATGACTCCCTTCATGATGGTACTCATCACTTCGATTACAGGACTTATGGGTGCACAAATGATTCAAGGTTATTTAGGCGGTATAAGTGAAGGATTTAGAAAAAAAGGGTATCCAATAAGTGGTTCAACATTACTTCTTACTGAAATGCTTCTTGGTATATTATTAGCGCTCCTTGTATCTTCCATTTTACAGTTAGCGGTATTTGGGATCTTTGGTAGTGCTCACTCAACGAGTATTTGGAAAATTTTCTTCTTTACACTTCTATGTAGTATAACCATGTTCTTTCTGTTTAAAATGATTGGCTTACTGTTCGGTAAATGGGGTATGCTTGTCATGTTCCCTATTAATATTTTAGGAATATTTGCAAGCGGAGGTGCCATTCCACTTGCTAACTTACCGGCATTCCACCATTTTTTCAGCCTTTTCTTACCGACTCGTTATATGCTTGATGGAATGAGATCGTTGCTTTTTTATGATGGCAACATGCAATCTGGACTTGGCACTGCATTATGGGTGATTTCAGTCTATTTGGTAGCATTCCTTGCTGTGTGTATGATCTTTCTTATTCGTACAACTAAAAAAGAAAGTCCTTCCAAAGCGCGCTCTTTAGACGAGCAAGCTGATCCAACGGTCGCTTTATAATTTAAATAGCTGTTTCTAAATGATTAGCTCCATACAATCATTTGGAAACAGCTTTCTTTTTATTCATTTCCGCATTCTATAGCATTTTTCTATTAGAATCGAGTAACCACTCCAGCTTACGATCCGTGCGTAGTAGGACTTGTTTGATTTGCTTGATTTGTTCTTCTTTTTTTAGCATCTCATTGTACTTGTTTTGAAACATCTTTTTTAATAGTAAAGTTTTCTCTATTTCCTCTTTCGTCAATGTTTTATCTTTATCCATATTTTGAGACCAGTCAAAAAGCATTTTTATTTCCAGTAAAGAAAAGCCGTTTTGCTTTAGTTTGACTATGGTCTCCATTTTAATGATATCTTCTTCGTTGTACGATCGTTGTTTGTTGTGTATTTCCGGCTGGAGTAATTCTTTTTTTTCATAATAACGAATCGTATCTTTACTTAGTCCTGTGCGTTCTGCAATTTCTCCTATTTTCATTGAAATCACCTACTATTTTATTAATATAAATACAAATACTAAAAGTACGAGATGAAAGTTCAATCGAATGATGTGATGACTATACGTAAGCTTTCCATTTTTCAGCATACCCTCTGCAATTGCCAGTATATGCAACACAATAAATAGTACGATCAATGAAACAAACATCATATTTTTATTCAGCAGAAATAACGTAACCAACATTCCCATTGCAACGATAACAAATAAAAGCGAGCGAATTTGAAAACCTGTTTCTTTCCATTGTACTATTCCCGCTACTCCGGTTAGTATTGCATACAAACTTATAAGTACATAAGTGATCACTGTCATGTTCAACACTCCTATCTTTTTATATAGCATAAAAGATGGAGTACACTCCATGTCAAGAGTTTAGATAAAAAAAGAAGACTCATATTGTTAGCTGGTCTGCTCCTTTATTTATGAACGATTCAATTAGAACTCTAAAAATAAGTTCAACACTTATTCATTTTTCTTTATCAGCCACAACATTTCTTGAATTTTTTTCCACTTCCACAAGGACAAGGATCGTTTCTACCTATTTTTTCAGAGACAGCCGGTGCGAATTTTTTTATCGTTTCCTTAATATAAGCTTCGTTCTCGAGTGCAAATTTTTTCCAGTCTTCCATATCTGGGTGGGTACGCCCCATAACTTTATAAAAACTATATAATGTGTGCTCTAGCTCGATCATTCCTCCATAATATTCCTTGTTCCAAAAGTCCTCCATCAGAGGAAATGCTTTATCTGAAAGATGCGCTGCAAGGTTTTCAATGACTAGTTCTTTTCCAGACTCGTCTAACTTTGGATAGCAATTCACTAATACTTCTTCAGCACTTTTTGTTTTTGTTTCTTTCAAGATTCCCAGTGCGAATATATACTTGTCGTCGTTCATTGCATATGGGGCTACTGCGTATACAACTTCATCTGATTGAAACTTACTTAATGCCTCTGCCACTTCTTCTAACAAAATATCTTCATCACGTTCAAGCAAACTTGCAAGGGTCGGAATATGCTCAGTTAATTGTAAAATACCTACTGCTCGTACTCCTAAAATACCATAAATGGAAAACCACTCGTCTTCCAATTCGTTTTTTAGGATAACGTCAACTTCCCCCGCGTTATAAGAGCCCTTTCCTATAAGCACATCTTGCATTTTTTTCGCTTTTTGGAACTCAAGTGCATTAAAGGTATCTCCTTCGATGTTTTTAACCATCTCCATATACGTATCCCAAAGTGTGTCTTCATCAGCCGATAATAATAATTGGCAAAACGAGTTGTATTCCTCGCCGATATATGGATTAAATTTTTCTTTATTCTCCACGATTAATTGTGCAGGTAAATGCATTACGTATTGTAGTACCAAATGCCGATGTGATGTTGGTACTTTTTCGAGTAGCTCTAGTATGATTGGCAAAGAGTCTTCATTAACATTTTTCTCCTGCCCCCATATTAATAGGAAGTTTCTTTCTTCCTCTTCTGCATGAAGTGCATTTGTTAGTTGCTGATTGACTGCTTCGACTGGGGTATACGGGAACTCGTGCAATGCGTAAGCTGCAAACTTTCTTACCAATTCCTCTTCGTCATTTATATATGGTGTGACTTTGTTTAAAAACGTTTTTTGCATAATTTATTTCCCCCACTCTATCTAATTTCCTTAGTATAACAAATGTTACAAGTGCCAGGCACCTGTAACATTGTTTTTTGCTTTAAAACATAAAACAAGCTCCTAACAATAATGCTAGGAGCACATGTCATTCACTTATAGGTACATAACCAACTTTTTCAACTAATCCTTGGCCTTGTGGTGACAAGACCCATTCGATTAATTTCTCCACATTCGGATTTTCTGTTCCGGCAGTAACAATATAAAACTCAGCAGTAATAGGATAAGTACCAGACCGAATAGTTTCTTTCGTTGGTGCAACGCCTTCTATTTCTAATAATTTTATTTGATTGTTTTTCACCATTTCTGTGGAATAAAATCGAAATGTATAGCCGATTGCATTATTATAGTTTTTATACTTGGATACTTCATTAATAATACCACCCATACCTGTCGCAACGTCCTCCAAAGGTGCATCCATGATTGGTGTCGTTCTCATTAAGTGTTCAAGTGCTGTCTGACTTCCGCTATCGGCAGGACGCTGAAATGCGCGGATAGCATTATCCTTGCCTCCTACTTCTTTCCAATTCGTCACTCTGCCAGAGTATATTGCCTTTATTTGCTCAATAGCAAGTCCGTCAATGGGATTCTTTTGATTGACAAAAAAGACAAATGCTTCTCGACCAATCGGCGTCATTTTGAGATCCAAATCTTTTTGTTCAGCCGTTTTCTTCTGTGCCTCGGAAGGTGCAGCAGCGAAAATCATATCTACTTTGCCATTGAATAGATTGCTGTATGCATCTGGTGTTGTATTAACCATCACTTCACTGTCGTAAGGTGAATAGTAATTTTTAGGATAAGTTGCTTCTACAAATGATGCATATAACGGATACAGTGCCGTTGCACCATCCATCTTCGGCAAATTATCTCTTAGCTGCATTGTCGCTTGTTCGTCTAAAATAGAAACCCCATGTGAATTTGTAAACGGTTCGAATTCATATGTATTGACCTCAGCACCAACAGTAGGAATTCGATTCTTATATTCATGCTGAATCGGTGAGATCGCACTCACTAAAATAGCAACTCCTGCAATGGCACAAAACATCCTCTTCCGCTTCTTCGTTTTGAAAAAATGGAAAAGGGTTAATACATTAAAGACATATAACACTATCGCACTTGTAATGATCAATGCAACATAATATATTTTTCCTGTTAAAAGAATAACAAATAGAATTACTACAGTGATGAAAAACATGCCAAACAGTCCAAAAATGGCATATAAGATTGGTGTCACTAGCGACTTCTTCTCCAATTTACCCCCCCCTTACTTAGGAATTCTATATGTAGGAGGGTAAATCCTTTTATAACCTTATAGAGTACATGCATTTAGTATTGCTCTCACTTTTTCTACGTGAATATCCGTTAAATCTGCTATTACTTCTACAGACTTTCCTTTAAGAAACATATGAAGAACAATTTACTCTTAATTTTGATATGTACTTATTTCTATGTCTAGTTCCATCCCTCTTCAACCTCTAATAATTATGCGTCTTTTCCTTTTGAATCTAGCCTCTCAAATGGATTTTCCGTGCGATGGTAAGGGTTCTGGTTTCATTAATTAATATACTACTCAAAAAGTTTATTATTGACTACATAGGGAAATGAATACTATATTAATTATTTGTTATTTTAAAATAATGTTGCCATTGTCTTTTATTTGTCGTTTAATTATCTAGTTCTAAAATAATATAAAAGGAATGTGATGAATGAAGAAGATTATTACTAGCCTGACTTTGACTATGCTAGTCGGAATGTCGTTAGTGGCGTGTACCCCAAAAGAAGAATCTACAAGTGTGAATAAAGGAAATACCCAAGAGGAAGAAGTCTCTACTATTGAGGATGCAGATAGCAATTATCTTTCTGCAGTAGACGTGGACTATGCATATAATTTCACAAAAAGTCTCGAAGAATTTAAATCGAATGAGAAGCTTGGTTATCGCACCGCTGGGTCAGTAGCAGAGTTTAAAACTGGTGAAAAAATTGGAAGCGAAATGAAGAAAATTGGACTTACTGAAGTGACAAAAGATGAGTTCAAAGTGGACTCATGGGAATTCGAAAAAGCTGATTTAACTTTTACAGATGAAAACGGTAAAGAACAACTTGCTGTTTTAGGTGGATACCAAGTTAATTTTGATACTAATGGCGTTAAGGAACTGGATGTTGTCTATGCTGGAAAAGGAACAGCAGATGATCTTGCAGGATTGGATGTTAAAGGTAAGCTTGTATTAATAGATATTAATCAACGCGAAGAATGGTGGATTAACTATCCTGCTTATCAAGCCCATTTAAAAGGGGCAGCTGCCGTAATCGCTGTTCAAGAAGCTGGGTATGCAGAAGTTGACCCGGATGCATTAAATGCACAAGATATATGTGGACCAGACGATGCTCCTGCTTTTTCTATGTCCCAAACGGACGTAAAGAGTTTAAAGAAAGCACTAGAAGCAAGTAAAAATAAGCTTAAAGTGAAGTTCGATGCGAAATCTACTGTGAAAATGGATGGCAAATCGTTTAACTACTACGGTAAAATTATCGGAAAAGACCCGGAATCATATATCATACTATCTGCTCACTACGATTCATATTTTTCTGGATTCGAAGATGATAACGCAGCGATTGGGTTATTGATGGGAGTAGCAAAAGGATTAGTAGATAGCGGATACCAACCAGAAAAAACAATTATTTTCAATGCTCTTGCTGCGGAAGAATGGGGCGTTTCAAACTCTCGTTACGACTGGTCAACAGGCGCATACAACCAAATTTTCAAGGTGCATCCTGAATGGGTTGGAAAAGCCTTTGCCAATATGAACTTCGAACTTCCTGCTTATGAACATACAACACAAGATGAAATTCGTTCCGTTTATGAATTAAATAACTATTTAACAAAGTTTGCAAAAAAAGTACCAAGCATAGATGGAGTATATAAAGATGGCATTTCTATCGTTTCTCCACTGCGTACTTGGTCAGATGACTTCTCATTTGGTATTGCAGGTGTTCCTGCACTTCGTAACGATTTCCAAGATAGTGAGTTTATGCATTCACATTATCACTCTCAATTTGATAATGAAGGCCCTTATAATATGAATGCCTACAAATTCCATTTAAACTTATATGGTTTACTAGCAATGCATTATGATGAAACAGCTGTCGTTCCACTTGATTTTACTACTCGCTTAAGTGCAATGAAAGAAGACATTAATGCAGAAGTATTTAAACAAGCTGGCGTGTCATCGGACAAACTATTTAGTAATATTGACAGCGCAATTGCAACTGCAGAAGAAGTAAATGCAAAAGTCATGAAAGTGAATGAAGATTACTTAGATGCTCTAACTGATGGCAATACTGATTCAGTTAAAAAGTTTTATGAAGAAAGTCGTGAGTTAAACAGTGGATTACTTGCTGCATTTAAATATGCAGAAGATCAATTTGTTCGTTTAACTTGGGAAGACGAACAAATTTTCCCTCACAAACATGCACAAACTAACATTGAAAACTTGTCATTATCAATCGATGCACTAGAAAAAGGCGATATTGCTACTCCTCTAGACGATTACTTGTTTACAATCGATAACAACTGGTACGCATATTACTTCGATAAAGAAGTATACAACTATTTTACGGACTATGTTCTAAAAGCTCCAAAAGAAAAACTTATGTGGGGTGCGGACAGAATCATGGGTCACGAAGACTTATTTGACACAATCAAATCATTAAAAGAAAAAAGAGAACAAACTGGTGTGGATGTGTCTGCAGAGCTTGCAACACTGAATAGCGCACTAGTAAATGAAAAAGAACTGTTGAAAACGACAGTTGCCGAAGAAACAGCTAGCGTGAACAAGCTTGGTAAGATGTTGGCTGAGTTGAAATAACATAAACACAAATTAAGCTGTCCAAAGTGTCATTTTGACCTAGGGACAGCTTTTTGTATTAGTTTGTGGTAATTATAGCTGTCTTAGTATTGATCCTTCTAAAAATGCTTGAATATCTTCAACTGTTTCTCTGTAATACGTACTATAATTTTGTTCGCTCACATAACCAAGATGTGGTGTTGCAAGGATATTGGGAAGCATGCGGAATGGATGACTTTCTGGAAGTGGCTCCATGTCAAACACATCGATCCCTGCTCCAGCTATCCAATTTTCGCGTAGTGCTTCTATTAGTGCTTCTTGGTCAAGAATAGCGGCACGTGATGTATTAATCAGGTATGCTGAAGGTTTCATAAGCTTCAATTCATTTGTGCCGATTAATCCTCTAGTTCTATCACTCAGCACAAGATGAATAGAAACAAAGTCACACGTTTCAAGTAATTCTTCTTTAGTCAATGCTAGCTGCACACCACATTTATCGGTTTGTTCCTTCGTTAAGTTTTGACTCCATGCAACAACTTCCATACCAAATGCCTTAGCAATTACTGCCATTCGACTTCCTATTTTGCCAAGACCTATTAGACCAAGACGTTTGCCATACAGATCTGTCCCTATAGTACTTTGCCAAGGTCCATTGTTTCTAAGCTCATTGTTTTCTTTCGTAATCTTGCGAGCAACATTTAATAGTAACGCCCAGGTTAACTCTGTTGGTGGCTCTGACATACTCGCAGTTCCACAGACAGTTACTCCGTATTTTTTCGCAGCAATAAGATCAATTGATGCATTTCTCATGCCGGATGTTACAAGTAATTTTAGTTTTGGTAGTTTCTCAAAAAGAGATGCAGTAAAGGGAGTTCGTTCACGCATAATGACTATGATGTCAAAATCGCTAATTATCTCTATCAATTGATCCTCACTTTTAAAATGTTGACAAAAAGTTTGCACTTCAACCATATCCAGTATTCGGGACCAATCAGCCAATCTAAGTGCTGCATTTTGATAATCATCTAGTATTGCACATCTCATTTTCATCCTTCATTCTCCCTTCACTTTTTTACTTCAAATAATCCACCAAAATTTGAACGATTAATAAAATAGTAACCAATCTTAGCAATGGTTTTACTTGTTCTGATTTTAATTTGCGAGCTAATCGAACCCCAAGCTGCGCACCTACAATTGCACCAAGCATTAATGCAATGGTGAGTGGCCAGATAATTTTCCCTGTCGAGATATAAGTGATAGATGCCCCAAAACAACTAGCAAAAACACCGATTCTGGCTAAACCAACTGCTCGAATATAAGCTATTTTTTGACTCGCATATAAGTAGAGAGCTAACGTGCTGCTCCCCGGTCCAAACATACCGTCGTACATTCCAATTCCAAGTAGTGCAGGTGCTATTTTTTTATTTAAACGAAAGTCTTCTGTCCCATCAAAGTTTCCCTTTCCCATAAAAGAAGTGATAAACGCAAAGCTTAGTAACACGATGGCAATGATAGTTAGTGTATCACCACTTAAAAAGGATGCGATTAGACCACCTAAAATACCTCCCCCTAAGCAAAATGCAAGAACAGACAATGCCTCTTTCACCGAAACCTCTTTCCCTTTAAAAATAACGAGAAAGCTAGATAGCGAGCTAACTGTATTGGATACTTTGTTCGCACCAATTGCTGAGTGCACGGGTAGCCCCATAAGAAGCATCGTTGGTAAGCTAATGAGTCCTCCGCCTCCGACTAATGTTCCGACTACATTGCCTACAACTCCGACAATAAAAAAGAGGATGAATTCCATAATAAAGCCTTCTTTCCATTCTTTCTAATCTAAGATTTAGCATACCTCTCCATTTATGATAAGTAAATTCAATAGTATTTATCATTTTACATTTGAAAAACTTATTAACTTTAGAAGGAAGAACTAATCCATAGGAGAAATAAGGCGTTCCATCACCACAGTATTCTGGCGTGAACGTAATGTATTTTCAGATGTAGCCTCTCTTTACTTTATTACAAATAATACTGATGGTCGGGGCACACTTAGCTAAGTCGATGACATTAAGTATTCCTTGATAGATGGATTTCCGATAACTGCAAACACATTGCGATTTGTGTACCTGATCTTCCTGTGAATCTTCTTCCTTCATCCATAAAACCTGATGTTAAATATACGGATTGCGCTACCTTATTTGCTTCGTTAACACCAAGTACTATTTGGCTAACTTGAGGAAAATGCTCCATTGTATATGTAACAAGTAGATCTAACGATGCCTTAGCAATTCCTTGACCTTGATAAGCTGGATGAATCGAATATCCACGAAGTAAAATGCTCTCTTGAATGTCTGTATAATGAAATTTATCTTCACCTATATCGAGCACGAAAAACCCTGCAACCACACTATTTTCTAATATAACTATTGGTGAATAGGTGGACGTGCTTTCACAGCATTCCAATAGTTCAAGTGGATGGCGAGTGAAGGATAGATGTTCCGCAGAAAGTGGATAATTCTCAAAAGCAGTTCTAAATTGCTTTTCACATGGTGCAAGTGTAATCATGAATAACTCCCCCTTTAAACCATATACTAGCATAGCAGATTTATAAGAAAAAGATGTGTCTCACTTATCTACTAAGTAAGGCACTTTTTTCAATTAAACTGTAATCCATCTTTATCTATAACATTCATATGTTTCGGTACTTTTAAGTATATATACATGTCTCCTCCCAACCAACTTAGTTCATAGTCTGACAAATACATCTCTTTAGAAAGTAATCCTAATTCATTGGAAAAGCTATAAAAAGTCACTTCTTTATTTTGGGGCTCCGTTATTACTAGATGATTATCCTCCCATTGAATTGTGGACATTGGAATTTTATCAGTCATATTCAATTCGTACCTAATTATATTTGTCCGATACACTTTACCTTCTACTAATTGTTCCTTTGAATCAGTCCATTCCACATGTACTTTGAGATTTAGTTTATATGACCCACGAAAAATTATTTCTAATGTGTCATCTTCTAATTGTTGCGTCCATTCTTCCACTAAAAACTTTGAATCTAGTTTACCTTCCTCATTATTTCTAAATGCTTGTTCAAATACCTCATTCTCCTCTTTAAACCCCTGATAATCTTTTGAAGAAACCACCCGATAGCCAGTAGCAGGTATGAATCCATATACGACCGTCGCCAATAAAAGAATGATTACATAAGAGGAAATAAGCCTTTTATTGAAACGCCCAGTCAAAATAATTCGTTTTGATGAACTTCCCATTACTCGGTTAATACGCCATGCAAGATAGAGTATACCGATAAAAGGAAGGATTGTTAGAATCACTATACTATTCATGATCTAACCTCCAATCGATTCGAGCTTAAAATGGCAACCCCAAAAAGTAGAACAGATACACAAATTAGTTTAATCATTAAAACTAACATTGAAATATTTCCTATAAAGATGTACTGAATAAACGTTTGACCAAACTGGGTAGCTAGCATTGCAACTATTAAAAGTGGTAAAAGAATCATAAATATTTTAGTAATTTGAACAAGTACCCCCCATAAATAACCCGCAGCCGAAATCGTTAAAATTACAAATATCATCACTGCTACATTAATAAGGGAACTAATCGGATTTTCTAGAAGACCCGGGCCTTTGTCATAATCTAAATTGCTAAATAAAAGAACTATAATGCGCAATAAATAAGTAGATAAAAATGTAGTTACTCCAGCAAATACACTAAGCAGACAAAGAACGACGATGTTTGCCAAGTTATTACTTAGTCGAGTTGTTACAAACGAAAAATCGTCATAGCGATATGCTTTCGTCGTTATTAAATTACCTACAAAAAGCGCCCATATTACAACGAAAATAAAAACAATATCATAAGAAATTACGGATACTTTAATAGAGATATTATTTATGCTCGTTCCCATAGAACTTGAACCATTTATCGAAAGTAAAAGCCCCAGTAATTGTATGAAAATAAAGGATACAACCGCACCCATATATGCATTCAACTTGAATTTCACTTGAGTTTTAACTACGTCGCCTAATTTACTATTACTTAAAAACATCATCGATTCCTCCTTTCTGTTCACTAGTCACAAGCATACAAACTTCACTCGCAGATACAGGTTGGATAGTAATCTCTCCATTCCGTCCAAGTTCTAATGAGTTTTCATTTTTTACAATTATATACTTTTGAAGTCCATCCAATTCCCTTGTATGAAGAATCTCCATTTGATCAGTTAGCTTCACTACTAAGTCAGTTGGTCCTTGAATAGCAACTGCGTACTCCTTCACTTCATCTAGGGATTTATGAAATACTACCTTTCCTTTATCAATAAGTAGAATATCTTCTAGCAAATGCTCCATCTCGGCTAAATGATGACTAGATAATAGAATAGAGCGAGGATACGCTATATATTCTTTGAGCAATGCTCGGTAAAAATCGGATCGAACTGCTTCATCCATCCCATTAGTAGGTTCATCAAACATCGTTAGCTGACAACGTGTCGCTAATCCGAAAATCATATTAAACGTAGCTTGAGTTCCTTTGGATAGTTTTGAATGCTTCTGTTTTGAGTCCAAATTAAAATAATTAAATAATCGCGAAGCAAGCTCCGAATCCCATTTAGCATAAAAACTTGAACCTACTTCCAAAATATCTGCCAGTGTCAATGAATCGGGAAAGCTCATTTGATCGTCTACTAAAATGCTATTGGCTGATACACACAAATTATTGAATGGTTTGTTAGAAAATACTTTCACCTCTCCAGCACTTTCTTTGATAAATCCAGCTAGTATTTTTAGTAAAGTTGTTTTCCCAGCACCATTGCGTCCAATTAAACCAGTTATTTTTTGATCATTTAGTTGAAATGTTATATCTTCAAGAGCATACATTCGCTTATAACGCTTTTTTAACCTTTTACAATCAATTACCCTCAAATTTGTTCCTCCTCACATTTTTTAATTAGTTGGATAAGTTCCTCTTCTGTCACAGAAAGCCTTCTCGCTTCCATTACAAGCTCTCTAACCATATGGGCTAACGTTTCACTTCGTCTCTTTTCCAAAATCTTTATTTTGGCTTCTGGTTTTACAAACATACCAAGACCCCTTTTCTTGTAAAGAATTTGATCTTCCACGAGTATCGTCAACCCTTTAGCTGCTGTTGCTGGATTAATATTGAAGAGGTCTGCTAATTGGTATTGAGAATGTACTTTCTCATCGCTTTGAAATCGATCGGCTATTATTTCATTCTCTATCCATTCGGAAATTTGAATATAGATAGGCTTCGTACTATCAGCATTTAGATTCAATTTGATAAACCTCCTTTTATACATGTTAGTGCATTAGTGTTGTAATGTAGTATATAATATAAATATTAAATTGTCTAATTTATTTCGCCAATTAAAAACACATTCTAGATATTTGGTTTAATTATTTTTTTTTTTAATATTAAAAAGGGTTATTGACAATAATCTAGAATTTATATATAAGAGATGGAGGTTATTCTATATGAAGTTAGGACAAGTTGCAGTAAATGTAGAAAATGTAGCACGTGCTGTCGTATTTTATAAGGATGTAATCGGATTACCTTTATTATTTGAAATTGATGGTTTAGCATTCTTTCAATGTGAAGATACAAGATTATTATTAAGTAGACCTGAAACAGCAGAATTCGACCACAAAAGCTCAGTATTATATTTTAAAGTGGATAATTTGCATGGAGAAGTTGCACGAATGCAAGAAGCAGGTGCATTATTCATAGACGAACCACATATGGTTGCAAAGATGGATAACACCGAAACATGGATGGCATTCTTTAAAGACACGGAAGGCAATACCCATGCATTAATGAGTGAAATATAAAGTAGCCCCTCATTGGAGGGGCATTTTTGCATTTGTAACCGAATAAAAAAATTCTGATTGGACAGTGAAAGATGCGACTGGATAGCATTTTTCACTCATTTTATATTTAGTTGCTTTCCCTTCTCTCAAAATTATTAATCCCATACTCTGTAACATTCTTGTGATGGTTTGATGCTCTTGAATATGCAAAAATCTGCGGCATTCGCCTCTTTATAACAGCACGCTGGACTATAAAAAATACTTTTCAAGACGAAATTATACGCAAAAACTTAATTTATAATTTTTGTGTCTTAATGTCGGTATATGTAATTATTTCCCGGGTAATGTCGTATCAAGTTGAGTACAAGTCTATATCTAATTCCCATAAAATCTTGGCCTTTTCTCATCAACTAAGTAAGCATTCCAAGTCATAACCATTTGAAAGTATATACAACAAAAAAAGTCGTTACCGATTACTCGGTAACGACTTTTCATAGTGCCCAGCGACGTCCTACTCTTGCAGGGGGAAACCCCCAACTACCATCGGCGCTGAAGAGCTTAACTTCCGTGTTCGGTATGGGAACGGGTGTGACCTCTTCGCCATCATCACTAGACAATGAGTGCTTGTTCACTCAAAACTGGATAAAAGACATTGAAATATATAAATTCTATTTGGTTAAGTCCTCGATCGATTAGTATTCGTCAGCTGCACATGTCGCCACGCTTCCACCCCGAACCTATCTACCTCATCGTCTTTGAGGGATCTTACTTACTTGCGTAATGGGAAATCTCATCTTGAGGGGGGCTTCGTGCTTAGATGCTTTCAGCACTTATCCCGTCCACACATAGCTACCCAGCGATGCTCTTGGCAGAACAACTGGTACACCAGCGGTGTGTCCATCCCGGTCCTCTCGTACTAAGGACAGCTCCTCTCAAATTTCCTACGCCCACGACGGATAGGGACCGAACTGTCTCACGACGTTCTGAACCCAGCTCGCGTACCGCTTTAATGGGCGAACAGCCCAACCCTTGGGACCGACTACAGCCCCAGGATGCGATGAGCCGACATCGAGGTGCCAAACCTCCCCGTCGATGTGGACTCTTGGGGGAGATAAGCCTGTTATCCCCGGGGTAGCTTTTATCCGTTGAGCGATGGCCCTTCCATGCGGAACCACCGGATCACTAAGCCCGTCTTTCGACCCTGCTCGACTTGTAGGTCTCGCAGTCAAGCTCCCTTCTGCCTTTACACTCTTCGAATGATTTCCAACCATTCTGAGGGAACCTTTGGGCGCCTCCGTTACACTTTAGGAGGCGACCGCCCCA
Organism: Psychrobacillus glaciei; assembly: GCF_008973485.1. GTDB lineage: Bacteria > Bacillota > Bacilli > Bacillales_A > Planococcaceae > Psychrobacillus > Psychrobacillus glaciei. Next base: position 3,727,884 of record NZ_CP031223.1, read on the forward strand.
GTCAAACTACCCGCCTGACACTGTCTCCTACCCGGGTTACGGGTATGGGTTAGAATTTCAATACAACCAGGGCAGTATCCCACCGACGCCTCCTCCGAAGCTGGCGCTCCGGGCTCTAAGGCTCCTGCCTATCCTGTACAAGTTGCACCAAAATTCAATATCAAGCTATAGTAAAGCTCCACGGGGTCTTTCCGTCCTGTCGCGGGTAACCTGCATCTTCACAGGTACTATAATTTCACCGAGTCTCTCGTTGAGACAGTGCCCAGATCGTTACGCCTTTCGTGCGGGTCGGAACTTACCCGACAAGGAATTTCGCTACCTTAGGACCGTTATAGTTACGGCCGCCGTTTACTGGGGCTTCAATTCGCACCTTCGCTTGCGCTAAGCACTCCTCTTAACCTTCCAGCACCGGGCAGGCGTCAGCCCCTATACTTCACCTTACGGTTTTGCAGAGACCTGTGTTTTTGCTAAACAGTCGCCTGGGCCTATTCACTGCGGCTCTTCTAGGCTATACACCCAAAAGAGCACCCCTTCTCCCGAAGTTACGGGGTCATTTTGCCGAGTTCCTTAACGAGAGTTCTCTCGCTCACCTTAGGATTCTCTCCTCGACTACCTGTGTCGGTTTGCGGTACGGGCACCTATCACCTCGCTAGAGGCTTTTCTTGGCAGTGTGAAATCAGGAACTTCGGACTAAGTCCTCGCCATCACAGCTCAATGTTACAGAGTGCGGATTTGCCTACACTCACACCTCACTGCTTGGACATGCATAACCAACAGCATGCTTACCCTATCCTTCTGCGTCCCCCCATTGCTCAAACGGTGGTTTGGTGGTACAGGAATATCAACCTGTTGTCCATCGTCTACGCCTATCGGCCTCGACTTAGGTCCCGACTAACCCTGAGCGGACGAGCCTTCCTCAGGAAACCTTAGTCATACGGTGGATGGGATTCTCACCCATCTTTCGCTACTCATACCGGCATTCTCACTTCTAAGCGCTCCACCAGTCCTTCCGGTCTGACTTCAACGCCCTTAGAACGCTCTCCTACCACTGATACCATAGGTATCAATCCACAGCTTCGGTGATTTGTTTAGCCCCGATACATTTTCGGCGCAGCGTCACTCGACCAGTGAGCTATTACGCACTCTTTAAATGATGGCTGCTTCTAAGCCAACATCCTGGTTGTCTAAGCAACGCCACATCCTTTTCCACTTAACAAATACTTTGGGACCTTAGCTGGTGGTCTGGGCTGTTTCCCTCTTGACTACGGATCTTATCACTCGCAGTCTGACTCCCAAACATAAATCATTGGCATTCGGAGTTTGTCTGAATTCGGTAACCCGGGATGGGCCCCTAGTCCAAACAGTGCTCTACCTCCAAGATTCTAACGTTTGAGGCTAGCCCTAAAGCTATTTCGGAGAGAACCAGCTATCTCCAGGTTCGATTGGAATTTCTCCGCTACCCACACCTCATCCCCGCACTTTTCAACGTGCGTGGGTTCGGACCTCCAGTAAGTGTTACCTTACCTTCATCCTGGACATGGGTAGATCACCTGGTTTCGGGTCTACGACCACATACTCATTCGCCCTATTCAGACTCGCTTTCGCTGCGGCTCCGTCTTCTCAACTTAACCTTGCATGTAATCGTAACTCGCCGGTTCATTCTACAAAAGGCACGCCATCACCCATTAACGGGCTCTGACTACTTGTAGGCACGCGGTTTCAGGATCTATTTCACTCCCCTTCCGGGGTGCTTTTCACCTTTCCCTCACGGTACTGGTTCACTATCGGTCACTAGGTAGTATTTAGCCTTGGGAGATGGTCCTCCCAGATTCCGACGGAATTTCACGTGTTCCGCCGTACTCAGGATACACTCAAGAGAGAATGAACTTTTGACTACGGGGCTTTTACCCTATCCTGCGGACCTTTCCAGATCGCTTCGTCTAACTCATTCCTTTGTAACTCTATGTAGAGTGTCCTACAACCCCAAGAGGCAAGCCTCTTGGTTTGGGCTATTCCCGTTTCGCTCGCCGCTACTCAGGGAATCGATTTTTCTTTCTCTTCCTCCAGGTACTTAGATGTTTCAGTTCCCTGGGTGTGCCACAGATACGCTATGTATTCACGTAAATGTACTGCTCCATTACGAACAGTGGGTTTCCCCATTCGGAAATCTCCGGATCAAAGCTCACTTACAGCTCCCCGAAGCATATCGGTGTTAGTGCCGTCCTTCTTCGGCTCCTAGTGCCAAGGCATTCACCGCGCGCCCTTATTAACTTAACCTAATTTGGTCCTCCGTGAAAACACGGACTTCCTATAGTAGTTAAAAATACTACGCAAAATATAATCACAAAAGTGATTACAAATTGAATTTCTTGAATTTGTTTCTTTCAATGTCTTTTTATCCAGTTTTCAAAGAACAAGTTTTCAAATGCTCATAAAAATGAACATTCAAAACTGAACTGCAAAACGTTAAGATACAGATAAAAATCTGTATTCCGATATTATCCTTAGAAAGGAGGTGATCCAGCCGCACCTTCCGATACGGCTACCTTGTTACGACTTCACCCCAATCATCTGTCCCACCTTCGGCGGCTGGCTCCCGTAAGGGTTACCCCACCGACTTCGGGTGTTACAAACTCTCGTGGTGTGACGGGCGGTGTGTACAAGGCCCGGGAACGTATTCACCGTGGCATGCTGATCCACGATTACTAGCGATTCCGGCTTCATGTAGGCGAGTTGCAGCCTACAATCCGAACTGAGAACGGTTTTATGGGATTAGCTCACCCTCGCGGGGTTGCGACCCTCTGTACCGTCCATTGTAGCACGTGTGTAGCCCAGGTCATAAGGGGCATGATGATTTGACGTCATCCCCACCTTCCTCCGGTTTATCACCGGCAGTCACCTTAGAGTGCCCAACTGAATGCTGGCAACTAAGATCAAGGGTTGCGCTCGTTGCGGGACTTAACCCAACATCTCACGACACGAGCTGACGACAACCATGCACCACCTGTCACCGCTGTCCCCGAAGGGAAAGATCTATCTCTAGAACGGTCAGCGGGATGTCAAGACCTGGTAAGGTTCTTCGCGTTGCTTCGAATTAAACCACATGCTCCACCGCTTGTGCGGGCCCCCGTCAATTCCTTTGAGTTTCAGTCTTGCGACCGTACTCCCCAGGCGGAGTGCTTAATGCGTTAGCTGCAGCACTAAGGGGCGGAAACCCCCTAACACTTAGCACTCATCGTTTACGGCGTGGACTACCAGGGTATCTAATCCTGTTTGCTCCCCACGCTTTCGCGCCTCAGCGTCAGTTACAGACCAGAAAGCCGCCTTCGCCACTGGTGTTCCTCCAAATCTCTACGCATTTCACCGCTACACTTGGAATTCCGCTTTCCTCTTCTGTACTCAAGTCCCCCAGTTTCCAATGACCTTCCACGGTTGAGCCGTGGGATTTCACATCAGACTTAAAGGACCGCCTGCGCGCGCTTTACGCCCAATAATTCCGGACAACGCTTGCCACCTACGTATTACCGCGGCTGCTGGCACGTAGTTAGCCGTGGCTTTCTAATGAGGTACCGTCAAGGTACGAGCAGTTACTCTCGTACTTGTTCTTCCCTCACAACAGAGTTTTACGATCCGAAAACCTTCTTCACTCACGCGGCATTGCTCCATCAGACTTTCGTCCATTGTGGAAGATTCCCTACTGCTGCCTCCCGTAGGAGTCTGGGCCGTGTCTCAGTCCCAGTGTGGCCGATCACCCTCTCAGGTCGGCTACGCATCGTCGCCTTGGTGAGCCGTTACCTCACCAACTAGCTAATGCGCCGCGGGCCCATCCTGTAGTGACAGCCGAAACCGTCTTTTAACATTTCCCCATGTGAGGAAATGGATTATTCGGTATTAGCCCCGGTTTCCCGGAGTTATCCCAATCTACAGGGCAGGTTGCCCACGTGTTACTCACCCGTCCGCCGCTAAATCAGAAGAAGCAAGCTTCTTCGTCATTCGCTCGACTTGCATGTATTAGGCATGCCGCCAGCGTTCGTCCTGAGCCAGGATCAAACTCTCCATAATAGAGAACTTAAAAAGCTCATTTTGTTTTGCTGGCATCATCATTAAATGATGTCCAAATTGTTTTACTATCAAACTAACCTAAGCTAGTCTTTCTAGTTATATTTCTTAACGTTTTACATGTTCAGTTTTCAATGTTCATGTTCTGCTTTTGTTGTTATGTCGTTTTGACGACTTTATTATCATAACAAATCTTGTTATTAATGTCAACAACTTTTTTTAATTACTTTTTGAAAAAACAGTAGTTAAAATGACAACTTAATTAATATACCACTCTCTAAAGAGAATGACAAGTGTTTTTCTTTGTTTTTTTAATAAAACTTACATCTATTATTACCTATACAATATATAGATGAAATAAAATGGTGAGACACTACCAATAGTAATTACTCACCTTTTCTTTAGAAAACTGTTTATTTTATAAGGTTTTTCTCACGTGTATTAAAAACTCCTATAAGTTAATCAACTTTACTTATAATCTATTTATAATAGTGTACTAGTAATATTTTTACTTGAAACCGCAACTTTTATCACCAAATGAATTACGTTTGCGCTTCTTCTCACATAACCTCTCAAATCTGCGATTTCGATCATACAAGTTCAAGTATAAAATTCGGAAGATGCCAAGCATTTTGCACTTAGTTGTGTAAAAACCACAATATTTATTATAGAATCTAAAAATACTATACCTTCTAAATTATGTGAACTTACGTATAATAACTTCTACATTACGATCTGCATTTTTTATGGATAATTGTAGGAAAACCCCAACAAATATTATAGAACCTTTAAAACAGTTAAATTTATACAGCAAAAAAAGTCGTTACCGATTACTCGGTAACGACTTTTCATAGTGCCCAGCGACGTCCTACTCTTGCAGGGGGAAACCCCCAACTACCATCGGCGCTGAAGAGCTTAACTTCCGTGTTCGGTATGGGAACGGGTGTGACCTCTTCGCCATCATCACTAGACAATGAGTGCTTGTTCACTCAAAACTGGATAAAAGACATTGAAATGTGCAAATTCTATTTGGTTAAGTCCTCGATCGATTAGTATTCGTCAGCTGCACATGTCGCCACGCTTCCACCCCGAACCTATCTACCTCATCGTCTTTGAGGGATCTTACTTACTTGCGTAATGGGAAATCTCATCTTGAGGGGGGCTTCGTGCTTAGATGCTTTCAGCACTTATCCCGTCCACACATAGCTACCCAGCGATGCTCTTGGCAGAACAACTGGTACACCAGCGGTGTGTCCATCCCGGTCCTCTCGTACTAAGGACAGCTCCTCTCAAATTTCCTACGCCCACGACGGATAGGGACCGAACTGTCTCACGACGTTCTGAACCCAGCTCGCGTACCGCTTTAATGGGCGAACAGCCCAACCCTTGGGACCGACTACAGCCCCAGGATGCGATGAGCCGACATCGAGGTGCCAAACCTCCCCGTCGATGTGGACTCTTGGGGGAGATAAGCCTGTTATCCCCGGGGTAGCTTTTATCCGTTGAGCGATGGCCCTTCCATGCGGAACCACCGGATCACTAAGCCCGTCTTTCGACCCTGCTCGACTTGTAGGTCTCGCAGTCAAGCTCCCTTCTGCCTTTACACTCTTCGAATGATTTCCAACCATTCTGAGGGAACCTTTGGGCGCCTCCGTTACACTTTAGGAGGCGACCGCCCCAGTCAAACTACCCGCCTGACACTGTCTCCTACCCGGGTTACGGGTATGGGTTAGAATTTCAATACAACCAGGGCAGTATCCCACCGACGCCTCCTCCGAAGCTGGCGCTCCGGGCTCTAAGGCTCCTGCCTATCCTGTACAAGTTGCACCAAAATTCAATATCAAGCTATAGTAAAGCTCCACGGGGTCTTTCCGTCCTGTCGCGGGTAACCTGCATCTTCACAGGTACTATAATTTCACCGAGTCTCTCGTTGAGACAGTGCCCAGATCGTTACGCCTTTCGTGCGGGTCGGAACTTACCCGACAAGGAATTTCGCTACCTTAGGACCGTTATAGTTACGGCCGCCGTTTACTGGGGCTTCAATTCGCACCTTCGCTTGCGCTAAGCACTCCTCTTAACCTTCCAGCACCGGGCAGGCGTCAGCCCCTATACTTCACCTTACGGTTTTGCAGAGACCTGTGTTTTTGCTAAACAGTCGCCTGGGCCTATTCACTGCGGCTCTTCTAGGCTATACACCCAAAAGAGCACCCCTTCTCCCGAAGTTACGGGGTCATTTTGCCGAGTTCCTTAACGAGAGTTCTCTCGCTCACCTTAGGATTCTCTCCTCGACTACCTGTGTCGGTTTGCGGTACGGGCACCTATCACCTCGCTAGAGGCTTTTCTTGGCAGTGTGAAATCAGGAACTTCGGACTAAGTCCTCGCCATCACAGCTCAATGTTACAGAGTGCGGATTTGCCTACACTCACACCTCACTGCTTGGACATGCATAACCAACAGCATGCTTACCCTATCCTTCTGCGTCCCCCCATTGCTCAAACGGTGGTTTGGTGGTACAGGAATATCAACCTGTTGTCCATCGTCTACGCCTATCGGCCTCGACTTAGGTCCCGACTAACCCTGAGCGGACGAGCCTTCCTCAGGAAACCTTAGTCATACGGTGGATGGGATTCTCACCCATCTTTCGCTACTCATACCGGCATTCTCACTTCTAAGCGCTCCACCAGTCCTTCCGGTCTGACTTCAACGCCCTTAGAACGCTCTCCTACCACTGATACCATAGGTATCAATCCACAGCTTCGGTGATTTGTTTAGCCCCGATACATTTTCGGCGCAGCGTCACTCGACCAGTGAGCTATTACGCACTCTTTAAATGATGGCTGCTTCTAAGCCAACATCCTGGTTGTCTAAGCAACGCCACATCCTTTTCCACTTAACAAATACTTTGGGACCTTAGCTGGTGGTCTGGGCTGTTTCCCTCTTGACTACGGATCTTATCACTCGCAGTCTGACTCCCAAACATAAATCATTGGCATTCGGAGTTTGTCTGAATTCGGTAACCCGGGATGGGCCCCTAGTCCAAACAGTGCTCTACCTCCAAGATTCTAACGTTTGAGGCTAGCCCTAAAGCTATTTCGGAGAGAACCAGCTATCTCCAGGTTCGATTGGAATTTCTCCGCTACCCACACCTCATCCCCGCACTTTTCAACGTGCGTGGGTTCGGACCTCCAGTAAGTGTTACCTTACCTTCATCCTGGACATGGGTAGATCACCTGGTTTCGGGTCTACGACCACATACTCATTCGCCCTATTCAGACTCGCTTTCGCTGCGGCTCCGTCTTCTCAACTTAACCTTGCATGTAATCGTAACTCGCCGGTTCATTCTACAAAAGGCACGCCATCACCCATTAACGGGCTCTGACTACTTGTAGGCACGCGGTTTCAGGATCTATTTCACTCCCCTTCCGGGGTGCTTTTCACCTTTCCCTCACGGTACTGGTTCACTATCGGTCACTAGGTAGTATTTAGCCTTGGGAGATGGTCCTCCCAGATTCCGACGGAATTTCACGTGTTCCGCCGTACTCAGGATACACTCAAGAGAGAATGAACTTTTGACTACGGGGCTTTTACCCTATCCTGCGGACCTTTCCAGATCGCTTCGTCTAACTCATTCCTTTGTAACTCTATGTAGAGTGTCCTACAACCCCAAGAGGCAAGCCTCTTGGTTTGGGCTATTCCCGTTTCGCTCGCCGCTACTCAGGGAATCGATTTTTCTTTCTCTTCCTCCAGGTACTTAGATGTTTCAGTTCCCTGGGTGTGCCACAGATACGCTATGTATTCACGTAAATGTACTGCTCCATTACGAACAGTGGGTTTCCCCATTCGGAAATCTCCGGATCAAAGCTCACTTACAGCTCCCCGAAGCATATCGGTGTTAGTGCCGTCCTTCTTCGGCTCCTAGTGCCAAGGCATTCACCGCGCGCCCTTATTAACTTAACCTAATTTGGTCCTCCGTGAAAACACGGACTTCCTATAGTAGTTAAAAATACTACGCAAAATATAATCACAAAAGTGATTACAAATTGAATTTCTTGAATTTGTTTCTTTCAATGTCTTTTTATCCAGTTTTCAAAGAACAAGTTTTCAAATGCTCATAAAAATGAACATTCAAAACTGAACTGCAAAACGTTAAGATACAGATAAAAATCTGTATTCCGATATTATCCTTAGAAAGGAGGTGATCCAGCCGCACCTTCCGATACGGCTACCTTGTTACGACTTCACCCCAATCATCTGTCCCACCTTCGGCGGCTGGCTCCCGTAAGGGTTACCCCACCGACTTCGGGTGTTACAAACTCTCGTGGTGTGACGGGCGGTGTGTACAAGGCCCGGGAACGTATTCACCGTGGCATGCTGATCCACGATTACTAGCGATTCCGGCTTCATGTAGGCGAGTTGCAGCCTACAATCCGAACTGAGAACGGTTTTATGGGATTAGCTCACCCTCGCGGGGTTGCGACCCTCTGTACCGTCCATTGTAGCACGTGTGTAGCCCAGGTCATAAGGGGCATGATGATTTGACGTCATCCCCACCTTCCTCCGGTTTATCACCGGCAGTCACCTTAGAGTGCCCAACTGAATGCTGGCAACTAAGATCAAGGGTTGCGCTCGTTGCGGGACTTAACCCAACATCTCACGACACGAGCTGACGACAACCATGCACCACCTGTCACCGCTGTCCCCGAAGGGAAAGATCTATCTCTAGAACGGTCAGCGGGATGTCAAGACCTGGTAAGGTTCTTCGCGTTGCTTCGAATTAAACCACATGCTCCACCGCTTGTGCGGGCCCCCGTCAATTCCTTTGAGTTTCAGTCTTGCGACCGTACTCCCCAGGCGGAGTGCTTAATGCGTTAGCTGCAGCACTAAGGGGCGGAAACCCCCTAACACTTAGCACTCATCGTTTACGGCGTGGACTACCAGGGTATCTAATCCTGTTTGCTCCCCACGCTTTCGCGCCTCAGCGTCAGTTACAGACCAGAAAGCCGCCTTCGCCACTGGTGTTCCTCCAAATCTCTACGCATTTCACCGCTACACTTGGAATTCCGCTTTCCTCTTCTGTACTCAAGTCCCCCAGTTTCCAATGACCTTCCACGGTTGAGCCGTGGGATTTCACATCAGACTTAAAGGACCGCCTGCGCGCGCTTTACGCCCAATAATTCCGGACAACGCTTGCCACCTACGTATTACCGCGGCTGCTGGCACGTAGTTAGCCGTGGCTTTCTAATGAGGTACCGTCAAGGTACGAGCAGTTACTCTCGTACTTGTTCTTCCCTCACAACAGAGTTTTACGATCCGAAAACCTTCTTCACTCACGCGGCATTGCTCCATCAGACTTTCGTCCATTGTGGAAGATTCCCTACTGCTGCCTCCCGTAGGAGTCTGGGCCGTGTCTCAGTCCCAGTGTGGCCGATCACCCTCTCAGGTCGGCTACGCATCGTCGCCTTGGTGAGCCGTTACCTCACCAACTAGCTAATGCGCCGCGGGCCCATCCTGTAGTGACAGCCGAAACCGTCTTTTAACATTTCCCCATGTGAGGAAATGGATTATTCGGTATTAGCCCCGGTTTCCCGGAGTTATCCCAATCTACAGGGCAGGTTGCCCACGTGTTACTCACCCGTCCGCCGCTAAATCAGAAGAAGCAAGCTTCTTCGTCATTCGCTCGACTTGCATGTATTAGGCATGCCGCCAGCGTTCGTCCTGAGCCAGGATCAAACTCTCCATAATAGAGAACTTAAAAAGCTCATTTTGTTTTGCTGGCATCATCATTAAATGATGTCCAAATTGTTTTACTATCAAACTAACCTAAGCTAGTCTTTCTAGTTATATTTCTTAACGTTTTACATGTTCAGTTTTCAATGTTCATGTTCTGCTTTTGTTGTTATGTCGTTTTGACGACTTTATTATCATAACAAATCTTGTTATTAATGTCAACAACTTTTTTTAATTACTTTTTGAAAAAACAGTAGTTAAAATGACAACTTAATTAATATACCACTCTCTAAAGAGAATGACAAGTGTTTTTCTTTGTTTTTTTAATAAAACTTACATCTATTATTACCTATACAATATATAGATGAAATAAAATGGTGAGACACTACCAATAGTAATTACTCACCTTTTCTTTAGAAAACTGTTTATTTTATAAGGTTTTTCTCACGTGTATTAAAAACTCCTATAAGTTAATCAACTTTACTTATAATCTATTTATAATAGTGTACTAGTAATATTTTTACTTGAAACCGCAACTTTTATCACCAAATGAATTACGTTTGCGCTTCTTCTCACATAACCTCTCAAATCTGCGATTTCGATCATACAAGTTCAAGTATAAAATTCGGAAGATGCCAAGCATTTTGCACTTAGTTGTGTAAAAACCACAATATTTATTATAGAATCTAAAAATACTATACCTTCTAAATTATGTGAACTTACGTATAATAACTTCTACATTACGATCTGCATTTTTTATGGATAATTGTAGGAAAACCCCAACAAATATTATAGAACCTTTAAAACAGTTAAATTTATACAGCAAAAAAAGTCGTTACCGATTACTCGGTAACGACTTTTCATAGTGCCCAGCGACGTCCTACTCTTGCAGGGGGAAACCCCCAACTACCATCGGCGCTGAAGAGCTTAACTTCCGTGTTCGGTATGGGAACGGGTGTGACCTCTTCGCCATCATCACTAGACAATGAGTGCTTGTTCACTCAAAACTGGATAAAAGACATTGAAATGTGCAAATTCTATTTGGTTAAGTCCTCGATCGATTAGTATTCGTCAGCTGCACATGTCGCCACGCTTCCACCCCGAACCTATCTACCTCATCGTCTTTGAGGGATCTTACTTACTTGCGTAATGGGAAATCTCATCTTGAGGGGGGCTTCGTGCTTAGATGCTTTCAGCACTTATCCCGTCCACACATAGCTACCCAGCGATGCTCTTGGCAGAACAACTGGTACACCAGCGGTGTGTCCATCCCGGTCCTCTCGTACTAAGGACAGCTCCTCTCAAATTTCCTACGCCCACGACGGATAGGGACCGAACTGTCTCACGACGTTCTGAACCCAGCTCGCGTACCGCTTTAATGGGCGAACAGCCCAACCCTTGGGACCGACTACAGCCCCAGGATGCGATGAGCCGACATCGAGGTGCCAAACCTCCCCGTCGATGTGGACTCTTGGGGGAGATAAGCCTGTTATCCCCGGGGTAGCTTTTATCCGTTGAGCGATGGCCCTTCCATGCGGAACCACCGGATCACTAAGCCCGTCTTTCGACCCTGCTCGACTTGTAGGTCTCGCAGTCAAGCTCCCTTCTGCCTTTACACTCTTCGAATGATTTCCAACCATTCTGAGGGAACCTTTGGGCGCCTCCGTTACACTTTAGGAGGCGACCGCCCCAGTCAAACTACCCGCCTGACACTGTCTCCTACCCGGGTTACGGGTATGGGTTAGAATTTCAATACAACCAGGGCAGTATCCCACCGACGCCTCCTCCGAAGCTGGCGCTCCGGGCTCTAAGGCTCCTGCCTATCCTGTACAAGTTGCACCAAAATTCAATATCAAGCTATAGTAAAGCTCCACGGGGTCTTTCCGTCCTGTCGCGGGTAACCTGCATCTTCACAGGTACTATAATTTCACCGAGTCTCTCGTTGAGACAGTGCCCAGATCGTTACGCCTTTCGTGCGGGTCGGAACTTACCCGACAAGGAATTTCGCTACCTTAGGACCGTTATAGTTACGGCCGCCGTTTACTGGGGCTTCAATTCGCACCTTCGCTTGCGCTAAGCACTCCTCTTAACCTTCCAGCACCGGGCAGGCGTCAGCCCCTATACTTCACCTTACGGTTTTGCAGAGACCTGTGTTTTTGCTAAACAGTCGCCTGGGCCTATTCACTGCGGCTCTTCTAGGCTATACACCCAAAAGAGCACCCCTTCTCCCGAAGTTACGGGGTCATTTTGCCGAGTTCCTTAACGAGAGTTCTCTCGCTCACCTTAGGATTCTCTCCTCGACTACCTGTGTCGGTTTGCGGTACGGGCACCTATCACCTCGCTAGAGGCTTTTCTTGGCAGTGTGAAATCAGGAACTTCGGACTAAGTCCTCGCCATCACAGCTCAATGTTACAGAGTGCGGATTTGCCTACACTCACACCTCACTGCTTGGACATGCATAACCAACAGCATGCTTACCCTATCCTTCTGCGTCCCCCCATTGCTCAAACGGTGGTTTGGTGGTACAGGAATATCAACCTGTTGTCCATCGTCTACGCCTATCGGCCTCGACTTAGGTCCCGACTAACCCTGAGCGGACGAGCCTTCCTCAGGAAACCTTAGTCATACGGTGGATGGGATTCTCACCCATCTTTCGCTACTCATACCGGCATTCTCACTTCTAAGCGCTCCACCAGTCCTTCCGGTCTGACTTCAACGCCCTTAGAACGCTCTCCTACCACTGATACCATAGGTATCAATCCACAGCTTCGGTGATTTGTTTAGCCCCGATACATTTTCGGCGCAGCGTCACTCGACCAGTGAGCTATTACGCACTCTTTAAATGATGGCTGCTTCTAAGCCAACATCCTGGTTGTCTAAGCAACGCCACATCCTTTTCCACTTAACAAATACTTTGGGACCTTAGCTGGTGGTCTGGGCTGTTTCCCTCTTGACTACGGATCTTATCACTCGCAGTCTGACTCCCAAACATAAATCATTGGCATTCGGAGTTTGTCTGAATTCGGTAACCCGGGATGGGCCCCTAGTCCAAACAGTGCTCTACCTCCAAGATTCTAACGTTTGAGGCTAGCCCTAAAGCTATTTCGGAGAGAACCAGCTATCTCCAGGTTCGATTGGAATTTCTCCGCTACCCACACCTCATCCCCGCACTTTTCAACGTGCGTGGGTTCGGACCTCCAGTAAGTGTTACCTTACCTTCATCCTGGACATGGGTAGATCACCTGGTTTCGGGTCTACGACCACATACTCATTCGCCCTATTCAGACTCGCTTTCGCTGCGGCTCCGTCTTCTCAACTTAACCTTGCATGTAATCGTAACTCGCCGGTTCATTCTACAAAAGGCACGCCATCACCCATTAACGGGCTCTGACTACTTGTAGGCACGCGGTTTCAGGATCTATTTCACTCCCCTTCCGGGGTGCTTTTCACCTTTCCCTCACGGTACTGGTTCACTATCGGTCACTAGGTAGTATTTAGCCTTGGGAGATGGTCCTCCCAGATTCCGACGGAATTTCACGTGTTCCGCCGTACTCAGGATACACTCAAGAGAGAATGAACTTTTGACTACGGGGCTTTTACCCTATCCTGCGGACCTTTCCAGATCGCTTCGTCTAACTCATTCCTTTGTAACTCTATGTAGAGTGTCCTACAACCCCAAGAGGCAAGCCTCTTGGTTTGGGCTATTCCCGTTTCGCTCGCCGCTACTCAGGGAATCGATTTTTCTTTCTCTTCCTCCAGGTACTTAGATGTTTCAGTTCCCTGGGTGTGCCACAGATACGCTATGTATTCACGTAAATGTACTGCTCCATTACGAACAGTGGGTTTCCCCATTCGGAAATCTCCGGATCAAAGCTCACTTACAGCTCCCCGAAGCATATCGGTGTTAGTGCCGTCCTTCTTCGGCTCCTAGTGCCAAGGCATTCACCGCGCGCCCTTATTAACTTAACCTAATTTGGTCCTCCGTGAAAACACGGACTTCCTATAGTAGTTAAAAATACTACGCAAAATATAATCACAAAAGTGATTACAAATTGAATTTCTTGAATTTGTTTCTTTCAATGTCTTTTTATCCAGTTTTCAAAGAACAAGTTTTCAAATGCTCATAAAAATGAACATTCAAAACTGAACTGCAAAACGTTAAGATACAGATAAAAATCTGTATTCCGATATTATCCTTAGAAAGGAGGTGATCCAGCCGCACCTTCCGATACGGCTACCTTGTTACGACTTCACCCCAATCATCTGTCCCACCTTCGGCGGCTGGCTCCCGTAAGGGTTACCCCACCGACTTCGGGTGTTACAAACTCTCGTGGTGTGACGGGCGGTGTGTACAAGGCCCGGGAACGTATTCACCGTGGCATGCTGATCCACGATTACTAGCGATTCCGGCTTCATGTAGGCGAGTTGCAGCCTACAATCCGAACTGAGAACGGTTTTATGGGATTAGCTCACCCTCGCGGGGTTGCGACCCTCTGTACCGTCCATTGTAGCACGTGTGTAGCCCAGGTCATAAGGGGCATGATGATTTGACGTCATCCCCACCTTCCTCCGGTTTATCACCGGCAGTCACCTTAGAGTGCCCAACTGAATGCTGGCAACTAAGATCAAGGGTTGCGCTCGTTGCGGGACTTAACCCAACATCTCACGACACGAGCTGACGACAACCATGCACCACCTGTCACCGCTGTCCCCGAAGGGAAAGATCTATCTCTAGAACGGTCAGCGGGATGTCAAGACCTGGTAAGGTTCTTCGCGTTGCTTCGAATTAAACCACATGCTCCACCGCTTGTGCGGGCCCCCGTCAATTCCTTTGAGTTTCAGTCTTGCGACCGTACTCCCCAGGCGGAGTGCTTAATGCGTTAGCTGCAGCACTAAGGGGCGGAAACCCCCTAACACTTAGCACTCATCGTTTACGGCGTGGACTACCAGGGTATCTAATCCTGTTTGCTCCCCACGCTTTCGCGCCTCAGCGTCAGTTACAGACCAGAAAGCCGCCTTCGCCACTGGTGTTCCTCCAAATCTCTACGCATTTCACCGCTACACTTGGAATTCCGCTTTCCTCTTCTGTACTCAAGTCCCCCAGTTTCCAATGACCTTCCACGGTTGAGCCGTGGGATTTCACATCAGACTTAAAGGACCGCCTGCGCGCGCTTTACGCCCAATAATTCCGGACAACGCTTGCCACCTACGTATTACCGCGGCTGCTGGCACGTAGTTAGCCGTGGCTTTCTAATGAGGTACCGTCAAGGTACGAGCAGTTACTCTCGTACTTGTTCTTCCCTCACAACAGAGTTTTACGATCCGAAAACCTTCTTCACTCACGCGGCATTGCTCCATCAGACTTTCGTCCATTGTGGAAGATTCCCTACTGCTGCCTCCCGTAGGAGTCTGGGCCGTGTCTCAGTCCCAGTGTGGCCGATCACCCTCTCAGGTCGGCTACGCATCGTCGCCTTGGTGAGCCGTTACCTCACCAACTAGCTAATGCGCCGCGGGCCCATCCTGTAGTGACAGCCGAAACCGTCTTTTAACATTTCCCCATGTGAGGAAATGGATTATTCGGTATTAGCCCCGGTTTCCCGGAGTTATCCCAATCTACAGGGCAGGTTGCCCACGTGTTACTCACCCGTCCGCCGCTAAATCAGAAGAAGCAAGCTTCTTCGTCATTCGCTCGACTTGCATGTATTAGGCATGCCGCCAGCGTTCGTCCTGAGCCAGGATCAAACTCTCCATAATAGAGAACTTAAAAAGCTCATTTTGTTTTGCTGGCATCATCATTAAATGATGTCCAAATTGTTTTACTATCAAGCTAACCGGAGTTAGTCTTTCAAGTTATATTTCTTAACGTTTTGCATGTTCAGTTTTCAATGTTCATGTTTTAACTAATGGTTTTAAATAATGGAGCGGGTGAAGAGAATCGAACTCTCATCATCAGCTTGGAAGGCTGAGGTTTTACCACTAAACTACACCCGCATATATAAAATTAAATGTTGTTGTTTCATTGGCGCGCCCGGCAGGAGTCGAACCCACAACCTTCTGATCCGTAGTCAGACGCTCTATCCAATTGAGCTACGGGCGCATAATGCACTTTGGTGCGGCCGAGAGGATTTGAACCTCCACAGGGTTAACCCCCACTAGGCCCTCAACCTAGCGCGTCTGCCATTCCGCCACGACCGCGTAGTTAATTTTCAAGACAAGCCTTATTATAACTTCACTAGCTAAGAATGTCAACAACAAATTTATGAGCCATGTAGGATTCGAACCTACGACCCTCTGATTAAAAGTCAGATGCTCTACCAACTGAGCTAATGGCTCTAAGAAAATGGCTGGGGTACCTGGATTCGAACCAGGGCATGACGGAATCAAAATCCGTTGCCTTACCGCTTGGCTATACCCCAATATGGCGGTCCCGACCGGGATCGAACCGGCGATCTCCTGCGTGACAGGCAGGCATGTTAACCGCTACACCACGGGACCTTTAAAATTATATTATGTAAATGACCCCTACGGGATTCGAACCCGTGTTACCGCCGTGAAAGGGCGGTGTCTTAACCGCTTGACCAAGGGGCCATGATGGCTCCGAAGGTAGGACTCGAACCTACGACCAATCGATTAACAGTCGATTGCTCTACCACTGAGCTACTTCGGAATAATTTTTGTCGTTTTGTTTTACTCGACTTTTATTATTATAAAGAGCCTTTTAAGAAACGTCAACTACTTTTTCGAATTTTATTTAATATTTCTTAATGAAACTAATAATAGATCTCCCAAACACTTGCCACATCTGTATTTGTTCGTATTTAATCGAATTTTCCGATTATATTCAAGTGAACATTTTATACATTGGTATGTGTAGGTTTTATTTATTTGACCCTTTTTCTTATCTACAAGTGTAGAACAAAATCTCGGAGATTTCGTTCTTTTCAATAATTCTCGAAAGTCAGCATCTCTATGTTTATACCCTTTTCCTTCTATATGTAAATGATAATGACAAAGCTCATGTTTTATAACACCAATCAATTCATCCATCCCATGCTTTTCAAACACAAGAGGATTTACTTCTATATGATGAGTTCTTAACATGTACCTTCCTCCAGTAGTACGAAGGCGACTATTAAAATAAGCTTCATGTTGAAAGTCTTTCCCAAAAATCTTTATTGATACATCACATACTAATTCACGAAGTTTTTCATCTGTCACTTAAATCTCTCCTAATCAATTACGCCTCGGCAAAAACTACCGAATTAACTTTAAAAGATGTTGTCCAATGAATAATCAATTGGACAACTCTTGTTTGCTTATACTTGTTGTTCTGGAGGAAGCATAGTTAAAGAAACCTTTCCTTTATTTGCATCGTATTGTTCGACCCATACAGTAACGATATCTCCTAGCGATACAACATCTAATGGATGTTTTACAAAACCTTTTTTCAACTTCGAAATATGAACTAAGCCATCTTGTTTTACACCGATATCAACAAACGCACCAAAGTCTACTACGTTTCGAACAGTACCTTGAAGCTCCATTCCCTTTTGAAGATCTTCCATTTTAAGAACATCTTTCTTCAAAATAGGTTGCGGGAAAGCTTCTCGTGGATCTCGAGTTGGTTTGATCAATGTTTCTACTATATCTTTTAATGTAATTTCACCAATTTCTAGTTCCTTGCTTACTTCCGCAATATTAATGTTTATCAAAGCTGCTTCTGCTTCTTTGGATCCGATTTGAGACTTTTCCAAACCTACGATTTCTAAAACTTGTTCTGCTGCTTTATAACTTTCTGGATGAATTCCTGTAGCATCGAATGGGTTTTTAGCGTCTGGAACACGTAAGAATCCTATTGCTTGCTCGTATGTTTTAGCTCCTAGACGAGGAATTTTCTTTAGTTGCGCTCTAGAAGTAAACCTTCCTTGCTCATTTCTCAAATTCACTACGTTTTCCGCAACTGTTTTCGATAGACCAGAAACGTATTGCAATAGGGATGCAGATGCTGTATTTACGTTCACTCCAACTTGGTTAACTGCAGTTTCTACTATAAAAGAAAGAGACTCTGAAAGTTTCTTTTGAGATACATCATGTTGGTATTGCCCTACCCCAACTGCTTTTGGTTCAATCTTCACAAGTTCAGCAAGCGGATCTTGTAACCTTCTTGCAATTGAAACGGCACTTCGCTGCTCCACTTGTAAGTCAGGGAACTCATTCCTTGCAGTTTCAGATGCTGAATAAACACTTGCTCCTGCTTCGTTCACAATAACGTAAGCAACATCGCCTTCTACTTCTTTCAAACAATCTACTATAAATTGTTCGGTTTCACGAGAAGCTGTACCGTTCCCAATTGCAATTAATGAAATTGGGTACTTCTTCAAATAAGAAAGAACTTTCTTTTTAGATCCTTCCACATCCATTTTAGGTGCATGTGGATAAATCGCTGAAACTTCTAGCAGCTTTCCTGTATCATCTACAACTGCAAGCTTGCATCCTGTTCGGTATGCTGGATCCACACCAAGAATAACTTTCCCTTTTAATGGAGGTTGCAATAATAAGTTACGTAAATTTTCCGAGAAAATGTGGATTGCTTGAGTTTCTGCCTTTTCCGTAAGTTCTGTTCGAATTTCTCTTTCTACAGAAGGTTGGATTAAGCGTTTATACGAGTCTTCAATTGCCATTTCCACATGTTCAACTGCATCACTGGACGTTTGATAAGGAATCCACTGTGTTTTCATAAGATTCGTCACTTTATCTATTGGAACTTGAAAACTCACCTTAAGTACATCTTCTTTTTCTCCACGGTTAATCGCTAAAGTTCTGTGAGGAACAATTTTTTTCACAGGTTCCTCGTACTCATAATACATTTCAAATACATTCTTTTCGTCCAACTCTTCCTTTTTGACTGTGGAAATAACCTTTCCATCAGCGCGAGTGATATTGCGTATTTGTTCGCGAATTTTCGCATCATCAGAAAATTGTTCTGCTAAAATATCTCTTGCACCTTGAAGTGCCTCTTCTATAGAAAGAACTTCTAAATTTTCATTGATATAATCGACTGCTAGCTTTTGCACCGACTCTTTAGGAAAAGTAAGCAGCAAACTCGCTAGTGGTTCTAATCCTTTTTCCTTACCAATCGTCGCTTTTGTTCTGCGCTTTTGCTTATATGGTCGGTACAAATCTTCTAATCGTTGAAGAACCATAGCATTTTGAATAGAAGTAGTCAATTCTTCCGTTAACTTACCTTGCTCATCAATTAATCGGATAACCTCTTCTTTTCGTTGTTCTAACTGCTGTATGTAATTATATCGATCTTCTACAGCCTTAATCTGCACCTCATCTAAAGATCCCGTTTGCTCTTTCCTATACCGTGCTATAAAAGGAACTGTATTTCCTTCTTCTAATAGTTTAATCACTTGTTCAGCTTGCGTAGTTTTGACTCCTGTTTCTTTAGAAACAAGCTGTAGCATTTTCTTTATTTCCAAAACAAACACACCCTTTCCTTATAAGATTATTTTAACACAAAAAAGCTTACCCTATTTAACTAGAGTAAGCTTCCTGTGATAAATGTAGCGTCATCTCCATGTTCGATATCGTCGAGCACAGCTTTGTATAAACATTGGGCATTGACAGCTTTTTTAATAATCGCTTTTGGACTTTTCAAGTTTACACCATCAGAATGCAATAAGAATAAATCATTTTTATTATAAGAATAAGTTTGTGTGTGTGGTTTTTGCTTTCTTCCGGATAAGTAGCCCATAACAGGTAGTGGGTATATCATTTTGTCTGTCTCACTTTGATACATATAAAACTTAATATTTCCTACACAGCTATAAGATATTGTATGAAGTTTGAAATCTACCTTTACAATAGCAACAGCGGCCCCTCTTTTTTGGACCATTAATTCATTACAACGTAAAAGTAAACTATCAATCGATTCCTCTGGATATTTTGCTAAAATTTCAGGCATGATATCCGCAGACTCTTTTGCAATAGGTCCATTACCCAATCCATCTGCAATGGAACAAATTAAATAATCTTCCTTTTGATCAATATAATAAGTGTCACCAGATTCTAAATTTCCGGACTTCGCCTCTTGGTACACACACATCTCTACCTTTTCATCTGAAAGTATTTTCACTGTTTCAATCCACCTGACACTAAAATTACTTCTTGCAATCTTTTTATTGCTTTTCTTTGAATTCTTGAAACATGCATTTGAGAAATTCCTAAACGCTCGCCCGTTTCTTTTTGACTTAACTGCTCCATATATGTAAGCTGTATTATTTCTTTCTCACGATCTGATAATTTACTTATAGCATTAGCAACTAGTAAACGCTGATCTGTTTTTTCAAATTCTCCATCCGCTTTTCCAATAACGTCAAACAAGGTAATTGTACCTCCATCTGAATCTGAATCTAACGAATGATCCATTGATAGCGCCTGATAGCTCTTACTCATTTCCATAGCTTCTAAGACATTTTCCACTTCTTCACCCAAAAAGTCAGCAATTTCCTGCACTAATGGAGAACGCTGAAATTCTACGGTTAAAGCTTCTACAGCCGCTCTTATACGTGGACCTAGTTCTTTAATTCTTCTGGGAACATGTACTGCCCATGTTTTATCCCGCAAAAAACGTTTAATTTCTCCAATAATCGTTGGAATAGCAAACGCTTCGAAGCTTTTCCCAAAAGTTGGATCATATCTTCTGATTGCACCTAAAAGTCCTAGCATTCCTACTTGTACTATATCTTCATGATGCGATTTGCCATTTGAATATTTTCGAGCGATGGATTCAACCAACCTTTTATAATTTAACACTAACTTGGTTTGAGCATCATCGCTCTCTGTCTGTTGGTATTCTTTAATCCATTCTAATATTTGTTCTTTGGATTGTTTGTTAGGATGTGATGTGTTGGACATTTTCATCCACCTGCTCTACTTCGACATACTTCGTCATAAATACAGTTACACCTTCTTGGTGATGGACTTTTACTTCATCCATTAACGTCTCGATTAAATATAAACCTAGACCACCTTCCCTTAGAAGTGATCCTTCTTTCAAGTCATGGTATGGACCAACTTTTGCTTTCGTCTCTTCAAAATTGAAGCTTTTCCCATGATCTGCCACCATGATTTCCATTTTTTCTTTATATATTGCACACCCAATAACTACTTCGCCTTCTTCATCCTCAGCGTACGCATGTTGAACTGCATTTGTAATAGCCTCACTTGTGGCAATTTTCAAATCTTCGATATCTTCATACGTAAATCCAATGCGATTTGCCAACCCAGAAATTGTAAGGCGAGCAACACTCACATATTGTGGTTTTGCAGGCAATCTAATTTCCACATAATCAAACGGTTTCATCTATTTTCACCTCTTCACTCGCTGTTCGAATATCCATAATCTCACCTAAACCAGTAATATCAAACAATCGTTTCAAACGTGATGAAAGACCGGTTAATTCCAAATGACCATTGGAAGCATTTACACTTTTATAAAACCCGACAAATACACCAAGTCCTGTACTGTCCATATAGGACACATCTTTTAAATTCAATTCAATATAAAGGTTTTCTGTTACATTTATTTCTGCTAACTTCTCTCTCAGAATCGGCGCTGTAAATGCATCGATTTCTCCTGTAATATCACCTTTAACACGCGTACTCTCTTGTAACAGTTTAACTGAAATATTCATTATTTTATCCCCCGTCTTCGCTATATATAGTATTCAATACCCAATCATAGCTAGTGATAAACATTTGTAACAAGTAATAGAAAAGCGATTCACCTAAGTAGCTTGATGAACTACTTAGTAAAGTAAATGGATCTACGAAGGCCTTAATCATATTCGATAAACGGTTGGACTCGCGTCTGTATTAGGTTAAATTTTTTTGAATATGACAAGAGTAAAATCATCGCGTTGCTCGAAATCTTGTAATTCTTCTAATTTTTTATATACATATTCCACCATTGCTTGTGCACTTTCGTCTCGTACACTTTCAATAATGTCCATCACAGTTTGTTGTTCTATAAAACCTTCTTTTGAACGACATTCCGTTACCCCATCGGTCATCATAACAACGAAGTCTTCTTTATCAAATACAACTGAATGCTGTTCGTATTTTACATTCGGAACTACTCCAAGCAACAAACCTTTTGCTTGCAACTCCGTGAAACGCTCACTCTTTGCACAATAAAAAAGTGGTGGTTCATGTCCAGCCGAAGCATAAGTAAACTCGCTCCTCGTTGTATTATATGTCCCATAGAACATCGATATAAACATGGAATCACTTACACTTTTCTCAACAATTCTATTAATAACGTCTAATACAACGATCGGATCTGTTTTAGCTCCAGTTAAACTGTCCATTCCATACTTAATCATCGACATGCATAAAGCTGCTGGAATTCCTTTTCCGATAACATCTGCCACAGCAACTCCGACGCTAGTCTCATCATTTAGAAAATAGGCATAATCTCCGTTCATCTCTTGTGCCGGAACTGAAATCATACCAATATCTAAACCAAACATGTTGGGTATTTTCGTTTTAAGCAAAGTTTGTTGCACATTTGAAGCAAGTTCCATTTCCATTTTGAAATTTTCTTGTTTTTTTATTAATGTTTGATGTTCTTTTAACGCCAACCCATACCGAATCATTACTTCTATTAATAAATCAAAAGAATGCGATACATCCGCTGACAGATTAGGAATTATTTCTTCCAGAGATGCCTTATGTATACTAATTACCTCTTCTGGCGAAATGTTCTTCTGAATTAGTTGTCTACTAAAGTTTTGACCTTCATACAAGTTATGTTCTGTTTGTCTTAATGTGTATTGTTCTAAAATTTCTTTATATTGCCTTTTAAATTCTTGAGGCATTACACATTACACCTCCTATCTAAGCCATTTTGTAGCACTAATTGTAGTGCCCTCCCCGAAAATTGTTTCAATTTTGAAGTCATCCATTAATCGTTTTACACCTGGTAAACCTGCACCAAGTCCACCAGATGTCGTATAGCCATCTTCCATTACTTTTCGTACATCTGAAATGCCTGGTCCCTGATCAGATGCAATTACCAACAACCCTTGCATATTACCTTGTGTAATTTGTTTAATTTCTATATTACCTTTTCCAGCATATAAATAAATATTTCGGGCAAGTTCACTAATAGCTGTTGTAATTCTAGCTTGATCCACCGTTCCGAAGCCAACTTCTTTTGCTTCATTTCTTCCAAGCTGCCTTGCAGCAACAATATCCCATTCCGATAAAATATCAACAGAAGACTTTAATTTCATAATGAATTAGTCCTCCAATTCTCGTTCTAATTTTTCCAATCCATTTTCTAAGTCTAAAGCGGTTACCACATTTTCTAATCGAATACCTAATTCGATTAGCGTGATTGCAACAGCTGGTTGTATTCCTGTTATAACCACCTTTGCTCCCATTAGACCTGACATACTAATCACATCGCCAAGTACTTTTGCAATGAAGGAATCAATAAAATCAATTGGGGTTAAATCTAAAACTACACCTCTAGCAGCGGTAGTATGTAACTTAGCTAATAGGTCCTCTTGAAAAGCTATTGCTGTCTGGTCATCTAATTCCCACTGAATAGAAACAATTAGACAATCTCTTAATTTTAAAATCGGAATTCTTGTCATCATTTTGAATTCACCTCTACTATAGTTCTATTCGTCAAAGCCAAAGCTTGTTCCATTCCTCTTTGCATTGTACTCGTGGTAGTAAAATCATTTAAGTTTATACCTAACGTTACAATTGTCTGTGCGATTTCTGGTCTTATTCCAACTAACATACATTTTGCACCAACTAGACGAACAGCATCTGCTGCTTGAATGATATGATGGGCTACCATTGTATCTACTACAGGAACTCCAGTTATATCAAGCAACACTACTTCGGCTCTGTGCTTCACTACCCCGTGCAATAAGTTTTCCATGATTAACTTTGCACGTTCCGTATCGATTGTACCAACTAATGGCATAACGGATATCTTATCAAATACAGGAATTAATGATGCCGAAAGTTCTTGCAAAGCTATTCTTTGCAAATGCACTGTTTTTTCCCAAACCTTAGAGTATGCATCGACAATGCTATGATTAAGCGGTGTAATCCATTTTGTTAATATTTCTCGATGCGATTTAATACTCTGGTCATTTAAAAAACCAACTTCATCCATTTTTTCATATATTACTTCTGAAAAGTTAGTTAGTGCTTTTAAAACAAATGAAATAGACCACCCGTAGCGAACTATTTGTAAAGAGAAATCATTTAACTTTTCCATGTAGGTTTCTTTTTCCTCGGTTAAACTTAAAATCATTAACTCTCCAAATTCGCGGACGGTGTTATCAATAACTTTATCGGACATAATTTGAAAGAAGCGGTCATCTTCCTCATCTTCCATTTTAGTTCTCCATTTTTCTAATATTTCATCTAAATTATCATGAATATATGATGCGATTTGTTTGTTCATAGGTGCGATACATCTCCTCAGTTAATATTAGTAACTATATTGTAGCGAAAATCAACTAATTTTACATCTATTTGGGGTAAACAAAAAACACAGTGTGTATTTGTCGGTTACACACTGTGTTTTTATCTATGTATTAAAATTTGACAATTCCTAAACTAATTCCTAATGCATGATCTACTTCTTGCATTACATCCTCATCAAGGTGTGTAATTTTATCGGTTAGTCGCGATTTATCTATCGTTCGCAATTGTTCTAATAAGATAACAGAATCGCGTTCGAAGTCATACTGTTTAGCGTTTATTTCAACATGTGTTGGCAACTTTGCTTTTTGTATTTGAGCAGTAATAGCTGCAATAATAACAGTAGGACTAAATCGATTACCAATATCATTCTGAATCACCAAAACGGGCCTGGTTCCCCCTTGCTCAGACCCGATTACAGGTGATAAATCTGCGAAAAAAACGTCCCCACGTTTTACGATCAAGTTTTCATCCTCCACTTACGAGTCGCTCAGTCGTATGTTGCGCTTCATACTCTGCATGTAAACATTCCGTACAAATGGATAAGTTTATATGAGACATTTCAACATAGCCTTTCATCATCGCTTCTCTTATAAGATTTGACTGTTCTTTCTTAAAATATTCATTTGCTTGGACACGGACGATACTTTCACTACCAGTTAATGACTGTTTTACGGTCTTTACTCCTTCATTAACCATTTGCTTTGGAAGCCTTATAATAGCTTCCTTTTTCTTCTTATCACTTACCACAGCAAACACCTCCGACAAAACATTTCCCTATTTGACAATATACTTCATCTTACCATTACTAGAGTCTAAATAAAAGACATAATGAGAAATGATTTGACAAATTATGCATGTAGGATTATTTTGTCGAGTTTCATTCACTGTATATTCTAGGGATTCTATTAGAGAGGATGCAGCAAATCTCATATGGTATTGTTTCCAAATTTTCTGCCCACTCTTCTATTTTAATTTCTTCTGCTGCTTGTCTTCCTATTAGTACCACTTTTTCTCCAAGCGGTACTGGTTCATTAAGACGAATCATGCATTGATCCATACATATTTTCCCTACTATCGATACTCTCTTTCCTTTTACTAAAACAGATTGGTTATGCAGTTTGCGTAATAGTCCATCTGCATAACCAATCGGAAGCGTCGCGATCCATTCTTCGTCAATAGCCTTGTACTTTGCCCCATAACCAATCGGAGTACCTTTCTCCACCTTTTTAACTTGCACTACTTCAGTTTCTAAAGAAAGTGCTTCTTTTAAGGGAAAAGGAAGATTTTTACTTAAAAAAGGAGAGGGTGCAATTCCATACATGGAAATACCAAAACGCACGGCGTCCCAATGCTGAGTGGGGTACCTTAGAACAGCAGCACTATTCGAAGTATGTACAATTGGTGGTTTTACTTCGAATAATGCAAGTAATCGTTCAAATCTCTCTGCTTGTTCATCAAAGTGTTCTCGTTCCTCTTCATCGGCTGTCGAAAAATGTGTAAATACGCCTGTTACTTGAATCCAGCTGTTCTGTTGAATAAAGATAAGTGCTTCTTTTAGTTCATTCTCTTTTACAAAACCGATTCTACCCATTCCACTATCTATTTTTATATGAACCTTAAGTGACCTTTTAAAATGTTGAATAGCTTTAAGCCATTCAAGGGAATAGGCTGTTAATGTTATATTTAGTTCAGAAGCTTTTTGTAAAAAGGAAGCTGGTGCCGCTCCAATAATGAGAATTTCAGCTGTAATTCCTGCATCCCTTATACGAAGGGCTTCTTCCGGGGTTGCAACAGCTAATTGTGTGGCACCTGCGCTTAATGCGGCCTTTGCCACCTCTATATCACCATGACCGTAAGCATTTGCTTTTACTATTGCAATTATTTGTGTATGTGTTGGAAGCATTTGTTTTAAATTTTGAATGTTTGTTTTTATAGCTGTTAAGTTTATACGTACGAATGTTGGGCGGTAATATGTTTGTTGCATGGCGCTTCCCTCTTTTTCAGCATTTTGTACTTATTATCCTCCTCATAGGAAGGAGTCGTCAATGCAAAATCATTTCAACTCAGATCCGGACATGGATGAAGCTACTTCTATCATTTCTTCTTTTGTTAAAGAGGAGGAAGCAAGGAAAAAGGACATGCCATCTTGTTCCCATGAGATAGATTGATCTGTAACTGCACCAATAGCTACACCTAAATCTACAGGATCTCCTGGCGCAAATACTGGAATCGTTGTCGAAGTATTTTTCTCACTAAGTTGCTGAATAATTGTAAACTGTTTGTCACCACTATAGGTTAGTATAACTCGTTTATCCCCTTCTACATTGAGCACTTTTTCATCTAATAGATGCAATTGATCCCACTGTACCATTGGATAGTGCGTCTCAAATGCCGGATTATCTATTTCTGCAGATGCTTCAACTGTACCTTTATCCGTTTGTCCAGTAGGAGTTTGTTCAATTTGGAATTCTCCAGGAGCATGGACTTTCCCAATAGTTACTTGATTAAATGTAACACGGATTTGCTCTTCTTTATTTTCGTTTAAAATAGAAACTTGTGTTGGTAATAAAGTCTTTTTGTCGATATAAATTCTTTGAACCGGCAGCATGTTTTTGTGATTGTTACTTGTTTTCGTCTCAAACATGTATTTGCCGCCTTCTTCTTTAAATGTAGACGTTTTATCTTTTTTAATGTCTTGTGCAAGCGAACCGATTAAATAGGCTTGGCTATTTTCAGATGGCCATTTGCTTTGAAATTTATACGTTTTGTTTAGTGCAGGTGTTACTACAAAAACTCCTTCTTTGTTACGCACAATCATTTGTGTATTTTCGTCGTTCGTATCCGAAACTTTCACACGGTAAAAATCTGGTTTTGTGTGCCATACTTCCACTTGATAAACTTTCGGTTCTTGCCCCGTCATTATACTCATTTCCGCAGTCAACTCATACCCTTTCGTATCTACCCATTTGCTGCTCAACTTCTTTAAAACGTCTTCTTTGGATTGGGCTCCACATGCAGAAAGTAACAGGATCATCGTTAATGCAAATAACCACTTAGCCAATCGGCTTTTCAATCAGTCCATCCTTTCTATTATCACTGCGTTCATTCATTGTATGTAGTTGGACTACCGTTTATGATTGCAGAATTACTTGAGCTGCAGCATATTCTTTTGTATGTGTAATGGATAGGAAACCATTTACTTGTTCTCCTTTAAAGTATAGACTCGGCTTACCACTAGACTCTCGTATTATTTCAATATCTTGAAAGCTGCATTCTCTCCCAATTCCCGTACCTTTTGCTTTTGCAAATGCTTCTTTCGCTGCAAAACGTCCTGCTAAAAATTCAATTTGTCTATACTCAGATAGTTCTTTCATCTGCTCTATTTCTTTCATTGTTAAAATCCGTTCTTCAAATTTCTTCGTTTTAGTTTTTATGGATATTATTCTATTCAATTCGGTAATATCTAATCCTATTCCAGTAATCATGAAGATTCTCCTTTCCAAATGCCTCTAAAACAGGCTATACTATGAGTATAAAATTTGAGGTGACGCAATGTTTGTTAGAAGAGAAAACTTGAAACAATATATTAAGCTTTATCCTATAGTATCTACATTACTTGCATTAAATATTTTAATCTTTCTATTAACATGCATTCCAGTTGTAGGAGTACATCTACGTAACTTAGGAATCGGCTTTAATCTTCTCATTAGTGAAGGCGAGTATTGGCGTTTAATCACACCAATGTTTTTACATGCAGATTTCACGCACCTACTATTTAATATGTTTTCTTTGTATTTATTTGGTCCAGAGCTAGAACAACTAGCAGGAAAAGCCCGCTTTTTAACCATTTATCTTTTAGCTGGCTTAGTTGGAAATGTTGCGACTTACTTACTTTTAGATTGGCGATATCAAAGCCTCGGAGCTAGTGGTGCAATTTATGGTATATTAGGAGCTTTTGGTGCTTTAGTTTATTATACGAGAAATTTCATGCCTCAATTGAAACAAATTATTTTGCCAATGATCGTTATTGGTGTGGTAATGACATTCCTTCAGCCGAATATAAATGTTACTGCACATCTTTCAGGTCTAATTACAGGTTTTATTATTGGAATGATTTATTTCCACCCTAAACGAATCGCAGCATGGAAAAAGAAAAAATTTAAAATAGTATGAAGGAAAGAACAGCTATTAAACAATTGGCTGTTCTTTCTCCTTTTGTATCGTGTTTGACTTTGTAGGTTGATACCAATTTATTAGCCTTTCTGCATCTGCTTTATCTAAATGAGGGACTATCGCAGTAGAACCACTTACTCCAGATTTTATTGTAGTGATAATCGAAGAAACGTTCTTTCTTTTTTGAAAAAAAGTCATCCTTTCCGTCATTGATTGAATTCGCTTTTTTTCCATCCAAATAGTTACTTTACTTAAATTTCGATATCTCATCACTAAGTGCGGACCATTTACCGCATATCCCGCGGTTCTTTGTTGCCACATCCCAAATATATAGCTTAGAGGCAGCAAGATTAATGATAGAAGACCAAATGGATAAAAGAAGTAAATAATAGTAGTTGATACTGGAATAATCCAAAGAAAATCTAATCGATAGAAAAACTTTCTCGACCTTTTCGGAACAGTTATGAAGTTAGGTTCCAAATCAAGATCTAGAAAAATCTGTTCCAATACACTATGGATCTTCGTTTTTTTTACTAAAGGAAGCAAACGAATTTTTTCGTCTTTTTCTTCAAGGGAGCCACCAGCACTATCGACTATAATTGACGCATAGCCAATTAGCTGACGAAAAGGGTTCTCTACGACTCTCACTCCTTGAATACGCGAAAGGGGAAGTGTTATTTTCTTCTTCTCTAAAAGTCCTCTCGTAATAACAATCTCATTGTCCTCTATACTAATAGTAAAGTTATAGTAATTAATTAGCGTGAGAAAAACAGACACTACCCAAGCAACCAATAATACAAAGAAAACCCCAAGTACTATTATCAGTGCTCCAAATCGAATGAACACAACGATTTCATCATATATCATTTCATATGGAATAATATTAGAAAACTGCGCTGCAAAAACGGCCAGACCTGAGAAAAACACACCCACTCCACCGGATGTACTTGCTAACACAATTAAATCTTTTATTGACATCGTAAAGATTGGTCGAGCTTCTTCCGTTAGAACTACTTCGTGCTGTATTGCTTCATTTAATTCACCTGGTTGCTTGCTTTTCGTTTGTATCATTTCTCTTTTTATTTGCTCTGCTGCGTCTTTCGTAATTGCCGTTAATACCGCATCCGCTTCTTCTGTTGGCCCACCTCCAGCTGTTTCTACTTTTACTTTAACGAGTCCGAACGGTCTATGAAAGATGCCCTCTGTGTAGTTTAAACTTTGGATCCGTTCAAAAGGAATATACCTCATTTTCTTTACAAACAAGCCGTACTCAATACGCAGCTCTCCATCTTCAAACCAGTATCTGAATCTTTTCCATTTAACGATTCCACTCACAAGTAGAAAGATAAGGACGACAGCATAAATACTATAGGTAATAAACGAAGGCCAACCATCGGAGTCCCTGCTTCCTCCAAAACCATTCACTGTAACTACGACTATAAAAGGCAAGATCATATCTTTTAAAACTTTTATAAAGTTTATAATTGCTGAAATAGGATGTAACTTGTACTTTTCGTTAAACATCATCTTCGGCCACCCTTGCAAGCACAGATATTCTCCCTCTCAGTTCATCTGCTTCAGCCGTCAAAAGTGCTGGAATAATATGATTCGTAGCTGCTGTAGAAATGGTAATCGATGCTAAATCGTATTTTCGCAATATTGGTCCTTGCTCTGTATCGACATGTTGAACTCGAACCATGGGTACTAAAGTTCTTTTTACAACAAATAAACCGTGTTGTAATTCAATCTCTTGTTCTCGAACTTCGTATCTCCATCGCATCCATCTAACTTTTGGAAACAAATAAATTAAAAAGTAGGCCATTAATAGGATAACTACCCCAACAACTATGTATAGCCATATAAAATTTCCAATGAAATAATTAATAACACTAGCCCCTATCCCAATTACAACTGCAATGAGTGTTTGAAAGACCCCATAAATTCTCCACACTAGTAATCCTTTTTCAGATATTCGATTAATTGGTTCCATTCTCATTTTAAACACCCCTTCCCTAGTCATTGTATACGATTTTCAACGGGAAATGTTTCAAACTATGCAGGATTCTTAGACGCTATCCAATTTTTCCGATACCTTATCCAATTAAGTTTACTTATCCTCCGATTACCACAATTCTATAACAAAAAGGATGAATCCATACAAAATGTAGGATTCATCCTTTGGAATTGTGCTATTAGTTTTCGCTACGTGTTGAGCGAGTTCTTGTACTACGTTGTGTAGAACCGTCACGTGGACCACTGCTGCGACGTGCGCCACCGCTACTACTTGGACGAGAACCACCACCGCCACTTGAGCGT
Source organism: Psychrobacillus glaciei (assembly GCF_008973485.1). Classification (GTDB taxonomy): domain Bacteria; phylum Bacillota; class Bacilli; order Bacillales_A; family Planococcaceae; genus Psychrobacillus; species Psychrobacillus glaciei. The sequence continues at coordinate 3,758,682 of NZ_CP031223.1, forward strand.
GGAGCTCCTCCACGATCGCTACCTCCGCGACCTGCTGATGAACTACGTCCGCCACCGCTGCTACGGTTACCTTTGTAACCACCGCCGCCGCTGCGTCCGCCGCCACCACCACTACGTTCTCTACGAGCTGGTAATGGGCGTTCTTCAGAAAGAGAGATTGGTGTATCATCTGGCTCTTTTGTCATTGATTTTAAAGCTGCAGCAATTACATCTACTGCTTCAAATTTTCCAAGCATTTCCGCAGCTAATGTGCGATAATCACCTAAATCATTTTTGTTTACAATTTCAGAAAGAGTGTCAATTGCTACACGTTGCTGACCAACTAACGCTTCATCTGAACTAGGTGGAAGAAGTACAGTCATACGTTTTTTCGTCGTATCTTCTACAATACGTAAGTAACCCATTTCTCTTGGTGTTACAAAAGTTACAGCGATACCACTTTTACCTGCGCGTCCTGTACGACCTATACGGTGAACATAGCTTTCAGGGTCTTGTGGAATATCAAAGTTGTACACATGCGTTACGCCAGAAATATCTAATCCACGTGCTGCTACATCTGTTGCAACAAGGATATCAATTTTATTTGATTTGAATTGTTTTAATACTGACATACGTTTCGCTTGACTTAAATCACCGTGAATTCCTTCTGCTAAGTAACCACGAATGCTTAAAGCATGTGCCAATTCGTCTACACGACGTTTTGTACGACCAAAAATAATTGCAAGTTCTGGTTGATGCACATTTAATATTCTAGAGAGAACATCAAACTTTTCACGATCAGTAGCTTTTACATAGAATTGTTCAATATTTTCAACAGTCATTTCTTTTGATTTGATTTTTACTTCAACTGGATCTTTCATGAATCTTTCAGCAATTTTACGAATAGGTCCTGGCATAGTAGCAGAGAACAATAATGTTTGACGTTCAGCAGGAACACTTTCTAAAATTGTGTTGATATCTTCAATGAATCCCATGTTAAGCATTTCATCAGCTTCGTCTAAGATAAGTGTTTGCACTTGATCAAGCTTCAATGTACGACGGTTGATATGATCTAGAATACGACCAGGTGTACCAACAATTACTTGAGGTTTGTTTTTTAGTGCACGGATTTGACGACCAATTTCTTGTCCACCGTAAACAGATAATAGACGAACCTTTTTGTCATATCCTAATTTATATAGCTCTTCCGAAACTTGGATTGCAAGTTCACGAGTTGGAGCGATGATTAATGCTTGAATGTTCGGGTTTTTTGTATCAATTTTTTCAATCATAGGGATACCAAAAGCTGCAGTTTTACCTGTACCTGTTTGTGCTTGACCAATAACGTCACGGCCACCCATAGCATGTGTAATAGTACCTTCTTGGATTGGTGTAGCTTCTTCAAAACCCATACGTTGAACGGATTTTAGTGTAGAAGCGCTAATATTTAATTCTGAAAAATTTGTCAAATTTTTAATCTCCTTTTTGTTCTGTTTTGACAAATGGTTACATTTTCAGATGAAATTGCGGCAAATTCGAGCCTATACGAGGAACGTTTCCGTTACTTAAAATTCTCTGTGGTTTACAGTTCAGAGGGGTCTTATATAAAGGGAAAGCCCGGTCTTTTGCCGAGCGGTTCGTTTAAAAGGGACATCATCCCTAACGATCAACAAACCGTTATGTTCAAAAAAAAGTACTCTTCAATAATTGCTGAAGAGTCTTCACACAAAATGTATCCATTGCTCTAAACGTAGTATAGCATGCCCTATAATCAGTTGCAATCAATTAGTAACTGTTGTAATTGTTAGTTAATTACTCACTATCCTTTCTCTTCTTTTTCTTTTAAAAATTGAAGTGCTTTATTAAACCAATCTTTACAATCCTCGCTATAACAAATATGGTGCTTGCCAGTCTCAGAATAGATCAACTCTTTTTTCTCTGTGGCCATTTGGTTAAATAGAAACTGAGCTGTCGTATAGGGAACAATACCATCTTTTTTCCCTTGAACTAAACAGACTGGTATTGTAATTTGACCATAATAAGGTTCAACTATACGTACTAATCGCATAAATTCAAAAGCGGCTTGTACGGGAGTAGATTTCCACTTTTTTCTATATAACTGGTACAACTGGTTATCTTCTAACTTTCCAGCCATTACTTCTTTTGCTATTTCACGAATATCTTGCAGTAGTTGCGTCGGATAAATGTATTTCGCAGCCGCGCTTAATAAAACCAGTTTACAAATCGGATAACGATTAGCTAAATATAGTGCAATTACACCACCCATTGAAAATCCAATTACATATACTTGCTCTACTTCTTTTTGAAGCTGTCTCAGTGTTTGTTCTGCTGCCATCATCCAATTTTCGGCAGACAATTTGTTAAGGGAAAGTATTTCCCCATGTCCAGGTAGTGTAGGGACAACTATTTTCCAGTCTGTATTTACTTTTAAGAAATCTACAAAAGGTTGCAATTCATAGGGTCCACCGGTAAATCCGTGAATGCAAAGTACCCCTGTTTTCACGTTGTCCCTCCCATTACCTCCACTTATTTTCGGAAAGGTTCAATTACTTTTTCTAACTTCATACCTCTAGAGCCTTTTACTAAAACAATCGATTGTTTATCAATATGCTTTTCTAAAAATAAAATTAGTTTTTCATAATTATCTTCAACCCATATAATTCTATTTTGATTAAACTTCCCTGCTAATTGATCGTGTAACCATTTCATTCTTGGCCCAAATAAACATATCCCCGCAAATGCCGCATTTGAAATAGATGAACTTATCTCTTCATGGTATTGCTTTTCATTTTCACCAAGCTCTAACATATCCCCAAGTACGAGCCATTTATCAGGTTTAATCGTTGATTTTTCCACAAAAGAGATAGCTGCCCGCATCGAGGTGGGGGCGGCATTGTATGCATCATTGATAAAAATTGCTCCATTTTCTGCTTCTACAACTTGCATACGCATTTCTGTTAACACAATATGCTTCAATGATTCACGTATTTGTTCTGCAGTTAACCCAACTGCTTTCCCAATTAATAGAGCTGCAAGCGTGTTTTTCACCTGGTGCTCTCCTAGAATTGGAATAGACATTTCTTCCTTTAATTCACCTTCTACACAAAAAGAACTACCTTGTTGCGTAAAGGTCACTTCGGCAATACGCAAATCATTTTGTCCCCCCAAACCAAATGATTTTGTATTAATGGAAGGAACTCTTTCCACGAATGATCGTAGCAACGGTTCATCACCATCATAGAATAATTGTCCATTTTCATTTAAACCAGATATTATTTCAAATTTTGCTTTTGCAATCCCTTCTCGAGAACCAAGATCTTGCATATGCGCTTCCCCGATATTTGTAATAACTGCAAAAGAAGGCTTTGCAAGATTGGATAGAAACTCTATTTCTCCAAAGGAGCTCATACCCATTTCCAACACAGCAAACTCTGTATCTTCTTCGAGCGAAAGTATCGTCAAGGGCATTCCTAATTCATTGTTAAAATTTCCTTCTGTTTTTTTTACATTGAAATAAGGAGAAAGCATGCCTGCTACTAAATCTTTTGTTGAAGTTTTCCCATTTGAACCTGTGATTCCTATGAAAACGGTCCTCAACTCTGCGCGATATGCAGCAGCCATTTGTTGAAGTGCTTTTTCCCCATTTTCTACGAATAAAAGAGGAACTTCTTTTGGTGGATTTGGTTCATCCTTTAACCAAAATGACGCTGCAGCTCCTTTTTCAAAAGCATTTTGAACAAAATGATGACCATTGACATTTTCTCCACGGAAAGGGATAAATATATCTCCCGGTTGCAATGTTCTTGTGTTTATTGAAACACCTGTTATAAATGGATTTAAATCCGATGAAGCTTCTATATTTAACCATTCTGCAAGTTCATTTAATCTTTTTTTCAACTTGGTCACTCTCCGTCCTTCGAATGCTCAAGTTGTTGTTTTTCCTCATATCTCTCTATTGCAAGCTCGATCAATTCTTCTATTAACCCTGAATAAGATAATCCCGATTCCATCCAAAGCTTTGGATACATACTAATTGGCGTGAATCCAGGCATTGTATTTACTTCATTGATAATAACCTCTTCGTTTTCTGATACAAAAAAATCAGCACGGACAAGTCCAGAACAATCAAGTACTTTAAATGCCCGAATCGCAGCATCTTCCAACTTTTTCAATAATTCAGGAGAAACTACAGCTGGAATCGCATAATTCGTCGTTCCATCCTCGTATTTCGCTTCGTAATCATAAAAGTCTTTCGTTGGTAAAACTTCTCCCGCTACAGAACATCTTGGTGTATCATTTCCAAGAACACTCATTTCTATTTCACGAGCGACAATCCCCTGTTCGACAATAATTTTACGGTCATACTTAAATGCAATTTCTACCGCTTTTATTAGTTCTTGTCGGTTTGAAACTTTGCTAATCCCTACACTAGACCCCAAGTTAGCTGGTTTCACAAATAAAGGCCATTTCAAGCTCTCTTCCATTTTTCGAATTAGCTCCGTTTGATCGTCTTTCCACTCTTTACGAATGAAATGCACGTAAGGAACTTGAGACAAGCCTGCTTGTGCAAATAGTTGCTTCATAACAACCTTATCCATACCGGCAGCAGATGCAAGAACACCATTTCCAACATACGGCAAGTTCAATACTTCTAATAAGCCTTGAACAGTGCCATCTTCACCGTTTGGTCCATGAAGTAACGGAAAAATAACATCCAAATTAGCGTTATCTTCTTTCTCCTCAATATTTGTATTAGTTGTTTCTACCGGTAAAAATTTAGTTATATTATTTGGCCTGTTGGATCCTCCACCAAATTGAAGCTCTTCTATTGTCTCTGCCGGGCCGATTAGAGCGTTCCCTTTTCTCCATTCGCCTGTTTGTGTGATAAATATAGGATAGACTTCAAATTTTCCGAAATTTATTGCTTGCGTTACTGCTCTTGCAGTCAATAACGACACTTCATGCTCAGCAGATTTTCCACCATATAATAAACCTAATTTTATTTTCATTAGTTAAATAACCTCCACGTTTTGGATAGTACTAGTTTATCACGTACAGTATAATTAGATGAACAATTAACCAAATAAATTGCGCCTAATTACAACGAAAATATGACAATATCGAAGCTAATACCGATTTACGGCATTCACATTTTATCAAGTTTGTTGAATATCCATCTTCTCCATTTAATGAAAAAAACAATGAATTACAGTTTTATGTTTCAATTCACTTTTAGAAATAGCATGTCGTAACACAAGAACCGCTAAGCCTTCGCGCTTGCCGCACCTTGCATGAGCATCTGACTATCTTATATTGTGAAAGGCTATTCCAAATAATAAAAAGTATTTCCCTTATTACAAGCGGCACCCTAGTACAGTTGCTTAATGTTGCTATTTTCCATTCAAACATTGATCGCTTCTAACTAATTCAATACCAATCACTAGATATTCAGTTACATTAAACGAATCATGGATTTTAACCTATAGAAAATTCAACTTAAGACTAGATTGAATGCATCATTTTTGATTAAGTAGCAAGCTCTGTTAGATTGTAGCGAAAGGGCAGCCTAAGTGCGCCGCGTCCCACGGCAAAATCGACTCCAGCGGGATGAGTGAAACAGATGAGCCATTACAAACGACGCAAATGCAGCGGTAATGACTCATCGCTCAACCCGCGGAAAGCGTTCGCCCTGCAGCGGAAATCCCAGGGGTAACTTTCTTACGATGCACTATTTCTAAGGTATGACGGAAAACTGATCGTACATTAACTTAAATGTATTAGTTGGAAAAAAATATGATAATCAACAGTCATGACATTTTATAATGCTCATTTAGCTAGCATATGCGGTTCCAATCAGAATCGATTTCATTTCACTGCAAATGACAAAGCTAATTAATCTCCTCATACATAATAAACGCTTTTGCATCTTTACGAAGCAAAAGCGTTTTGTTTATATCTGTATGAACAAATCAGCTGGCTTGTTTAAATGATGTTTCAAGTCCCCTAAGACCTCATCTGGAAATATGTTCTCAGGTAAATTTCGAATTTCAATTCCATAATTCGTTTTATCTAGTTTAAATAAGGACATTAGCACACCATCTTCATAGTAATCGGCATATGCCTCCACCTTTTCTGAATGTAACTCTGGTAAGACGACATTATTCTTTTTTCTCCAAAAGGCAGTCGATTTTGTTTTTTCACTTATTTGTTGGTTAAATACATTAGCTATTAATTTATATAAATCATCTATATCCCGAAAATATATCTTCGTAATCTGCTCTCCCTCATCCGTCAAATAGACAAATCTATTTTGCAAATGATGGTAAAAAGGCAAACGAAATGCTTCTTTTTTATGGGCAATATATAAGAGCTCTGCTTGTTCTTGAGGAGACAGCATATTTAACTTCCGCTCATCAGAAAAATCGAGTATACATAATTCTGTTGGTCTTTCCGAATAATCTTTTAAGAACCGAGTATATTGATTTTGCACAACAAACTCTAACTGCGTATGAATATTAAATGATGTATCTTCATATCGGTGTTTCAATAACAAAAGAGCTGACAAATCCGAGAAGTATCTTATAAATTGGTGGACGGATAGCCCACTAAATAATGCAAAATGCTCTACTTCATTCACATGTACATATAAATGAGCCAAATATTCTTCTATTTCTTTCTCTTTTTTTGCCACTGAATTCACTCCTTTATCATCTGTTACATATTAACATAACTTTAGTAGATGAAACATCTGTTTTTGTTCTAACGTCTCTAATAACCGACAAGCAAAAAACATTCATTTAGGCTATAATAGGAAAAGCATCAAAAGTCGTTTTTATGAAACGAATAAGATGGCGATTGAAGTAGGAAAGTGAAATTTGAAGGAAATTTAGGTGACTTGTATGGAAAACAAAAAAGGCTTTGCCGATCGTTTTGATTGGACACTAGCTTTTATAATATTATTATTTTTAATTATAAGCTTATTAGCGATTTCATCTGCAGTTACAACTGGTCAATATGCCGCATATAATTTTGTAGGTAAACAAATTTTTTGGTATGTGGTGGGAACGGTCATTATCGGTTGTGTTATGTTTTTTGAACCGGAGCAATATAAAAAAATGTCCTGGTATATTTACGGTCTCGGGGTGCTCCTTCTATTAATTCTTTTTATCTTACCTGATAGCATGGCTCTTGTGGCGCGTAAACATGAAGCGAAAAGTTGGTTCCACTTACCTTTCGGGGATATTCAGCCAGCAGAGTTTATGAAGACATTTTACATTTTGGGACTTGCTCGTTTAATTACAAATCATCATGAAAAATATTTGATGAAGAACTTAAAAACGGATGTCATATTACTCGGAAAAATCGTTTTAACCATGCTTCTACCGTTAGCATTTATCCTGAAGCAGCCCGACCTCGGTACGGCTCTTGTATTTTTCGCCATTACAGCTGCTTTAGTTATAGTTGCAGGAATTACTTGGAGAATTATCTTGCCGCTACTTTTAGGCGGAGCGGGTATTGGTGCCCTACTTTTATGGATGGCTATCTATATGCAAGATTTTTTAGAAGCTAAGTTTGGTCTACAATTATATCAATTTGCCCGAATTTATTCATGGTTAGATCCATATGCCTACGCATCGAATGAAGGGATGCACTTAATAACTTCTTTAAACGCCATTGGTTCTGGAGAGATTTTCGGGAAGGGATATGGTGGCCGAGTAGTGTATGTCCCTGAAAATCATACTGACTTTATTTTTGCCGTTATAGGCGAAGAATACGGGTTTGTAGGTGCAAGTATAGTCATCAGTCTTTTCTTTTTTCTTATTTTTCATTTAACGAAAATTACACTTCAATTAAAAGATTCATATAGTACGTACGTATGTGCCGGAATTATTGCGATGATTACCTTTCATGTATTTGAGAATATTGGCATGACAATTCAATTACTACCAATTACAGGGATTCCGTTACCATTTATCAGTTATGGCGGGAGTTCTCTAATGGGGAATCTGCTTGCGATTGGTTTAGTGTTTAGTATGAAGTATCATCATAAAACGTATATGTTCGCAAAAAATGAAGACGACTGAGAGAACTGCAAGCGTCCATAAGCGCATCTGGTCTTTACTAATTTCAGAGTGCTTTAGACTAAACATTGTCTACACCATTAACGAAGAATTTTATAGAGGATCTGGAAGTGACTGAGTCACTTCCAGATCCTCTTTTTTCGGTAATCTTGTGGCGGATGTTTGTACGTCGCCCTCTTGAAATAGGCAGAGACATGGTGCATTAGGTTTGGTTAATGAATGATTAGATGCTTTCCTATTCTTTTAAAAGCGGACGAAGAGTCAATTTCGTCCGCTCAGCACTTCTTTATCAATGAATTCTATTTATTCTTTTCAGGTTCCACCAACTATAATCATCTACCCGCTGATTCATGTACACTGTGGGCAGTTTGAGTAAAAAACAATCAAGTATCAAATTCTTGCAAAATTAGAGGTACAACTTAACTATCCAGAGTTCATCTACAGCTTACTTAGCAGCCAATTTCGTGTAAATTTTTTTAGAAAAGCTCAAGCATTCTTTAAACGTATACTGTCTTTACTATTTCTCGAGCACGTTGGACGAAACATAATCTACACTATTACCGTTAGAATTATAAATCGCGAAGTGATTTGGTCAATTCACGATGCTTCTTTCCATTAATATGTAGCAGGTGTAAAAAAGGGTGACTCTAAAGTTCTTTTGTTACGAACTTTTCGAATCACCCTTTTTTCAACTTTGTACGTGAGGACTATTTGCTGGTGGCACTAGTGCTTTAAGCATGTCAAGTCTCGATTTTGTCATTGTAACAGTCACACCAAGTTTTGCAAGATTACTTACAATTTTCTTCAAATCAACTTCCTTAGCCATTCTTTCCACCTCGTCCTTTCATTAATTATTACGATTTATTTTAAAAAAAGTTTCTTATATTTATATTTTTTCTCTACCTTATCATACCACTTTTTGTATCGTTTAAATCTTTCATTTTTGTTACATATTTTAATCTTTTGTAAACCAAGCTAGATAATAACAAAAGGAGTGATTTTAGTGAATGTGAAAGATGTGATGAGTAAAGAAGTCGTTACATGCAATCCACAGGATTATGTGAATGAGGTTGCCGATCAAATGCGCACATTAGATATTGGTTGTCTGCCGGTCCTAAGTAATAAAAAACTTGTAGGCATGATTACAGATCGTGATATTGTGACACGGTCTGTTGCCAAAGATGCTAAAAGTAAGGTGGAAGATGTTATGACAAAATCCATCATTTCGGTATCTCCTGATGACTCAACGGCAGAAGCTTCCATCATAATGGCAAGAAACCAAGTACGCAGGCTTCCGGTAGTGGAGAATAGTGAGCTAGTAGGTTTTATTTCTTTAGCTGACTTAGCGTTCCCCTTTCCACATGTGCAGGAAGTTTCTAATGCTATGGAAAGTATATCCGAACCGCGCCATTATTAAACATCGAAGTTGCCCTTTTTTTGAAGGGGGACTTCTTTTTTTTTCAAGTTGACAGGGAAGTTTGTCGCATTCAGCCCTTTCTTGGAATAGAATACGCATTATCATCCTGACGATATTTATATATTAAAGATAAGCAAATTCATTTCGTTATCCATTGGTTCGTTCATTCGCCCATTAAAAGGAAGGTGACTACTATCATCTAGGTTCTAAAAGATTTGTCTTCGCTGGTAACTTATTCATTTATCCCCCCTTTTGTGTTCTATCTATATAGATGTCATACTTATTGAAAACGTGTAATATAGAGGGTAGAAGATCTTCAGAAAGTGGGTTTCTTTGTATGAAAAAAACTATTTTTATTTTAATGTCGATACAGTTTTTAGTTTATCTTGGATTTGGGATTATTATTCCTGTATTACCAGAAGTAATTTTACAGCAACACTACAATGAAGTTCATGTAGGGGGCTTATTAACGGTCTATGCATTAGCATCCTTTTTCACTGCCCCACTTTGGGGAATGCTGTCCGATCGAATTGGCCGAAAAACACTTATATTAATTGGACTTGTTGGATTTAGTTTAAGCTTTTGGTTATTTTCTTTATTTTTTGATTCACTGTTCCTACTGTACTTATCTCGCGTAGTTGGGGGATTATTCTCTGGTGCACTTTATGCGGCTGTAACAGGGTTTGCAGCGGATCTATCAGACGAAGAAAACCGGAATAAGTATATGGGCTTTCTCGGAATGTCGATTGGTTTAGGATTTATTTTCGGGCCCGCAATTGGTGGTGTACTCGGTCATGTCAGTTTGTCTCTGCCGTTTACGGTTTCCGCTTTATTATTACTTGTGATTTTCGTTTATGCACTCATCATTCTGAGAGAACCGGAACGTTCAGGAGAAGCGAATAAACGTGCTCTTCTTCCTAAAAGCGCCGCAAGTCTTTGGACGTACCGAATTAAATACTTATTCCTTTTTTCTTTCATGGTAACGTTTTTACTTGCTGGTTTAGAAGCAACATTTCAATTGTTCCAAATTAAGAAAGTGGAAATTACCCCTCTACAAATAGGTTATCTATTCATGTTCAGTGGTTTTGTAGATGCAGCTATTCAAGGTGGCATTGTACGACGTATTAAAAATGGGACCGAATCGACTTGGTTATTATATGCACAAATTATTACTGCTATTGGTTTGTTTATGACTGTATTTACGTCCAGTATTTTTTGGGCTGGTTTATCTCTATGTGTATTCACTGCTGGTAATGCACTTGCAAGAACGACGATTGTTTCCCTAAGTTCTAAAGAGTCAGGTGGAAGTTACGGAACAGCTGCAGGGATGGCTTATTCGATGGATAGTTTAGGTCGAATTATTGGTCCATTATTATTCGCATGGCTGTTTACGGTTCAACCAAATAATATTTATGTTGTATCAGGCGTTCTTGCAGTTCTTTCGATTGGGTTAATCTTTCTATTCCGAAGATCTACTAAAACACTGAGAAATGCAGAGTGAGATTGATCGATTCTCCTATTTCATCGTAATAAAGCAAAAGGCCCCGGACACAAAATGTGTCTCCGGGGCCTTTTACTTTATTCACTTGCTGTAACTGATATAGATGTATCCTTATTTATTCTTTTTAATTCAGGATGTGCTTTCCTAACAACAGAGGGTCTAGCAAGGATTAACACAACAATGATTAACACAAGACTTGATACGATAAGAATAGCCTCAGCTGGTAATACATCATATAAAAATCCGTACAGAATCATACCTAATGGCATTAATGCAGTGGACATCGTTTCTAAAATGGAGAATACGCGCCCTTTATAATCATCATCAACCATTTTTTGCATCATTACTAACATTGGCGTATTTGTAATAATCATCGCTGCACCTAAACAGAACATAATTGAAATATAATAACTAAGTGTCAACACTGATGACATGTCAACCATTAAAGGTAAAGCCACCGCTCCCATGATTATCCCCATGATAATAATACTTCTTTTCGAAAGTAACAAAGGATACTTCACTTCTTTTCGTGTAGAGAAATAAATGGACATAAGTAACATCCCTACCGCAAAAGCTCCTTCCGTTAAACCAAAATGCTCTGAACTCATTTTCAGTTTTTCGATCAAAATAAAGGAATAACCTACCAGGTATGCACCAAACAAAAAATTAACAAAGAGCGAAATCCAGACAATCGCTTTTAGGATTGGTTGATTGTTCAAATAACGCAACCCTTCCTTCATATTTTGAAGCATCGATTCTTTCTGTTCACCCTCTATGACTTCTTTTCGTTTCGCAAATAACTTAAAATTCATCGTTGATTCCAAAATTACCGCAATTATGGATGCCACTATATACATAATAAGAAATACAGGCATGGATACTGTTCCATATAATAATCCACCAAGTGCTGGACTTCCTATTGCCGCAAAGGAAATTGACATTTGGTTTAAGGACATTGCTTTTTGAATTCTATCTTCATCAACAAGTCCTGTAATGGATGAACTAAATGTAACACCAGAAAACGAGGATGTTAACGATAAAATAACAGTAGTAGCATAAATAGCCACTAATGATAAACCTGCAGTATAACTAACGATTAGTAAACCACCTATAGCTAAGACAGTAGCGATTTGTGCAACAATGACAATCATTTTCCTTGAATACTTATCTGCGGCATATCCAGCAAATGGCGCAACTAAAGTCCTTGGCAATATACTACAAATAAGATTTAGAGCAAAATTTGAAGCAGACCCTGTCAGCTGCAAAATATAAAAACTAATTGCAAAAGCGTATACTTGCGCCCCAAAACTCGAAATCATCTTACTAATTGTAAATGTCCACAAATGATATGTGGCTTTTTTAAGCTTCAACACTTCTTCCATTTTAATTTCCCCTTTGTTTTTTTGTTTAATTTAATTAAACAAAGAATACCATAATATTACTTCCATTTCAACTAAAAGTTTAATATAATTAAACTAATAATATGAGGTGAAAATATGTCTACAATTGGAGAACGAATTCGCAAACTTAGAAAACAACAAAAAGTGACATTAGAAGCACTAGCTGGTACAGGTCTCACAAAAGGAATGCTCAGTTTAATCGAAAATAATAAAGCAAATCCATCAATTGAAAGCCTTAATTATATAGCTGACAGACTACATGTAGATGTGACAGAACTTTTGGAAGAAATCAGTGGAAATGAATTAAGAGAGGTATTAGAAAAAGCAGAATTACTTTTCAATACAAAGTATGATGAGCTAACAACTGAGTATGAGCAATTAATCGACCTAGTAAAACCTTATGTCCCAAAGCTAACGCAAGGGTATGAAGCTGCTCGCTTGCTCGAAATGTATAGCAGATGTTTATCATTTACGAAACAAATGGGCTCCGAGACTTTATTAAATCGCGCTGCAACTATATATGAACAAATGAACTTAACAGCAAAACGTGGAGACATCGGAACGTTTCTTGCAGGAATTAAATTCAATAATCATGAATATCAAGAGGCTCTAAACATATTACTTGCTGAACGCGCAGAGCTAGAAGTAAATCCATTATGGATTGACCCACTATCCCGCTTAGACTATGACTATCTAGAGTCTGTTTTGTATTTTGCGGTTGGCAAATACGAAGACGCTATTCGTGTCATGGAAAATGCAATTGAGTACTCAAACAAGAACAAAACCTTCTATCGAATTGACAACTTATATCGACTGGCTGCTGCTCATGCGATGATGACAGAAGACGAGAAAAAAAAGGATTACTATTTACAGAAGCTTCATTCATACAGTGAATTTGCGGAGGATAAAGATGCGAAGGTTTTCATTTATTTCGCTGAAATTCATTATTTAAGCTCTTATAAAAAGATGTATCAAGAAGCAAATCACTTATACAATACCGTTTTTACTAAAGACATGGTGAACAAACTATTTACCCCATTCTTTCTACTCGAAAAAGGAAAAATATTATATGGGCTGAACCAATTTACTGCAGCAATTGAAAAATTGAAGGTGGTTGTGATTCCTGAAATCCTTCATCATCCAATTGATCTATCCATATTTTACGAAAAAGATGCGTATATTGCGTTATGTTACTTGGCTCTGAACCAAAAAGAAAAAGCACTAGACTATGCAAAAATTGCTTTAGATAATATTAATGAAATGCCAGATACTCCTTATAAAAAGTTTATCGAAGAAACATATGAAAAAGTAAAAAGAGACTGAAACCTCAGTCTCTTTTTTACGTATAATATATAGAAATACTGGAAATTTTATGCGGAGGTGGTGTTCTTTATTGAAAAACAAATGGTTTTGGGGTGTTATTATTGTCGTTCTTGCCAGCTGGGTTGGTAACATTATTTATTTTCAAACAAAGCAATTAAGTGAACCAATTATATTTAACGCTTATATTGATAGACCTGCTCTTGGACTCACGAGTTTTTCCCTTCCATATTTGACTAATAAAATAGAAATAGTGGAATTGGAAAGTCTTTTAGTTGATGGATACACTTATTCAAATGAACAAAGATTCTCTCCTTGGTTTAACGAGCCTTCCAACCAATCATATATACAGGAGTTTACGCATCATTTTTTAAAGGAAGCAACCTTCACTTTAGATGAACAAGATTTAAAACGTTTGCAAGAAAGTATTCAAACCAATAAAGTGTTTGCTCGTTTCACAAACGGTCAAGTTATCCCTGTTAAAGTAGATAAACTAAATTTCACCCCAAATGTAACGGATGAAACGCTATTTACCAATACCGGCTTTTTTACAAGTAACCAAGGAATACAAGGTAATTTCCTGGAAGTAGCAGAATCCGCTACTATGAATTCTATTGAGCTTCCAGATGTAATTCAAAAACAATTCGATTTAAAAATAAAACTCCTAAAAAACACTCCTACGAATAGTACAAAAATTAAAGACATCTTCAATTCTGATTGGTTAGAGATGGATGCTCCTCTTTATAGTGATATAGAGTGGCCACTGCTAATAGAAGCGGGAGAATCAGTTGCGCTAGTTTTTCATACCAAAGATGAAATAGAAAATGTGGAATACATATCTGCTTTACAGGAATGGACTGGAAAAACTCTAAATGGAAAAGACGTTAGTTATCATATTCTCATTGAAAATGATCTATATCTTACACAAGATCAATTAGACACAGCTATAAAGAAAGCAAGAGGTGAAGCGAAATGAGAGATGGTTTCAAGCAGCTAATCATTGGATTTCTTTTCGTACTAATCAAAATTCATGTTGTCGTCGATCTTTTACCAGACTTTCTAGGTTATATTTTCATTTATAATGGTATAAAGCAGATTGCTACTTTATCCTCGCAATCTTATGAGAAGTTAAAAATCCTTTCAATTATTTTAGTAATTGCTTCTATACCTAACTTTTTCTTGAATGATCAAGTAATTCAACAAAGTGGATGGTTTAGTTACTATCCTATATTTCTTAGTTTACTAAAAGTGATTCTCGTCTATTTCTTATTTGACTTACTTCGAGGCGTCGCAAAGTTGCTACCTTCTAATGATGCACTGCAGGCAACGAATCGAATGTATACATGGTATTTAACCATAGTTCTTGGTTCACTGTTTTTTCAATCTCTTTTGATGAATTTTCCGATTAATATTGCATTTTCTGCAATGATTTTCATCGTTATATCAGTTCTGGTTATTGAGATTTCTTTTCTTTTCTATCTTCGAAATATGCAGAAGAGATTTCCAAGTGGTGGACTTTTCAATGTATATTCTTAAAAATGGCGGTCTCCATCATAATTGACTTGGAACTGGCCGTTTTAGCATGAGGTCACATTATTTTCTATTCGGCCAGAAATTGTCCTTTGCAATTGAGATCTAAAAGAAAAGCTGTCCTAAATAGGACAGCTTTTATTATTACGCTTCAACTGTTTGTGTTTCTATCGGAGCATTAAACATTTCTTTGTCTAATTCACCAGTGAGTTTCGCCGTCGCTACGCCAGCTGTCATTGATCCACTTACATTTACAGCTGTACGGCCCATATCAATTAGTGGTTCTACAGAAACAAGTAGACCCGCTAAAGCAACCGGTAAATTTAATGCGGAAAGTACAAGAATTGCAGCAAACGTTGCTCCCCCGCCTACTCCAGCTACTCCAAACGAGCTAATTGCCACGATAGCAACTACAGTAAGGATGAACATTGGATCTAATGGATTAATGCCTTGAGATGGTGCAATCATAAATGCAAGCATTGCAGGATAAACCCCTGCACAACCATTTTGCCCAATGGACAAACCAAAAGATCCGGAGAAATTAGCAATTCCTTCTGGAACGCCAAGTTTATTTGTTTGCGTATTTATATTAATGGGTAAAGTACCTGCACTGGAACGTGAAGTAAATGCAAACAATAAAGGCTCTGCTGCTTTTTTCATATAGGTTATTGGATTTAATCCAGATAGTGTAATGATCAATAAATGGATTGCGAACATGATTGCTAGTGCGACATATGAGGCAATCACGAATTTCCCTAAGTTAAATATAGATGCAAAATCTGAGGTTGCAACTGTTCTTGCCATAATGGCTAAAATTCCGTATGGCGTTAAGCGAAGTACAATTTTCACAACACTCATTACAAGCGAGTATATTGCATCTATTCCTTTTTTTATTGTTGCAGCAGTTTCAACTTCTTTACGAGCTACGCCCAAGTATGCAAAGCCTAAAAATGCCGCAAATATTACAACGCCAATAGTTGATGTTGAACGAGCTCCCGTGAAATCTAAAAACGGATTAGCTGGTAGTAAATCAATCATTTGCTGAGGAAGGGTTTTATCTGCTATTTCTGCAGATCGACCTTCTATATACTCAGCTCGAGCAGATTCTGCGTCTCCGTGCACAATTTGATCTGCGTTTAAATCAAATATTGCAGCCGAACTTATTCCAACAACTGCTGCTATTGCCGTTGTTCCTATTAATATACTAAGAATAATAGCTGCCATCTTTCCAAAGTTTTTACCAATAGTAAGCTTAGTAAAGGCTCCTAGAATTGAAATAAATACTAAAGGCATCACAATCATTTGAAGTAATTTAACATAGCCCGTTCCGATTAGGTTATACCATTCAATTGAACTTGCTAACGTTTCCGATGTGACACCATATATAAAGTTTAATGCTAAACCTAATGCTACACCTAACCCTAAGGCTGTAAACACTCTTTTAGAGAATGAAATACGTTTCTTTTGCATAACAATCAATACTCCAACGAACACTAATAATGCTATTACGTTAAGTATAATAAATAATAAGTTCATATGTATTCCTCCATTTTTTGCTGATTTACAAATATTAATTCATTTATTCCTATCGGTCAAGTAGGTTTTATGATTTTATTACTTTTCAGGTGTACCTTCATAGTTCTTAACAAATCAGCTATACTTAAAATAAGTGGAGGTGTAAACTTGGCAGCAAGCATTTTAAGTTTCAGTGTTTCAGGTATTATCCTTTTAAATATTTTCCTTGCCATCGCATTAATATTTTTGGAAAGAAGAGATGCTTCTACTACCTGGGCTTGGATTATGATTTTATTCTTTATACCTATCTTGGGGTTTGGAATTTATTTATTATTTGGTAGAAAACTACGCAAAAAACATCTATTTCGATGGGAAGGTAAAAACAAAATTGGTATTGATAAACTAATTGATTTTCAATTGGAAGCAATTGAAAATGATTCGTTTGACTTCCGCTTAGACGATACAAGTCATTATAAAGAGCTAATTATCATGCATTTGCATAATAACCATGCTGTGTTAACGCAAGATAATAATGTAGAAATCTTCACTGATGGTCGTAAAAAGTTTGATTCCCTTTTACATGATTTGGAAAATGCCAAAGATCATATTCATATCCAATATTATATTTTCCGCCTTGATCATCTTGGACAACAGATATATGAAGTGCTGTTAGCAAAAGCACAACAAGGTGTAAAAGTGCGAATTTTATACGACGATACAGGCTCGCGTTCTTTAAGGAAAAGACATTTTAAAGAGTTAATCGAATTGGGTGGACGAGTGGAAGCATTCTTCCCTGCAATTTTCCCATTAATTAATCCACGTATGAATTATCGAAATCACCGGAAAATCGTCGTAATTGACGGTCGTATTGGCTATATTGGTGGATTCAATGTAGGGGATGAGTACTTAGGCTTAAATAAACGATTTGGGTATTGGCGGGACACTCATTTACGTATCGAAGGAAGTGCCGTTCATCCACTCCAAACTCGCTTTTTACTTGATTGGAACCAAGCTTCAGCTGAACATGATATTGAATACTCGGACATATTTTTCCCTGCTATTCCGATGAAAGGATCTGTTGGTTTGCAGATTGTTTCTAGTGGACCAGATTCGGAGTGGGAACAAATTAAAAATGGCTATCTGAAGTTAATTATGATGGCAAAAAAATATATCTACATTCAAACACCTTATTTCATCCCAGATGCGAGCTTTATGGATACACTCCGCATTGCGTGTTTGTCTGGTATTGATGTGCGAATTATGATCCCTAACAAGCCAGACCATATTTTCGTCTATTGGGCTACGTATTCTTATGTAGGAGAATTAATCAAAGCGGGAGCAAAAGTGTATATTTATCAAAATGGTTTTCTGCATACAAAAATGATTGTGATTGACGATGAAGCTTCCACAGTCGGAACTGCAAATCTGGATGTTCGTAGTTTTAAGTTAAATTTCGAAGTTAATGCATTTATCTATGACCGCGAAACATCACATGAACTTGCCGAGTTGTTCGAGGAAGATATGAAATTATCTACCGTGTTAACTTGGGAATTATATCAGAATAGATCACGTAAAATTCAATTTAAAGAGTCAATTGCGAGGCTACTTTCACCAATATTATAAAAGAGGTTTCCGCTTATGCGAAAACCTCTTTTCTTTTTATGGAAATTAACGTATTTTCTTATATACCTAAATATTCTTCTAATGTAGTTCCAGCATCAAACACTTCTTTCGCCAGTTGTTTCCCGACATAGCGGAAATGCCATGGCTCGTACATATAGCCCGTTATTTTTTCTTTGTCTTTTGGATATCTCATAATAAAACCATATTTAAAAGCATTTTCTGCAATCCATTTCCCTGCTTCCGTTTCCCCAAAGCTTTCACGTGCAAAATGCTGCTCGAAATGTTTCTCTCCTATATCAAATGCAAGACCAGATTGATGTTCAGAAAATCCTGGACGTGCACTATATCGATCCGCTGCTTCTTGACCGTCATGGCTTACATATCTTTCATAAAGCGTAGTTTGGTATTCAAAGGAACGGTATGTACTGAATGCAACAAGTTCATATCCTGAAAGCTTAGCTTCTGCTGCCATTTCTTCAAATGCTTCTCTTCCCTCTTTACTTTCTCCAGGAGCAAATGTAGAGGGGAGAGGATATTTTTTACTGGCAATTAGTACCCCGTCCACATACTTAGGTTCCGTTGGTAACGTTTCGTGGCCTTCATATCCTTTAGGTCCGGACATGTCGATTTCAGGCTCTTCCACTACCGGTTTTTCCACTTTAGGGGTTTCTTCTACTGTTTTTTCTCCTGCCAGTTCATCTACAGTTGAATTTTCACCCTTTTGCTCCAACTCAGGCTCTTCCACTTGATTAGATAAACCTAATGCAGTCATCCCCTTATCTATATTCCAATCATTTATTCCTATCCAAACAACGATTGCTCCTATTAATAACACTGCAATTGATCCGCCAACAATGTATGGCCACTTCTTTTGTTTTTTCTGTTTTAATAAACTCTGTCTAGATTTCATTGTCTTCCTTCTTTCCAATAACGGTACTACCAGTTTAACACTTTTCCCATAAAACTACATGGAAAAACAAAAAAACGCGCTACCTTTTTATGGGTAACACGCAAATATAGTATGGAACTTTAAAATAGAATAATGCCTAAAATGACGAAGAATAATACAGCAAATACAATGGCTATAACCTTCATCCATTTCGCCTCACGGACGTATCCTTTTTCTTTAAAACTCACTGCCCGGTATCCGTTACTTAAAGTAAATATAGCAGTCATGAAAAGAACAGCCATATTAAGATTCCCCAAAATAATGAAAACCAACGAGGCAATAGCTGCTACAACAATAACTATTCCGATAACCCAATTTTTCTTCATTCGCTACACCTCTCCATAAAAAAACGAAGCTATAAAAAGCTTCGCTTTAGACAGATTCCTCTGCTTTTTCTGGATGATTCGAATAAAATTTACGCCCTAAATATGTTTGGAATATTAAAATAACCCCACCAACTGTCCAATATAACGGCAATGCTGCCATCGAACTGAAGGAAATGAACATAATCATAATAGGTGAAATATAAACCATCAATTTCATTTGTTGCTTTTGTTGCTCAGGTACCGTCCATAATGATACTCTCGCTTGAAGGAAATAAACCGCTCCTGCAATTAGAGTCATCGCGATATCTGGTGAGCCTAGATTAAACCACAAGAAAGGATGTGTTTTGACATCCGCTGAGTGCGAAATAGCAAAGTATAATCCCATAATAATTGGCATTTGAATAAGCATTGGTAAACAACCCATGTTAATCGGATTCACTCCGTGCTTACGATATAATCCCATCATTTCTTGTTGTAACGCAGCTTGTTCTTCTTTTGACTTCGTTGCTTTCAATTTCTTTTGGATGTCGTCCATTTCTGGCTTCAATTTATCCATTTTCACTTTCATGCCCTGCTGATTCTTATAGTTTCTAAGCATTAGAGGCATCAAAGCAAAGCGAATAAGTAATGTAATCGCAATGATTGCTAGTCCATAACTTCCATTGAATATTTCCCCAAAGAAATTAAGTAAAAAGTTAAAAGGTCGAACAAAGATATGATAAAAAGTACCATCTTTATTTTCTATTCCGGAACACCCGCTAAGTGCTACTGTTGCGAATACAAGAATAGAAAGCAAACTTATTTTCTTTTTCAATTCATTCACCTTCAATTATTAAGCTATAACGAGTATACCTTACTATGAAGCTATTTATCAAATATTACATGCAGCAAAAGTTAAATTGCTTTATTTTCATTAGGAAAATTATAATTAAAATTCGGATATTCTTGGTGATCACGAAATTGTTTTGGTGTTAAACCAGTATATTTTTTAAAAATACGCGTGAAATAACTTTGATTGCAAAAGTGAAAAGAATCGGAAATATCAGAGATACCCTTATTGGTGTGTCTTAAAAAGTATTGACACTCCTCGACCTTTCGGATATTCAAATATTCTACAAGGGTAACTCCAGTATGCTCGCGGAAAATGCGGGATAAATGGCTTGCGCTAATATTAAATTGGTTAGCAATATTTTCAACAGTTAAGTTATTCTCAATTTCGTCATTAATAAAAATGATAACTTTATTGACTGTTTGATGGCCAAAAGCAGGTTTTTTTCGTTCTGTTATTACCATTACAAAAAACTCTACTAGCTCATCCGCACATTGAAGAAACTGAGCATCACTCATTTTAGTTTCAATCACCTTCACACTCGCGATATTAAAAGCCATTACTTTATCTGCCGGTACTTGATTTTCATAAAGCTTTCTGCCCATTACAGCAGTTAATTGTATGTAATAATATTTCACACCTAAAATCATTTGCTTCTCAGCTTTTTTAATAATTAATTCAATCATTTCTCTTAAAACTATTTTGGCAGCTTCTAGTTCAAGTGAGTACATATGTAGGAATAGCTTTTTTTCTAATTCTAAAAATGAATCTAACCCTTTAACACTATTTATTACTGCTATTTCTTTAATATACATTTTCGAAAAATTGTCTAAAAATATCTTATCTACGTGTTGTATAAGGACCACTTCTCCCTTTGTAGTTCTTTCGATTTATTTTTTTATAGGCTTCTAGAATCATTTTATAACATAATTTTGAAAAAGCAAAATTATTTTGATTCTTTTTTCACCTATTTTTTTGACATACCTACCTTTATAGGATGAATTTACTATATTAACTAAAGTGAAACCTCTTCCCAAACTTGCATAATCTAGAGTATGAGTAAGTTAAACTGTTTCACTAGTTATAACTACCTTTGCATCTCCAAGGATACGTTTAAATCAAAGGCTTGCCCTCTTTTTCCAACCTTATCTCACACTATCCCTATTATTAAGTAAATACTAATATCCTATTCCTCCTTGTACCTAATTTAAAACTGAAAAAGTAATAAAAAAGTGCTACACTAAGAAAAGCTGAATATAGAAATGAGGAACATAATTGCGCTTGTTTGTCTACACTATTATCTTTTTCTCTTTTTTTGACCTATTTACCCAGTTGCCTATTATGAGTCCTTTCGCTATATCACTAGGAGCTACACCATTTTTAACGGGGTTAGTTGTTGGTATGTATTCACTTTCCAATACTTTCGGAAATATCATTTCAGGCTTTTTAACCGATAAAAAAGGTCCTTTTTATATATTAATATTTGGTCTATTTGCAACAAGTATTTCCTTGTTTTTATACCAATTCGTAATGGAACCAATGGGTCTTTTGTTAGTGCGCTTTATCCATGGATTAGTTGCTGGTTTTATTGTTCCCGCAGCATTTACTTATTCCGCTAATCAGACAGCATCTGAAAAAAGAGGAAAAGGTGTTGCTTTGTCAGGAGCGTTCGTTGGACTAGCTGCAATCGTGGGTCCTGCAATGAGCGGAATATTAGCTAGTAAACAAAGCGAAGTATTTGTATTAGGTATTACTGGCTCTATTATGCTAATTTTAAGTGTTTTATCTATTTTTTTCTTAAGATCTGTTTCTATTGTAAAACATATAGAGGGGAATAAAGGTACTACTTCTGTAACAATTATAGACCTTTTCAGAAAAAATGGATTGGTTAAAGCATTTTCAGGTGCATTCTTTTTAATGTTTTCCCAAGGTGTTTTAGCTTATATGCTTCCATTAAAAGTGCTTGATCTTGGTTTCGATTCTAAAACGAGTGGTTTATTACTTAGTACTTTTGGTTTTGTAGCAATATTGATATTCGTGCTACCTATAAATCGTATTTTTGATCGTGTTAAGCCTATTAAAACACTAGCTTTCGGAATGGGACTTATGGGAGTAAGTATGTTGTTACTTGGACAAATGGAGAATTTACAATGGATGTACATTTGTATGGGTTCTTATGGAATAGGATTCGCTTTTATATTCCCATCTATTAACTCATTACTAATTGATACCACTGAGCCAACATACCGCGGGAAAGCATACGGCTATTTTTATGCATTTTTTTCAATAGGTGTCGTAGTGGGTTCAAGTATCACCGGGCTACTTGCACTCACTGCAAAGGGTGGTTTTTTCTTTACTGGAGTAATATTAATCCTCATATCAGTCAGTTCGTTAGCAAATAGCAATAAGTAAGCGAGGCTTCCATTGAAGGAGTACCTCGCCGTTTCCATCCTCTTCTTCTACTGAATTTTACTTTTTTCTTGTACTTCTTCGTTGTAATATTGAATACTTGTCATGGCACCTTCGTCATCCATTATATTGCCAGAGATATCATTTGGATCTGGATGGTCTGCAGTCGTTAGATCCGAGTGATTATACTTTTATGCTTCCATATACGTGTTTATTTTTGCTTTAGTATTATTAAATGCTTTCATCGCTTTATCACGATTTTCTTTTTTGCTAAAATATGCATAAGCACCTGCAGCCAGTCCTGCAAGTAATAATTTTTTATTGCTACTTTTAGCCATTTCGATACCCTCCAATTAGTAGAGATTTTATTCCAATTCTATTACTTACCCTAAATTTCTCTTTACTAAGCCCTTTTTTATTCCGATCCATATATAATTATTACACAATGGTAGAAGATTAATCGTATATTTGATATGATAACAAAAAGAATTTAGAGGTGATTTCAAATGATTAGGGCGATCACATTAAAGGATATAGCAGCAGTTCAACAAATCGCAAAGATCAGTTGGAACGACACGTATAAAGATATTATTCCAGATGATATACAACAACTTTTTTTAGATAAAGCATACTCCAACACAATGCTTGCTAAACGAATTGAAAAAACTATTTTTTTATTAGTTGAATATGAGGATGAACCAGTAGGATTTGCTAACTTTACTTACGTAGATGAAGATGGAGATGCTGAATTGACCGCTATTTATGTGTTACCAGATTTCCAACAAATAGGTCTTGGAAAAAAAATGCTACTTGCCGGCTTGAATGAGATGCCTAAAGGCAGGCAGTTATTTGTTTATGTTGAAAGTGAAAATAATGGGGCTCGCATTTTCTATGAACGCTTTGGATTTGAGTGTTTAGAAGAATTTGATGAGTACTTTGAAGGTCATCCTTTATCCACAGCTAAATACGTATACTTACTCAATAACTAAAGTTAAAAACACCGAGCTACCCAGTAGGTCGGTGTTTTTACTTATAGTGGTTCGTTAACTGAGTAATATCCATCTTGTTCTGTATATTCTACTGGTGGCTTTCGAACGAAACACAAAATTGCAGCTACATATAGTAAAATCGAGGTTAAAGAAATAACTCCCGCTAATACACCTGCTAATATAAACATTATTCCGGCAAGCCTCGGTTTTTTATTTTTTGCAATGGACACAATTCCTATAATATTCAACACTAAACTAATAATTATAGCCGTTACCAAAACCCAACCTATAGTGTTTAACATATTCAGAACTACATCCGGGTTCTGAGTAAAATATTCAATATCCTGAGGTTCTATCGCCGGATTTGTTAGTATTTGACTTTCAAATGC
This sequence comes from Psychrobacillus glaciei, assembly GCF_008973485.1. Lineage (GTDB taxonomy): Bacteria > Bacillota > Bacilli > Bacillales_A > Planococcaceae > Psychrobacillus > Psychrobacillus glaciei. The sequence continues at coordinate 3,782,960 of NZ_CP031223.1, forward strand.
AGCATTAAACCCTTCGTCTTTTAATGTAGTACTAGCTCCTATGACAAGCAGCGAAATTAGTATTATTGAAATCAAACTAAAAATTGCACTTATAACACCGAGAACAATTTCTCCTGTACGCTTCATATATATACCTCCATTAGTTAATAGTTATTCTACGATTAAACGCTAAAAAAGTTTCATCTAATGCCAGGCCTGTTGATTAGTTAATTATTCCCTTTAACATATGCAAATTAACTAGGTCAACCAACAAATTTTATTTTAGAAATAGTGCGCAGTATGCCTCCGCGCTTGCGATGGTGCTGGCTCATCGCTCCCCCCGCGGAAAGAGTACGCCTAGAGCGGAAATCCTAGTGGTTACTAAGTGGATCCGTTTCTAAAGTGGCTTCAAATTAAACACCGTAAACGTGTAAATGCAAATGGATTCTATGGACCTTTTTATAAATGTAAGAAAATGGGTAATGAAAAGGCATAGTCTAATGCTTAACTTCCTTCATATGATATATGTCAAACCTGTTTAATAGCACGCCAAAAAGGGTACAAATATACTATCACTTATCATAGAAAGGAAGATTCACGTGGAGAAAAAGTTAATTTTTAATCAGGCGGATTTCTTTTATACACTGGCAGGTGCATCTATATTAACTGGCATTTTGGTTTTTTTTACACATATTTAAAAATATAAAAGGCAATCCACTCTGAAAAGAAACGGATTGCCTTTTATATTTATTAAGCTTTTACGTCATCGTATTCGTTAGATTTGTTGAAAGCAGCAACAACGTAAGAACATACCGCTTCCATTTTCAACTCTTTTTCACGAGCATGTACTGCAGCTTTATCCAATAGTTTTTTAGCCACTCCTTGCCCTCTCAGTTCACCCGAGACGAAAGTGTGGTCCATGACCATCACGTCTCCAAGCAATGTCCATGTAATTTCACCAAGTTTTACACCATCTTGTATATATTGAAACGCAAATACATCATCGCCAAGCTCTTTGTATTGAAAATCCATTGTTTACCACTCCTTTTCTGAATTTTAACACACTCATTTATTAATTGACAACGGACGCAGAGACCTTTCGATTTGCGCTCTTTTTGGTTCTAAAAATGGAGGCAATGCCAGTGTCTCTCCCAATGTTTCCATAGGCTCATCGGTACTAAATCCTGGTTCATCTGTAGCTAATTCAAATAATATTCCATTCGGTTCTCTAAAATAAATAGATTTAAAGTAGTAGCGATCCACTAATCCTGACGTAGTGTAGCCCTGCGTACGCAATAGTTCTTCCCATCTTGGATAGTCTTCCATTGAAGGGACTCGGAATGCAACGTGATGAACGCTCCCACGGCCCGGTCTTTCCATTGGTAAATCTGTACGTTTTTCTAGATGGACTTCTCCTGCTGGGCCACCTGCGCCTGTAGTGTACACTAAAATATCCGGCATACCAATAATATCGGATGGATACGAACCAGCTAGCGCAAACCCTAATATTTCAATAAGCACTTTTTCAGTTGGGGCAGTATTGCGAACGGTAAGTTTTACTGGACCCAGACCGATTATTGCATTATCTACAGTAATTTCTTCTTTTTCCCAAGCCTCTCCATAAGGAATTCCCATTCCATCATCAACAATGAGCATCAGTCTAGATCCTTCAAAGTCTTCAAAGTAAAGTGTTTTACGACCAAATCTCTCTTTTATTTCATCCGTGGATACTTCCAATTTCGTCAATCTTTCTTTCCAAAATAATAATGCTTCTTCGCTTTTGACGCGGAATCCTGTATTGCTAATACTAGATACTCCAGGATATGTTCGACCCGCGTTAGGAATGTCAAAGTATGTCATATCCGTTCCAGGTGTACCTACTGCGTCTGCATAAAATAAATGATAAGAAGATGTATTGTCTTGATTGACACTTTTTTTAACTAAGCGCATCCCTAAAATTCGTGTGAAAAAGTCATGATTTTTATCTGCGTCTGCTGTTATGGCAGATACATGGTGTAATCCAGCTAATTTCATTGTCTAATCCTCCCACCTAATTTACCTCGAATTCAAGGTTGTTTTAATAACTTTATAAAAACTAATAAATAGAGTTTAAATAAATACATAGTATCTTCCTAAGATTCGCCTTTTTCATATTAAAATGCACCCTAATTGCCTCTTTAGACAAGCAGGGTGCAAAAATTATTTAAAAATAGAACGAATGGAATCTATTAGTTTATTAAAAAACTCTTTGACACTTTGCCAAAAGCCTTCATTATCTACTATCTTACCAATCTTGTCTTCAATTGTTTTACTAAGGTCGTTCAGTTGATCGCCCCACTTGCTAAAGTCAATGTCTAGTTTACGGATTCGATCCATCAAGTCTATCAAAAGCTGACGGTCTTTATCGGAAAGATCAATTTTCAACTTCGAGAGTTGCTCAGAAACAATTTTTTCTACATCTTCTCGTGAGGTAGGATTTTTTTCTGCAATTTGTTTTTTTATTTCTGTCAGTAATTCACTTACTTTTGCATCATCAATTCCCGCTTCTTTCGCAAGATTTGTTGCAACGGATAACTCATCGTTCGCTACGTCTGTTCGCTCTGGATCTAGTTTTCCACCAGTCACTTCGTATGCTTTATAAATACCTACCAATGCAGAGTGCCCTGTAACTGGTTTTGGAGCAGCAATTTCTACTACAGCATCATGGATTCCAGCTGTGAGCATCGCGTTTGCATACATTTCTGCCGTCACTTCTGTGATATTATCTGGAGTAACAATATTGATAACGAGACCCTTTCCAGCATCTTTCCTCGTAATTTTTGCAGATGAAAACATTCTAGCAGATGCATCGCCATCTTTTAAATACTTTGCTAAGTCCTGACCTGTTACTTCAATTTCTTGAATATCCGAGTTCTCTGTAATTTTTAGGCTTTCTTTTACACTTTTTTTCTGGTCTTCTGTTAAATTTCCACCAAACACTACAATAGGAGCACCGAACTTTTCGTTTACTGCCTCTGTAGACCCATCTGAGTCTGCAAATGTAATGGATGGCGCAATTACAACACCAACCATAATAATAGCAACTAGAAATGGTTGTAATAACTTTTTCATTCAAATAACCCCTTTCCTATCCATTCTCCCTTTAATACGAAAACAGGAGTAAAAAGTTCCGACTAATCGATTCTTTTCACTCCATTACCCAAATAAGAGACTATTAACTCTATGTTTGGTACTTATCTAAACTATTTTGTTACATTTTTAATTCTGTCCAACCATCGTTTTGAACAATTTTTCTTTCTTTCATCAGTTTACCGAGTGCTCGTTTAAATGCAGCCTTGCTCATCGTGAACATTTCTTGTATTTCTTCTGGGTTAGATTTATCTGTAAACGGCATTCTTCCACCTACATCGTTTAAATAACGGAAAATGGATTCCGCGTCATCGCCTAAACGTTCATGTTTTCGAGGTAATAGCGAGCCGTTAAGAGAACCATCTTCTTTTGTATCAATTATACGAACCTTTAATTCTTCTCCAAGTCTCGGCTCTTCCACACGTTCAGACTGATGAACAAAAATACGATAATTTTCCGGAACACTTAGTAAGAACGTTCCAACTGGAAGCAATCGATATGGTCTAGCTTGAAGATTTTGGTTTAATAAAGTAGTTGGTGCGTCTAAATATACTTCTTCTACACGATCTTCGGTTGCTAAACGTCCAAATAATTCTCCATCTTTGTCCGTACGAAGCGTCATGTATAAATGGTCACCATTTGCTGGCCAAAGTTCTTTTATTTTCGGTAAATCATCTGATTTTACTTGTACTTCTTTCGACGTGCCGATATCGACAAAAACTCCTTCTTTATCGGAAACTTTAATGACACGTGCCCATCCATATGTACCCTTTTGTATAGTTGGAAGTTGGGTTGTAGCGGATAAATTCCCTCTACGGTCAACGAACAAAAATACTTCTATCGTGCCCCCAACTTGCAAATCTTCTGGTGCTTCTGAAGCGTTCAATGGAATATCTAATTCATGATGCTCCAGTATCCATTTCGATCCTTCTTGTTCTTTTACTTGTAATTTTAATATTTCTCCAGATGCTGATCCTATCAATTTTACCGCTCTCCTTCTGAATTGCTTTATACGTCCTTTTGTTGGTTTTAAAAATAGTTATTCGATTTCACTGTCTTGCAATTCCAACAGTCTCGATTGAATAGAAGGATTTTCTTCTAGAAACAATACTAGATCCGCTATACGGTCTATGGAGTTCCAACTAAGATGATGTTCAATACCTTCTACATCCTTGTATATATTCTCTTCTTTTACACCGATAATTCGTAAGAAGTCTTCTAATAGATCATGTCTCTTAACTAGCTTTTTCCCCATTTTCAAGCCTTTTGTTGTCAGTGTAAGTCCACGGTATTTTTCATATATTAAAAAACCATCTTTATCTAACTTTTGCACCATTTTTGTAACGGATGATGGCAAGACAGATAATGCTTCCGCAATGTCAGACACACGAGCATATCCTTTCTGCTCGATTAACATATATATTTGTTCAATATGGTCTTCCATGCTTGGTGTTGGCATACGTATCTTCCTTTCATAACTACTTCATTTATTTTACTACATCCGCCTTACCATAACAAATACATACATACTAGCTTACTTAATTTTAGAAGAAGAAGATATTTTTAATAAACATTAAGTAAACAAATAGTTTTTTTTTATTATTTTCTGAAAATACTTGTTAGATTTGTAAAGTATCTTTATACTTGATTAGGTACAAATGCACAATTTCTTCATTATTAATACTAAACACTAATAACCATTTAAAGTTTTAGATATTAATTTGGACAAATTAGATTAGATGATTTACTCCATTCAACTTAGACCTTACATAATAGAATATATTCAGAAGAACATCCTTAATAATCGAAATGAGATGATATAACATCACAAAAAAGAGCGTGGGATTTAATAATAGATAAGAAAAATAATGAGAGTATAGAGGTGTTTTTAGTGAAATGGACAATCAGTAAGAAACTATTAAGTGGATTTATTGCTGTGTTATTAATTTTAACAATAATAGTTGGCATTAATTTTATCCAACTTACAAACGTAGATAATTCGTATCGAGATTTATTAGAAGACAAAGCAATGAAAGCTGTAAAAATAAAAGAACTACAAATAGCTGCGAAACAAGAAATGATAGCCATGCGGGGATATTTAGTAGTAGGGGATGAAAAAGCCTTTCAAGATTATTCTGACGCAGTTTCTGATTATAAGAAAAGTTATGAGTCACTACTACCAAAGTTTAAAAAACCGGAAGCAATTAAAATGTTAGAGGATATAAACCAGGTAGAGAATGATTATACGAAATTCTCCGAAAAGGTATTTCAACTAAAAAAACAAAATAAGACTAGTGAATACGTAAACCTTATCTCCACAGAGGGAAGAGATATAGTGAAAAGGCTTGATGAAAAAGTGACTATACTTTCCGATTTTCAAAGTAATTTATTAGCAGACGGAAGTTCAGAGAATACGTCATTCGTTCAAAAAACGAAAACATTGGCTTTAATCTTAGGTGTCATTGCAGTATTAGCAGGAGTACTCATCGCTCTTTTCATGGGACGTGTTATTTCCAAACCAATTATAGCATTAGCAAATTCAGCAAAGAAATTAGCCGAAGGAGACCTTTCTGTTAATGAAGTAATAGTAAAAAACAAAGACGAAATTGGCGAGTTAGTTCATTCCTTTAATGATATGGCGAAAAACCTTCGAATGGTAATTGAACAAGTTAGCCTAAACTCTGTTCATGTGGCATCCTCTGCGGAAGAATTAACTGCGAGTGCCGAACAAACAACACAGGCGACTAATCAGATCGCAACATCTATTCAAGATATTGCAAGTGGTGCTGAGACACAAGTACTAGGTGCAAATGAATGCTCCACTGCCATGCAAGAAATGACAATCGGAATTCAGCAAGTAGCAGAAACGTCTTCTAGCGTTTCAGAATCAGCAATTGAAACTAGCAAAGAAGCTCACCTTGGCAATGAATTGCTACAAAAAGTAATACGACAAATGAACACCATCAATCTATCTGTTGAAGACTCCGCTTCTGTTATTAGAAAGTTAGGGGGATTATCACAGGAAATCGGAAATATTATTGGAGTAATTACTGGAATAGCAGATCAAACAAACTTATTGGCATTAAATGCAGCAATTGAGGCTGCCCGTGCCGGCGAACATGGTAAAGGGTTTGCTGTTGTAGCAGATGAAGTGCGAAAGCTTGCAGAACAGTCGAAGGAATCTGCTGATCAAATAGCTGACTTGATCAATCAAATACAAGTTGACACTGGTCGAGCAGTAAATGTAATGGAAGTTGGAACTAAAGAAGTGGCATCTGGTATGACGGTCGTTCAGGAGGCTGGAGCCGGTTTTGAAAAAATATTAACATCGATAGAACAAGTAACTTCCCAAATTCAAGAAGTATCCGCTATTTCTGAGGAGATGTCAGCAAGTGCGGAAGAAGTAAATGCTTCTCTTGAAGAAATGGCTAGTATTGCTCAACTTTCTGCGTCCAACACGCAAAATGTGGCTTCCGCTTCTGAAGAACAGCTTGCTTCCATGGAGGAAATCTCCACATCCGCCTCTTCTTTATCTACCATGGCGGAAGACTTGCAAACATTAGTGAAACAATTTAAATTATAACTAAGAAAAATCCAAGCGTCCTTTAAGTGCATCTTGTCTTTACTATTTCCAGAGTGCTTTGGACGAAACATTGGCTACGCTATTACCGTTGGAATTTTTGTGGATCGTGAAGTGACTGCGTCACTTCTCGATCCATTTTTTCGGTAATCTTGTGGCAAATGTTTGTCTGTTGCCCTCTTGGAATTTGAAAGGACATAGTGCATTTGGTTTTGATAATGAGAGATAAGATGCTGTCCTATTCTTTTAAAAGCGGACGAAGATGCAATTTCGTCCGCTCAGCACTTCATTATCAATGGATACTATCTATTTTTTCTAGTACTACCTACTCTAATCATGCACCCACCGATTCATGTATACCGCGGACTATAGAAGTAAAAATAATCCATTTAAAGAATATACTAAGCTTTATCGCGGCGACTTCTATAAAAAAAACAAAAGTGTACTCAGCAATATTAAAGCTGGTACCCTTGACTTAAGGAGAATATTAATTGCGGGCTTAGTTACGATGGGGATACTTTCCTATAACATGTATAGATTGTATGATTCTCTTATTAATCCACTCTAAATTTTCCCGTGAATTCATTCGCTCAAAAACCGAATTTCTTCCTTGTTCTGTAGTTACATAATGTGCAGGTAATGTATTTAGACTCAAAGCAATAATATCCATTTCACACTGTGCACATTTACAAAAAGTTTGATATTCGGTACCTCTCATAAGAATTGTCACAATACTTCGCACAATTTCTTCCATAACATTTGTAAGCAATTTTATCTCTTCTTTCGTAAAAAAGTAACTGTATGTTTAATACTTTATCCTAAAGGGTAAAACTTTAATAACCACATGCTCTTTAAGAAAGGATGAAATTATATGGGTAAAATTTTATGGGCTATTATCGTTATATTAATCGTATTTTGGTTACTTGGTTTAGTATTAAAGATTGGCGGAGGCCTTATTCACGCATTATTAGTTATTGCCGTGATTGTTTTTATCATCCAACTTGTTACAGGAAGAAGATCGGTCTAAAATGAGGGATTGCCTAATAAGCAATCCCTCATTTTATTTTTGCATAAATACATGTATCTCTTAATCTTTTTCCATCAGCTGAGAGAGAATCTTTATGAAGTGTACCCTCCAATAAATAGCCAAGTCTTACCGCTACGGAGCGACTTCTTACATTTTCGCTATCACAACGAATTTCCACACGATTCGCATGTAACTCCTCAAAAGCAAATTGTGTAATACGTTCGCAGGCTTCCGTCATCAACCCTTTTCCTTCAAACTTGTTATCAATCCAATAGCCAATTTCAAATTTTCGAACATCCCAATCTATATGATGTAATTCGGAAGCCCCGACGAATTCACCTGTTTCTCTTAAAAATAAATAAAGTCGTAGATTCTTTCGTGTAATAAAATCAGCCATACCTTGACGTATATTAGTTGTCGTCTGTTCCAATGTTTGCATTTTTTGAGCCCATGGCATCCACTCTTTTAATGATTCATGCGATCCAATAACCGTTTCCCAAACTTTTGGTGCATCTTCTAACCTCGGTGCTCGAATAAGAAGCCGTTCCGTATAAAACTCCTCCGAAAAAGAGTTTAACTCATCTTTTTTCGTATTATTATTGAAACCATCGTCCCAAATAACAGGTGTAGCAGTTCCCTTTAAAAAATCATCCCTTGTCATGCCGTACGTTACTGCATCATAGTACGATTCTTCTTTTGGAGAAAACCATGCTTGACGTAACTGAGCCTCTTTCACAAATCCAGCCCTTTCAAACGTCTTTCGCATCGCAAAATTATCCTGTCTTGTATGGCCTTCTAAGCGAATTTTCACTTCAGGTAATTGAAAAATGTATTCTGCAACCATTTTCAAAGCACGTGGACCAAATCCTCTTCCACGCGCTTCATCTGCAATTCGTAAATCAAATAAAGGAATCTCATCTTGTAAATCATAAATTTTAACAATTCCTACTTGTTCATTCTCTTCATTTTCAACCCAAAATGTCTTCACTTCGTCGGATTGATATCCGCCTTCTTCTATAGTTTTTTCAATTAGTTCTCTGGCTGGATGTGAATTTCCATGATACGGCCATGTATTAGTTGTCATGAAATGGATGAGCTGTTCTTGCTCCTCCATCGTCCACTCTGTAAGCCTCATTTTCTTCCCCCCAAACGTACTACTTATGCATTTTTAATAGTCGCAAAGAATTCAACACTACTAGTAATGTCGCTCCCATATCTGCAAAGATGGCAATCCATAACGTTAACCATCCCGGAATGATGAGTAAAAGCGCGATGATTTTTAACCCTAATGCAAACATAATATTTTCTTTGATTATATGCAATGCTTTTCGACTTAATCGAATCGTATATGGAAGTTTCTCTAAGTCATCTGCCATTAATGCAACATCTGCAGTTTCAAGTGCAGCGTCCGTTCCTGCTCCACCCATTGCGATTCCCACAGTGGATGCAGCAAGTGCCGGTGCATCATTCACTCCATCCCCTACCATTGCAACAGCACCATATTTTTCTTTCAACACTTTAATGGCCAAAAGTTTTTGTTCGGGCATTAACCCTGCTTCTACATCGGTCATTCCTAGTTTAGCCGCAATGGCATGTGCAGTTCGTGCGTCGTCTCCGGTAAGCATGACGGTGTGTTTAATACCTGCATTTTTAAGATCTTGTAATACTTTACCGCTCGTTGAACGAATTGAATCTGCCACTGTTATAAACCCTTTATAAACGCCTTCTTCTGCAGCAAGCATCACTGTATTTCCTTCTGATTGTAGTAGTTCAATTTTTTCAATCAGTTCATTCGAAACGACGCTTAAAGAAGTAATCCAAGAAACACTACCCACTGACCACTTTTTACCATCTATAATCCCTTCTGCACCTTTACCAGTGACAGATTGAAATCCTTCTATTTCAACAGTGTGAATATGTTCTCTCGATCCATATTTCACAATCGCTCGTGCAAGTGGATGTTGTGAATACGTTTCAATAGACATGACTTTTTGAATAAAATCATTGGTGGATTCAGACTCTACAAGCGTAACTTCCGGATATCCTTTTGTTAAAGTGCCCGTTTTATCAAAAGCAATTGCTTGAAGTCTACCAATTTCTTCTAAGTGAATGCCACCTTTAATGAGTACCCCTTGCTTTGCAGCGTTTCCGATTGCTGTTACGATTGCTACTGGTGTTGATACAACTAAAGCACAAGGACAACCTACAACTAGTACTGCAAGCCCTTGGTAAATCCATGTTTTCCAATCAGCTCCGAATAATGGAGGAACAATTGCTACTAGAAAAGCTATTGCAATTATTGCAGGCGTATAATATTTCGCAAATTTATCGACAAACTTTTGCGAAGGTGCTTTTTCAGCTTGCGCTTCTTCAACTAAATGAATAATCTTTGCAATTGTTGTGTCTTCTACTCTTTTCGTTACTTGTACTTCCAAAGATCCTTCTTCATTTAACGTACCAGCAAACACTTCGTCGCCAATTGTTTTCATTGCTGGGACCGCTTCTCCTGTAATAGAAGCTTGGTTAACAGCAGATGTCCCTTTTAACACAATACCATCCATCGCAATTTTTTGCCCCGGTTTCACAATAAGCGTGTCATTTATTTGAATAAATTCAGTGTCTACTTCTACTAATTGGTTTCCTCGTCGAATCGTTGCAATTGGAGGAGCTATATCCATTAACTGACTGATCGATTGTCGTGCTTTATTCATGGAGTACGCTTCTAAAACCTCACTTACAGCGAACAAAAAGACAACAACTGCTCCTTCTCGCCATTCACCGATTATTGCGGCTCCAATAATTGCAATCGTCATAAGTGTCTTCATATCAAAATAAAAGCGAGATAGATTAATCAGACCTCCTTTAAATAAATTGAAGCCACCAATAATGATGGAAATAACGAATAATCCAACCGCAACTGGATGCATTTCTTCATATAAATAGGATGCGATAATTCCGATTGCTAAAAATATAAAAGAAATAGCTGTTAACACATTTTCTTTTCTCTTGAAAAAAGGAATCTTCTCTTGTGGACGTTGCTTGACCGGTACAACTTTAATGCCATCAAATGCTCCCGCTTTTTCGATTTCCTCTATTGTGGCAGTTCCAATGACTGAAACTTTGGATGCCCCGAAGTTCACATTTGCATTCATTACATCAGGTAAATTTTTTATATTGTTTTCAAATTTCATTGCACAGTTGGCACAGGTTAGATTTTCAAGTCTATATTCTTTCATGGCTGCTTTGTCCAATCTTCTCACCCTCTTCTACTGCATGTTCATACGCAATTTTAACTAACTCGTTTACATGATGATCAGCTAATGAATAGTAAACTAATTTTCCTTTGCGACGTGATTTTGCAAGAGATAAATCGCGTAAAAATCGTAAATGATGCGATGCGGTTGCTGTAGAAGATTCAATAATTTCACTTACATCACACACACAAAGCTCTTCTTCAATTGTGAGCGCATACGCAATTTTTAATCTTGTTTCATCTGCTAATGCTTTAAAAATCAGTGCTACCTTTGTCACATCTGGCAGTTTCTTTTTTACGGAAAATACAACGTCTTCATGTACTTTCGTTACTTCACATATATCCTTCGTTTGCACGTTTTCACCTCATTCAAATGATCGTTTGATTGTTATTCCTATTATATGTTCAAACTATTCAAAACGCAAGGACATTCAAACGGATATTTGAATGTGATTATTTATGCATCATTTCTGACAGGATAGAAATGATGCATAATGAACATAGGAAAAACGCAAAAGTCCTTTCAGTGCATTTTGTCTTTACTATTTTCAGAGTGCTTTAGACAAAGCATCAGCTACATTATTACCGTTGGAATTTTTGTGGTTCGTGAAGTGACTGCGTCACTTCACGATACATTTTTTCGGTAATCTTGTGGCGTATGTTTGTCCGTTGCCCTCTTGAAATAGGTAGTGACATGTTGCATTAGGTTTGGTTAATGAGAGATTAGATACTTTCCTATTATTTTAAAAGCGGACGAAGATACAATTTCGTCCGCTCAGCGTTTCTTTATCAATAAATGATATCTATTTTTTTCTCTGTTTCCGCTTACCTTGATAAGTAAAAGAAAGTACACCAATTTATTAATTGGACGAAGTATATTCTTCCCTGATTTAGGCTATTGATCGGAGCGGAAGGCGGCGACTCCAGCGAGAAAAGCGCGTCCAGGTGAGACCCCACAGCGAAGCGAGGAGGCTCACGGACTGCCCGCGGAAAGGGTCTGCCTGCAGCGGAAATCAACTTGTTCATAGCATAAAAGTTATATATATACTTTCTTATTCTTGCACAAAAGCGACCATTTCTATATTAAGCAGTCGCTCATTTTGAAATTTATATCGCTTTTAATATTAATTCATAACCATTTTCTATTGCACCATCAATCACCGTTGTATGATAATTACCTTCTACCCAGTCCTTCACTTGATTGTAATACCACACTGATTTCACATGTCCACTTTGACCTGGTCCGACTATATGGTAGGTCTGAGATAAATCAGTCAAATCAGCTACGAATCGCCAAGAAGCTCCGTGATCTACTCTACCATCGTCTCCAAAAGCAGCTGCTTGAACGGTAATATTTGACCCACCAATCGGTACTGGTTTTGGATTTAGAAGATAAGCTAAAATTGGTGATGCACCAGATAATGGATGATCAAACGTAAGTTGGTGATAATCTCCCCATTTCCACTTTTTTTCATTCGCTCCAAACTCATTTTCTATATCTGCGACCGCTATCACGAACGAGTCGTACACCCATTTGTCCACTCCACCATATTCATCTAGCCAAGCGCTCGCTTCATCTTTGTACCCATTCCGAAGAAACTGATCGGAGATATTCCCTTTCCCTGGCAACATCTCATAAACATCTTCCGGCATTTCATCTTCCAATAAGACATTTGGTAGCTCTTTTATCCATTTGTGAAATATGAGTGGGGCTGCTTGGTCCTTACTATCTACTTGATTCCAGTCTGTTAATAAAGCGATGATATTTTTATACTCACCGTTTCTATCTAACTGTTCCACAGAACCGAGCATTTGTTTTAAAAACTCTCTTGCATATAAATTTGTTTGATCCATTTGCAGGTTCATCATATCTTCTTTTGTTAAATTAGATTTACTTTCTAACACTTCCGCAATTCGTTCATATCGGTAAGATTGCGCCCAAAAGTCGGTAATATGATACGGGTATGATTCATCTATCACTTGATTATTTGCAGTAGCAATAAACCCTTCCTTAGGATTCACAACTGTGGGAAGCTCATTATACGGAACATACCCTTTCCAACCATATTGAGCCAAATCGCCTGGTACAGGCAATTGTCCATCACCCGATTTACGAATCGGTATTCGGCCGTTCGCTTTATATGCAATTGTTCCATCTTTTGCGGCAAACACAAAGTTTTGTGCTGGTGCATGGAAATCTTCTAAAGCAGTTTCGAATTCATCCCAGTTAGATGATTTATTCATTTCCAAAATGGCTTGTAACTCAAGCGTTGGCTCAAGTGCAGTCCACTGCATGGAAAACAAGGCTGAGGCTTTTTCTTGCTTGAATAAAACATCTGAAATAATAGGACCATGACGGGTGACCACTACTTTGAAGGGAACATCCTCTTGCCCTTTCACTTTAATCGGTTCATTCCGTACTTTGGCTTGCTCCCATTTCCCTTCATACAAAAACTGTGTACGGTCATCCGGATTCGGAGTTTCGATATATAAATCCTGAACGTCTGGTCCAACATTCGTTACACCCCATGCAACCTCTTCGTTATGTCCTAAAATAATGCCTGGAATACCAGCAAAAATAACGCCACTTACATTTTGTTTTGGTGATTCTAAATGCATTTGATACCAAATAGATGGTGTACTTAATCCTAAATGCGGATCATCCGCCAGGAGAGGTAGTCCACTTTCCGTCTTCTCACCACTTACGACCCAGTTATTACTTCCATTAAATTCATTTGGCAAAATGGAAGGATCAAAATAGCCGCTTACATTTACAGGTTTACTTAAATTAGCTTCCATTATGGCTGGTGCACCTTCAGGATAATTGATGAATAATTCCTTCGCTTTATCTTCCCCAAATTCACTTAAAGCCCAGTGCCTTAGTGCTAATAAAGACCAATTACCACCTAAATCATACGTCATGTATTTACCTATCGTTAATGAATCAATAGGTGTCCACTCTTCGGGTTCATATCCAAGCAGTTTAAATTCATAGCTTAGCTTGTTATCCGTTTTGGCAAACGAAATAAATTCATTTACTCCTTCTGCATACCACTTCAATACATCTTTTGCCTCTGCATCATAACCATCATAGGACTTTTCAGCAGCATCTCTCAAGCTAAATGTCCGGAAAAACTTATCCGTATTTACTGCCGCTTCACCTACAACTTCCGATAATCTTCCACTCGCTTGTCTTCTAGCTAAATCCATTTGAAAAAGCCTGTCTTGCGCTTGTACAAACCCTTGTGCACGATATAAATCTGCATCTGATGTAGCTTTAATATGAGGCACCCCAAACCCATCCCGGACAACTTTCACATCCGCATCTAGTGCACTTAAAGTAAGACTCCCCTTGATGATTGGCTTTGAGCTAGATAAATACATATTCAAACCAACAACCGCAACAACACATATCGAAAGGATAATCCCCAATACCCAAGCGACTATTTTCCACCTTTTTTTCACAATCATATCCCCTCCTAGTTCTTAACACTAACTGACAATATACGTTTTAGTGGAAAGACCAGCATAAAAAAGACCTCTGAATACTAATATATTCAGAGGTCTTTTAATATATTATGATTGATTCTCACCAACGATTTTCACTTCTAATTCTAACTCAACATCAAAGTTTTCTTTCACTGCTTTTTTCACCATTTCAATCGTACTTATATAATCAGTAGCAGTTGCATTGTTTTTATTGACAATAAATCCCGCATGCTTCGTCGAAACTTCCGCCCCTCCAAAACCTTTTCCTTGCAATCCGCTATCTTGGATTAATTTCCCTGCAAAATAACCAGGCGGGCGTTTGAATACACTGCCTGCAGAAGGGTATTCTAATGGTTGCTTGGATTCGCGTTGAAATGTTAAATCCGCAATTTTCGTATCTATCTCTTCTTGAGTGCCAGGCCGCAATTCAAATTCTGCAGAAAGAACATAATAACCTTTTTTGGTAATAACACTCTTTCGGTAACCAAGTTCTAATGCTTCCTTGGAAAGAACGAGCTTTTCACCCCTCGGCGTAAGCACAGTACATTGAACGATTACATCCTGCACTTCTCCACCATATGCACCAGCGTTCATGGCCATTGCACCACCGATAGATCCAGGGATTCCACAAGCAAACTCTAAGCCTGTTAAGGATTCCTTTGCTACAGTTCTTGAAACATCGATAATATCTGCTCCACTTTCCGCAATTACTTTGTTGCCAACTATCGTGATTTTATTTAGGTTTTCTAAGCGAAGTACGATACCGCGAACGCCACCATCTCGAACGACCATATTAGAGCCATTTCCTAATAGCAATAACGGAATGTCATTTTCATACGAATATTGCACGACGAAAGCCGCTTGGTCTTCCGTTTCAGGCGTAACAAATAAGTCTGCAATTCCACCCATGCGTGTCATTGTATGCAAGTTTAGTGCTTCATCTATTTTTACATTGCTAGGATCTAACTGAGTAATTAAATCTTGAAACCATTGTTGTTTAGTCAAAAAGTGACAATCCTTTCTCCATTAACCTTGTATCCTTACATAGTATGCGTTCTCGCACCTAATTTATCAAGTTAAATTGTTACAACCATTCTTTAGACCAAGATTCAATTCCACCAACTACATCTTTTAGCGCATGACCCTTGTCTGTCAAGTTGTATTCCACTCTCACTGGGACTTCTGAAAAAACATTTCTATCTACTATACCTTCTTTTTCTAGCTCTTTTAAACGTTCTGAAAGTAATCGACCACTAATAGGTAGAGACGACTCAATTTCATTAAATCGTTTCGCTCCGTCCATTAATTGATAAATAATTAATGCGGTCCACCTTTTTCCGATCAATTCCATTGCCTTTGCTAAACGTGGGCATAATAACATTTCTTTCATTTGATTCACCTCTATTTCGTTCTATTATATTCCCTTAAAATTGTTTTGTAAAACCAAAGTAATTTAATTACTTGACGTAAGTATGGTATAAATATATAGTTAGTTACATAAAGTAATTGATGTTAGTACTTTTTAGAAAAGGGTAATAACTAAAGAAGAAGTTTTAATTTGTTTCGAATTGAAATATCTTGATTTCAAGATTAATATGTTTTATACTTTTAATAACAAAACTTATTTTAGGAGGAAATTAAAAATGACAAAATTTAACCTTGACGTTGCTCACTCTAGCATCGATTTTTCTGTAAAACACATGATGGTTTCAAAGGTAAAAGGTTCTTTCACAAACTTCACTGCTGATTTAGAAGGTAATTCCGAAGATTTAAGTGGTGCTTCTATCAGCTTTGATATCGATGTAAAATCAATTACTACAAACAGCGAAGATCGCGATAACCACTTACGCTCTGCTGACTTCTTTGACACAGAAACTTTCCCGAGCATCAAATTCGTTGCTACTGACATAAAAAAAACAGACAACGGCGAATATGATGTAACTGGTGATATTACAATTAAGGACGTTACAAAACCTGTAACGTTCGAAGTTGAATACGGCGGTAAAGGTACTAATCCATGGGGCCAAGAAGTTGTAGCCTTCTCTGCTGAAACAAAATTAAACCGTAAAGAATTTGGCTTAGTTTGGAACCAAGCCCTTGAAACTGGTGGCGTTCTTGTCGGAGAAGACATCAAAATCTCTGTAGAACTTGAATTAAACCCAGCTTAATAATTTGTATTCTCTTAAAGCTATCCTGATTTTTCAGGATAGCTTTTTTATTGTCAAAATAAATTCACTCAAAACGAAAGCACTTACATTTCTATTTATATAAAACTAATTATTCTGAAATATATTATATACTTTATATTTTATGAAAGTCGTGTTACTATATGGATTATTCGCCATTGTCAGAAAGGAAAGATTATTATGCCACAAATGCTTGCGTTAGTTATTGTTATTGCGATTCTTTTTATCGGAGATTTTGTTTCTACTCGTACAAAGGCTTGGATACCATCTGTTTTTGTATCTGCTGTCCTTTTCATAATAGGTTATTGGACTTTCTTTCCAACAGAGATTGTTTCCACTGCAGGGGTACCACCAGTCGTTGCAGTAATGATGATTTACTTGCTCATTACGAACATGGGGACGTTACTTTCTATTAAACAATTAAAAGAACAGTGGAAAACTATTTTAATATCTATCTCTGGGATTATAGGAATTATTGCCGCACTTTTAGGAGTTGGAACATTCCTTTTTGATTTCCAAACTGTTGTTGTCGCAATTCCTCCTCTTGTTGGTGGATTAGTTTCCGCACTAATCATGTCTGATGGTGCAGCAAATGCAGGACTTACTACATTGTCTGTATTCGCCATTGTTATTTATGTTATGCAAGGGTTCGCCGGGTATCCTTTAACTTCCATTGCACTAAAAAAAGAAGGGAAAATGCTGCTTGAGAAGTTCCGCAAAGGTGAATTAATTCCAACTGGACAAGCTACTACTTCTTCGGAAGAACCTGAAGAAGAACTTAAAATGTTCCGCAAAATGCCAGCTAAATATAACACAAGTTATTTCAAGTTTTTCCGTCTCGCTCTAGTTGGTTACCTTGCGTATCTCGTTTCTACATTACTATCACCAATCGTAACGATTAGCCCATATGTTCTTTGTTTATTGTTCGGTATAATTGCTGCCAGCGTTGGTTTCTTAGAGCGCCAAGTATTACAAAAAGCAAATGGTTTTGGCTTATGTATTATGGTTTTAATGTTGTTTGTTTTCGATGCGTTGAAAAAAGCGACCCCGTCGATGATTATGGAAATTTTATATCCACTTGTTGGAACGATTATTTTAGGTGTTATCGGGATGTACATCTTCTCTTTAATCATTGGGAAAGTTCTAAAAGTCAGTAAACATATGGCATTTGCTATTTCTTTAACTGCTCTTTACGGATTCCCTGCTGATTACATCATTACAAATGAGGTTATTAATTCCTTAACGCAAGATGAGAAAGAACGAGAAGTATTAACGGATCATATGCTACCATCTATGCTCGTTGGTGGATTCATCAGTGTAACAATCGTTTCTGTTGTTCTAGCTGGTATATTTGTAGGGTTCTTATAAAAACTAGGAGGAAAATGAACAATGATAAATCAAATTATTAAACAATCGGTTACAACTAATAAGGAAGAGTTAACCGCACTACGTCGTAAACTACATAGCGAACCAGAGCTATCTTTTGAAGAATTCAAAACGACAGCATTTATTTGCGAATACTTAGATAACCTTGGCATTTCATACCGAAAAACTGAACCTACAGGGGTTATCGCTGAAATCCAAGGAGCGCCTGGAGGCAAAACGGTTGCACTTCGTGGAGATATGGATGCACTTCCTGTTCAACAACTTAATACGCATGTGCCTTATGCATCTAAAGAAGAAGGAAAAATGCATGCATGTGGACATGATGCGCATACTTCCATGTTACTAATTGCAGCAAAAGCATTATCCGAAATAAAAGATCAACTCCCAGGTAATGTGCGTCTCCTATTCCAACCAGCTGAAGAAGCTGCTGCAGGTGCAAAAGCAATGGTAGCCCAAGGTGCAATGAATGGTGTGGACAATGTATTCGGCATTCACATTTGGTCTCAGATGCCAACTCATAAAGTTTCCTGTACGCCGGGACCATCATTTGCTGCTGCGGATATTTTCAAAGTGAAGTTCAAAGGACGCGGTGGACATGGTGCTATTCCAGAGGCTTGTATCGATGCAGCAATCGTTGCTTCTTCTTTCGTTATGAATGTGCAAACGGTTATTTCTAGAACGATCGATCCGCAAAGCCCCGCTGTTTTAACCGTCGGTAAAATGGTCGTTGGAACAAGATTTAACGTAATTGCAGAAAATGCAGAAATTGAGGGAACCGTTCGTACGTTCCATGCAGATACGCGTGATCACATTGAAAAAAGTATTACGGAATATGCCGATAGCGTTGCTGATATTTACGGTGCTACTGCAGAGGTGGAATACATTCGAGGTACGGATGCAGTTGACAATGATGAAGTAAGCGCAAAACTTGTGCAACAAGTGGCTGCAGAAGCATTTGGTCCGGATGTTCTCTTTAACGAAAAACCAACAATGGGTGGAGAAGACTTCTCTGCATTCCTAACAAAAGCTCCTGGCAGTTTTGCGCTTGTAGGAAGTGGAAATCCTGAAAAAGATACAGAATGGGCTCACCATCACGGAAATTTCGATATCGATGAAGATGCACTGGTTACTGGAGCAGAGTTATATGCACAGTACGCTTGGGCTTATTTGAATAAATAATCTGCTTTTCCAACAAAAACTACTCTGAAATTATTTAGAGTAGTTTTTTCAATTTTGAAACTATCCTCTATCAATTTCGTATATACTTAAGAAAATGTATTAGGAGGGATTTTAGATGGGAGAACTTGTAGGGTTAGTAGCTGTAGTAATGATTTTTTCTATACCACTTTCTGCAATATGGACTACTCATTTACGAAAATCGTATAAAGCGAGGGCACAAATTGTAAAAGATGAAATCGAGCTAGAAAAACTGAAATATAATACCTTTTTAATCGAAACAGAAAAGATGCGACTAGACTTGCAGCAAAAACAATCAAGCTTACTGGAAACATCATCGGATCCACTTATTTTAGATTTACAAAAAAGGGCTTTAAGTGAGACAAATCCAATATCTTCTTAGGATAATCGTGCAGAGTTCATTCCGCACGATTGTTTTTTTACCTTTACAAATAGGTGTTTTATTGATGATTTTCATCCCTACTTTCCTTACATCCAAATAAAAAGCTTGCATGATGCCTCTAGATGGCATCTTGCAAGCTTTTTCATTCAAATATTAAACTGACTCTCATACAGTTCATGGTAAAATCCTTTTTGTTTAAGCAGTTCTTCATGTGTTCCCGATTCGATAAGTTCTCCTTGATGGATGACTAAAATTCGGTCGGCGTTTTCAATTGTTTTTAGTCGATGTGCAATGACAAAACTTGTACGTCCTTCCGATAATCGATTTAGTCCTTGTTGGATTTCGATTTCGGTTCTCGTATCAATACTTGATGTTGCTTCGTCTAATATTAGTATATCTGAATCCGCTAAAATCGCTCGGGCAATTGCCAGTAATTGTCGTTGTCCTTGGCTTAAACTGGACCCACCAGAAGTGATATGTGTCTCATACCGCCCTGGTAAGTGCTTGATAAACCCATGTGCTGATGCCATTTTGGCAGCTGCAATGACTTCTTCATTAGTTGCTTCTAGACGACCGTAGCGGATATTTTCCATGATCGTTCCGGAAAATAAGAATGTATCTTGTAGAACAATACCTATTTTTTCACGGAGTTTGCTAATTTTATAATCTTGAATTCTTCGACCGTCGATTTTAATTTCACCAGAGTTGATGTCGTAAAACCGCATTAATAGGTTAATGATCGTCGTTTTCCCTGAACCAGTTGGACCTACTAATGCAATTTTCTCCCCAGCTTTTGCTTGGAAACTGATATTTTTCAAGATTTGTTTTCCGTTTTCATAAGAGAAGTTCACATTCGAAAACTCCACATCACCTTTCAACGCATCAATCTCCATTGCATTCTCGTTATCCGTCATATCTGATGTTTCATCCATAATTTCAAAAACCCGCTCTGCTCCAGCTATAGCAGATTGGAATGTATTTAATAGACTAGATAGCTGATTTATTGGCCGAAAGAATTGACGGGAATACGTGACGAAGGCGGCAATTATCCCTACAGTGGCCATCCCTTGAACCGTCATAAGTGCACCCACTCCAATGATTAGTGCAAGTCCTAGATTGTTTATGAAGTTATTAATTGGTCCAAGGAATCCTGAAACGGTATCAGCAGCAGTTGCCGAATGACGCAATCTTTCATTTACCATATCAAATTTCTTAAATGCCTTTTCCTCTTGCCCGAAAAGTGTTATTACTTCATTTCCGGAAATTGCTTCTTCTATAAACCCATTTAACTCGCCCAAATCACGCTGTCTTTTGATGAAATTACTACTGCTATATTTGATAATTTTCTTCGTTGTAAAGATGATTAATGGAATTACTAATAGTGATATGATAGCAAGCACCCAATTTAGTAAGAACATTGCGATCGTAACTCCCGACACCATTAAAATAGACGAAAAAATTTGGATGACGCTTTGGCTAAGCGCATTATTCAAACTTTCAATATCGTTCGTTACCCGGCTCATTAAATCACCATGTGTGCGTTTGTCAAAAAAGCGTAATGACAATGTTTGAAACTTTCCAAATAAATCCTGGCGTAACACTCGAATCGTCTTAAGCGATACTCGCACCATTAAGAACGTTTGGAACCAAGTAAACATGGCTGCAGCAATATAAATAACAGCTAATAATACCAAAAACCGGAGTGTCCCATTCATATCCTTTGGGATGATGTATTGGTCAATGATGACACCTATCAAATAAGGTACAAGTAAATTCAAAAGCGTAGAAATGACAACAAAAATAATAGATGCTATCATCGCTAGCTTTTGCTTCTCCATGTACTTCCATATACGCTTAATCGTGCCTTTTCTATCCTTTGCTTTAACAACCGGTCCGCCAAATCCTCTTGGTCCGCGTGCACGCCCAATCGCATTTGGTGCAGGTTGTGCGGATGCCTTATTCATAGGAAAGAACCTCCTTCCCAGTTTGTGTTTGGTAAATTCCACGATAAACGTTGCTTCTTACTAGTAACTCTTCATGTGTTCCACTTGCTTCAATCGTTCCATCATCAATCACAAGAATTTGGTCGGCATCAATAATCGAAGAAACCTTCGCTGAAATAATGAACACAGTCGTATCTGAATGACTATGTTTTAATGCTTGTTGAACCGATGCCTCCGATAAAGCATCAATTGCCGAGGTCGAATCATCTAATATCAAAATTTTCGGCTTACGTATAAAAGCCCGAGTCATCGACAGACGCTGTTTTTGACCTCCTGAAAGATTCGTCGCTCCTTGCATTAGTTCATGAGCAAACTGCCCATCCAATTTTTCAATAAATTCACTTGCTGCAGCAGATTGTGCCGCTTCTTCCATTTCTGTAATGGACGCTTCTTCTTTTCCATAGCGTAAATTATCTTCAATTTCTCCCGAAAACAGCATAGCTTTTTGTGGGACAAAACCAATGGACCCTCTTAGCATCCCTAGTGGATATTCCTTTAGATTGACACCATCTATTAGAACTTCACCAGAGTCAGGGTCATAAAGGCGCGGAATTAGTTTGAGTAGCGTAGATTTCCCACTGCCAGTAGAACCTATAATACCAATTGTCTCTCCCGCTTTTGCCTGGAACGAAATATTTTTTAGTACATACTCCCCGTTTTTACTATAACTAAAATTTACGTCTTTAAATTCTACTTCACCTTTAATTTTTGGAGACGAGATGGATATTTCCGGTTCTTGAATATCAATTTCCGTTTGAAGTACCTGCTGAATCCGATTGGCCGAAGTAAAGGAACGCGTAATTTGCATCAATACGTGGCTACTCGTCATTAGCCCATTCATAATAATATTTAAGTAGTTAATAAAAGCAAGAATAACGCCTACTTGCAACGTCCCTTCATTTACTTTTATCGCTCCCATCCACATTCCTACAACAACGCCAATGTTCACGACAAAAAGCATAATTGGCATTAACGCCAAAATGACTTGTTCGGCAGACATATTTCGCTTCGTTAACGTGTCGTTCACTGTTTTAAACGTTTCAATTTCATAATCCTGCCGGTCAAATGCTTTGATTACCCGAATACCTGCGAATGTTTCTTGTAACTTTGTATTCACTTGATCCATTGCTTTTTGCACTTTCTCGAACAATTTGCCTGATTGTGATGAAAAATAATAAATTAAAACCATTAAAATAGGAATTGCCACTAATAATACAGGAAACAAATCACGTGCTGTAAACCAAACGATAAACACTGCTCCTATAAACAACAGTGGACCACGTACAAAAATGCGCAACGTCATCATTAATGCTTGCTGAACAGCTGTTACATCGTTGGTTACGATTGTGATTAGTTTCCCAGCACCAAATGAATCCGTATTTTTACTCGAAAACTGTTCCGTTTTTTTGAAAACATCGCGACGAATATCCGCCGCAAAATTGACGGCTGCTTTCGTACTGAAAATAGAACTACCAGCCCCGCCAATTAATCCAATAAAAGCAGTCAGAAGCATTAATAGGCCAAGTCTAATAACATAAGCATTATCATTATTCGTAATTCCCACATCAATAATATGTTGCATAATCGTTGGTTGCAGCAAATCCATCGCTACTTCAATACACATTAAAAGCGGTCCTAAAATCGCAAATAATGTATACGGCTTTATGTATGGAAGTAATTTACCTAGGGATTTCATCTAATTTCCCCTCCCTATTGGTTTTCTCTCTGTATACGTTCAGTTATTTCTTTTATAAAATTAATTAACTTTGAAGAACTTTCAGAACTTCGACGTGCTTGTTTGATTGCTTTTCTTAGTTCAGCTTCCCATAAATCCATCGTTTCCTTAAGTTGGACAGCCTCTTCAGAATTTTGCCAAACCCATCGCGCCTCCCACTCACTCCAGAATTCACCTTCTCTTCGGTCTACAAATTCGTTTAAGCGTTCTGTCCCTTTTTCTTTCATAAAGTAGGTCTTCTTATCTGATCCAGGATCGAGATCTATCATATCCCGCTCCATTAATTCTTGAAGCGCAGGATAAACCGTGCCAGCACTTGCCGAATAAAGTCCTCCCGACCTACTTTCTAATTCCTTCATAATTTGATATCCATGCATCGGTTCTTCCCCAAGTAAATGCAGAATCGCCATCTGCACAAACCCTCTCCGCCTTTTCATGTAATCCACTCCTTTAACTATATCGACAATTTTAATCGATATATCGATTAAAAACAATAGTAAAAGAGCTTAGAGATTTTGTTTTTCTCTGAGCTCTTTGTAATTTGGTTGCTCTCGCTATTGATTAAGTCGCTTTCATGATTTGATTGGTTGCTCTTATAACTTAATTGGTTGCTTTCATGTTCGATTTGATCTCCCTTATCCATTTACTGGATAGTCATTCTGCATATTCTATTTTCTCCAACGGCTCATAAGCCGGCCCTTCCAACACTTCTCCGGTAAACGTATACCTAGATCCGTGACATGGACAATCCCACGAACATTCGGCGGCGTTGAATACGACATCGCAACCAAGATGTGTGCACACTGGTTTTACTAAATACACTTTACCTGTTACATCTTTAAATGCACCTACTTTTTTGCCATCAAGATTTACAATATCCCCTTTTCCAAGCTCTAAATCTTTAAAGAGGACATCAATTTTTTCGGTCTTTCCTTTGACGAGTTCTTTTGCAACGCTTGCGTTAAATTTAGCCAAACTTTTGATATCTTCTTTTTTCATTTTCGAACGGATCGGATTATAAAGATCTGCAAAACGATTTTCTTTTCCTAAGACATTATCAGCCATTATTCTAGCGGCTACTGTACTATTTGTCATTCCCCATTTTGCATAGCCGGTTGCAACTAGTACATCTGGAAGCCCTGATGTCATCACTCCAACGTAAGGCAGCTGATCTAGTGTCACTAAATCCTGTGCTGACCAACGATAGGAATATTGTTTTATTTTGAATTGTTCTCGACCAAATGCAGCCAACGTCTCATAGTTAGTCGTCATGTCGCCTTGAAATCTTCCAGTAGTGTGTCCCTCTCCACCTAATAATAAATACCTTTTACTATCTATCCCCATTGTAGTCCGGATGGATCTAGTTGGCTTTTCTACATTAATGTATATTCCTTTTGGATAATTTGCCTCCGCAAGCGCTGCCACCGCATAAGATCTTTCGGCATACATTCTTGTAAAATAAAGCCCATCTTCATCATTAAAAGGGAAATGACTGCAAACGAGTATTTTCTTCGCACGTATTTCATGGCCCTCGACCATTTCCACTAGATTCGTTGAATGAATGGATTTTGCACGCGACTGCTCGTAAAACTGCACACCATTTTCGATTGCTTTCTTCATCAGACCTGTCGCATATTTTAGTGGGTGAAATTGCCCTTGGTTTTCTAACTTAAGTGATTCCTTCACGATGAATGGAAGACCTGTCTCCTTTGTGAGTGTCGCACCTTCTATTCCAAGCTTTTGATAGGCATCCATTTCTTTTTTTATAACATCCACACCATCTTCTGTATCTGCATATAAAAAAGCATCTACCTTCTCAAAATCACAGAGGATTCCTAATTCTTTCGCCGTTTTTTCCATGAAATTTTTGGCGCCTGCATTTGCCTCATAATATAATCTTGCACTAACTTCTCCAAATGCAGTGATTAGTTGTTGATAAATGGGACCATGCTGCGCCGTCACTTTCGCTGTTGTAAAACCAGTTGTCCCTTCTAATATTCTACTTCCTTCTACTACCATCACTTTTTGTCCACTTGTACTCAACATATAAGCCGCAGTTATCCCGGTAAGTCCTGCCCCTATGATTACGACATCCGTTTCAATGTCTTCACTTAATTTTGGAAACACTGGAAAATCTGTTGATGCACGCCAATAGGACTGGGATTCACTAGGTAGTATTTTATCTGTCATCGTATTTCCTCCTTTTTCTTCTAGTGTCTATCTATAAACGAAACTTTATTCAAACTTTTGCGTATATGATAAAAACAGTTTTTTTGTTAGGAGGATTTAAAGTGGATAATTTCGGATTTATCTTTGGGGGTATCCCTATATTTTTCGGATTATTTTTTATTTTCATAGTTGGACTTATTATCTTCGCAATTGTAAAGGGATTAACTGAATGGAATAACAACAATAGTTCTCCTAAGCTTTCTGTACCCGCACAAGTTGTAACAAAGCGTTCGAAAACTAGTGGCGGAGCTGGAGATACTGCTGCATCTACTTCCTATTACGTAACATATCAATTTGAAAGTGGCGACCGCACGGAATTTAGACTAAGTGGACATGAATACGGAATGCTTGCAGAGGAAGACCTTGGAGTTTTAACTTTCCAAGGTACTAGATTTCATTCATTTGAAAGAAGAACATAAAAAAGCCAGTTAGGACTCTTCCTAGCTGGCTTACTATTTTGTCAAATATCACATGTATCATCGATACAAAGGTTAGCATCTTCTCCAAGTAGCTGGAGTTTCGGTGAAATACCCTCTTCTTCTGCAATTTTATTCAATGCGCCAACGAATGTTTCGGTAGGTTGAGCACCAGAAATTGCATACTTATCATTTAATACAAAAAATGGTACGCCACGTACGCCAATTTGTACTGCTCTAGCGATATCCCCTTGAACTTCTGTCAAATACGCATCCGAATTCAACACTTTTACTGCTTCTTCACTTGATAAACCAATTGACTCGATTAATTCCAGGAGCACTTCATGTTTACCAATCTCTTTTGCTTCAATAAAATATGCATGCAGCATTAACTCATTTACTTCATTCGCTTTCCCTTGCTCAGATGCCCATTTAACAATTCGATGTGCATCCAACGTATTCGCAGGTTTCATAGCATCAAAATTATATTCAAGCCCAACTGTTTTAGCCTGTTCTGCGACTTGTGTAGTCATATCTTTTGCAGCTTCCACTGTAGAACCGTATTTTTCAGCAAGTACTTCATACATACTCTTCTCTGAAACTTTCGGGGTGTTTGGATCTAATTGATAACTTTTAAATTCAATCTCAGCTTGATTTACAAAACCTGTTTGCTCCAACGCTTCTTCTAATCTTCTTTTTCCTATATAACAAAAAGGACATACAAAATCTGACCATACTTCAATTTTCATCATATTCACCTCCATTTCATTGTAAAGATTTCCATGGAGTTCAACAATTTAAATGCTTATTGATGTATAAATATGGATTTTCTGAGATTCAACTGGTATTTCCTGAGATACTCCGAGCTTTTCTGAGATTAGACTGGATTTTCTGAGAAAAAAAGCTATCTCTAGGTAGCTATAAATAAATAGCAACTCCAAAGATAGCCTTCTTCTATTTTTATTACACTAATGCTTCAGTTAATGCTGGCACTACTTGTTTTTTACGAGATACCACGCCTTTTAATAGAGCAGTATTGTTTTCGAATTTCACTCCAAATGCAGCTTCTGCTCTTAGAGCTACTTTTCCAAGTGCTAGTGCTACTGAGTCATTGTTTAGAATATCTGTTACGACGAAGAAGAATAGATCCAATTCTTTTTCCTGAATTTCACGATTTATCAATTCTTCTAGTTCTCCTTGGCGATCCATTACGTCGTTTACGTCTACTGCGTTTACTTGTGCAATGACTACTTTGTAATCGCCCATGCCGAATTCTTTTGCGTCCTGTGATAAAAGGTCTTCTAAGCTTTTATCGCTTAAATCTGCTCCTGCTTTTAGCATAGCTAGACCATACTCTTCTACGTTTACCCCTGCGTTTTTTTCAAGCTCTCGTGCAGCAGCTACGTCCTCTTCTGTACAAGTTGGTGATTTAAATAGTAAAGTATCCGAAACAATTGCTGAAAGCATTAATCCTGCAATATTTGCTGGGATTTCTACGCCTTTTTCTTTAAAAATTTTATTTAATATAGTAGCTGTGCATCCAACTGGTTCTGCACGATAGTATAATGGCTCGGCTGTTTCAAAGTTTGCAATACGGTGATGGTCAATTACTTCCGTTACTTGCACTTCCTCAATACCATCTGCGCTTTGTTGCTTTTCATTGTGATCTACTAAAATTACTTTTTTCGCTTCTGTCGAAACATTTCCGATTAGTCTTGGTGCTTCGAATCCAAATTTTTCTAAAGCGAATTTTGTTTCATTGTTTAGCTCGCCTAAACGAACTGCTTCCGCCTCTATGCCTGTTGCATTTTTTAAATGTGCGTATACGATTGCAGATGTAATCGTGTCTGTGTCAGGGTTTTTATGTCCAAATACTAATACTTTTTCCATGAATAATCCTCCTAAAAATCAATTGCCGAACTTATTTTATCATACTTATCGCTGCTGATTGAAAAGTAAATTTGCTAATTGGGATTTTTGATGTAAAAAGTCTGCAAGCGTATATTCATCTAGCACATTTAAATACGCCTTTAAGGCTAAATGGAGTGCACCTTTCAAACTGCAAGCAGGTGTAATGACACAAGTATTCGTTTTGCAATCAAAACATTCTACTAAGTGAAAGTCGTCTTCTGTTTGTCTTACAACTTGTCCTATATTAATAGCTGTCGGCTCCAATGCTAAACGAATACCGCCACCTCTTCCTCGAATCGTTTCAATGTAACCGAGTTTTCCTAATTCATGCGTTACTTTCATCAAATGGTTTTTCGAAATACTATACGCATCTGAAATAGATTGAATTGTCGAAAGTTCATTTCTTTCTTTTGTTCCCAAGTATATTAGCACTCTAAGCGAGAAATCTGTATACATAGTCAATCTCATATTGCCACCGCCATTCTTCATTCTCATTATAACGATTATGACAAAGTCGTGAAAGAAATGTGTCTGATTTATTAAAGCCATCTTAAAGATGTATTTAAAATATTGCTTTAAAGAAAATGCGGGAGTATTCTTGTATTCATAAACTACAAGAAAAAGAAAAGGACGTGTGAAGATCATGTTATCTCAACAAACAATTGATATTGTAAAATCTACTGCACCAATTTTAGAAACTAGAGGAACAGAAATTACAACCGTTTTTTATAAAGATCTATTTGCTGCACATCCGGAACTTTTAAATATATTCAACCACGCAAACCAAGCAAAAGGCCGCCAACAAACCGCTTTAGCAAACACTGTATATGCAGCTGCGGTTCACATCGATAACCTTGCAGCTATTATCCCAGCCGTAAAACAAATTGGACAAAAACACGTAAGCTTAGGGATCAAACCTGAACATTATCCAATCGTAGGAGAACATTTACTTGGTGCTATTAAAGAAGTATTAGGCGATGCGGCTACAGACGACATTATTAATGCATGGGCTGAAGCATATGGAGTAATTGCAAATGCGTTTATCGGTATCGAAGAAGAAATGTATGTATCAGCTGAGTCAAAAGAAGGTGGTTGGAGATTCTTTAAAGACTTTACTGTAGTAGATAAAGTAAAAGAAAGTGACAATATTACCTCTTTCTACTTAATACCTGTAGATGGAGAAATATTACCTACTTATGAACCTGGTCAATTCATTACAATTCGCGTTAGTATTCCAGGGGAAAAATATTTATTTAACAGACAATATAGCTTATCGAAAGCAGCTGATTCCGAAACATTTCGCATTTCCGTAAAAAAAGAAGACGAAAATAATCCAGAAGGAAAAGTTTCGGTTCATTTACACAATAATGTAAACATTGGTGATACAGTAGAACTTACTGCTCCAGCTGGGGAATTTGTTTTAGATCAAGAAAAAACAAATCCTGCTACTTTCTTGAGTGGTGGAGTTGGTATTACACCAATGATAAGTATGTTCGAAACAATTGCGAAAAACCAACCAAGTCGCCCTGTATCCTTTATCTATAGTGCCCACAATGAAAACCTTCATCCATTTGATAAAGATATTCGTACTTTAATAGAAACAATGGATGATGCGAAATACGTGGCACTTTACTCTGAAAGTGAAGATTTCATTTCAAAAGACGTATTGAAAGAATACGCACGCATCGATGGCGATGTATACGTTTGTGGACCTGTTGGATTTATGGAAGTAATGATTAATCATCTACTCGAACTTGGTTATTCAACTGAACAAATTCACTATGAATTCTTCGGCCCTGCTCTACAATTAGAATTAATGGAAGTTTAATATTAGTTAACTATTAAAAAGTATTACTTCATTTTGAAGTAATACTTTTTAATTACAGGAAGTATTTAACGCAAAAATAAGCTTTTAGTAGTGTGCATATAAGTATTTGGTGCTATAATTATACTATAATTCTTGTAGATAAAGAAAAGAGTGAAATAATGGCCAAACTTTTTGAGAGCAAATACATACCACTTGCAAACTTTTTTAAACAATCAACTAATAAAGAAATTACATTACAATATAGTGAAATTGAAGCAGTCATTGGGCAAATATTGCCGAACGCTGCGTATTTAAGTAGTAGTTGGTGGAAAAAAACAAAGCCACCTGCATTACATTATTTCGCATGGACAGATAATGGATACTCCGTAAAATCGGTAGAATTAGGGAAATCTGTTCTTTTTCATAGCAACGTTATAGAAAAAGAAGAAAGACTCTTAGATGAAAATAACCAACAGGATATTCTTATCATACGGGAAGCAGAATTAGAAGATGCGCGTTCATTCATTCGCTTACAGGAATCCATTTTCTCTGAAACAGACTTTATGTTGTATGGAAAATCAGACATACAAATGACTGTCCAAAGCATTCGAAAAGAAATGACTAATTGGAGAAATACATCCAATTCTATTTTACTTTTTGCGATCATGAATGGACAATTTGCTGGGTATGTATTATTTACCGGCGGACCAGCTCCACGTGCATTGCATAGAGCATCTGTAGTTATTGGTGTAAAACAGGAATTCTCTCAAAAAGGGATTGCTTCTTCTCTTATGCATCATGGGGAAAAATGGGCAAAAGAGGTGGAAATTTCAAAGCTTGAGCTTTCTGTCATTAAAGAGAATACAAATGCACAAAAGCTTTATAAAAAGCTTGGTTTCGAAATTGAAGGCGACCGAAAAAATGCTTTAATTATTAATGATCACTTTGTCGATGAGTTCTATATGGGTAAATTGATATAACCAATTAGTAAAGACCGACCAATATTATTTTGGTCGGTCTTTACTAATTGGTGAGTTTGCGATTAGCACGCTGATTCACCCATTACTTCCTATCTCATTTTCGATACATATGGATTGTCCGTTTCCCAAAACCGATATGGGTAGTGTACTGCATCTCCACTATTATCGATACCTATTCTAGGTCCAGTAGAAATTGAAGGTAATTCCACACCTTCTGTTATGTACAAAGGCTTTTCCGTCCACTTTTTTCCGTAGTATTCCATCGTGATTCCTAATGCTTTTGTTAATTTGCCAGGGCCGTTTGTCCATTGTTTCATCGGGAGGTCATTTCGAAATTCTTTCATTTGTTCAAGACCTTCGATTGGTTCTACTGCTCGTATCAAAATGGCATTGGGTGTTCCTTCCACTCCAGCCACTACGTTAATCAGCGTATGTGTATGCATTTGGTACGTATAAATAAGACCAGGTTCTCCAAACATCACTTCCGTGCGCTTTGTTCTTCGGTTTCCGAAACTATGCGCCGCTTTATCTTCCGCTCCCATGTATGCTTCCACTTCCACAATTTTACCGACAAGTAATCCACTATTGTGCTCATGCACAATATATTTTCCTAATAATTTTTTTGCAAGTTCTAATGTTGGCTGATGAAAAAAAGTTGCATCAATTAGTTTCAATTTAAGTAAACCCCATTTTCTCTACTTCAAATGTTAATTCTTCTCTGAATTTCGGTTGTTTAATAGAAATAAGTTTTTTTACGCTTAAGTATAGACTTCCTATTCTATCCTCTACTACTTTACACTTGTTAAACTCTCTAAAAAACCTTTTACTTCCTTTGGGCTTCGTAATATACATATATCTGATTTGACTTCCCTTAAAATCTCTACTATTCCTGGACGAGCGTCTCTCGGAAAACGCCAAACCCACTTCGCAAATGCTATATCTATTTTTTCCTCACAGCCAGGAGCCATATCAGAGCGGGTAGTTCCTCTGTAAGTCCATGCTCTCTTCAAAACTCTATACGTACATAGAAGTTTTGGGAAATCTAAGAAGATAATTAAATCCGCATACTTGGCTCTTAACTCTAAAGTAGAATCAAAATTACCATCAATAATCCATTCATCCTCTTTTAATTTCTCTTGAATTTTTTCTCTAAATTCTGGCTTTGGAGTTGGAACCCATCCAGCGTTCCAAAAGAGTGCGTCTAAATGGATTAACGGTAATTGCCACTTTTCTGCCAGCTTTGTTGATAATGTCGATTTCCCTGCACCACTCGAGCCTATGATTAGGATTCTTTTATGTTTTAATTCTCCCAAGTCCCCACTCCCCTTGTGTTACTATTTCTTCATTTTACTATGTTTTAACTTCCAAACAAAATGAAACCCGCTCCAATATAGAACGGGTTCATAGATTAATCTAATTCAACTTGTTTTGTCTCAGTGCCAAGGAATAGAACTGCTAATACGCCAATGACGATGGCGATACAGAATATGCCGAAAATCCATCCGATTTCATATCCAGCAGTTACAAGAGACCCAACTAATAGAGGTCCTAAAATACCACCTACACGGCCAACAGAAGCAGCCATTCCAGAACCTGTTGCTCGAATAACAGTTGGATACTGTTCTGGGGAATAAGCATATAAAGCTCCCCAAGCTCCTAGGTTAAAGAATGACAAGAACATCCCCGAAACAATTAATGCTACAGTAGTATCAGCAGAACCAAATACAAATGCACTCGCTGCAGTTCCAAGTAAGTACGTAATTAATACAAATTTTCGACCAGCTTTTTCTATTAACCATGCTGCTGAGAAGTATCCAGGTAACTGTGCCAGTGTCATAATCAATACGTATTCAAAGCTCTTTATCAAACTGAAACCTTTTATTACCATGACACTTGGTAACCACAAGAACATTCCATAATAAGAAAATACGACCGTAAACCAAACAATCCAGAGCATTAAAGTCCGTTTCGCATATTTCTCGGACCATACTTCTTTCATATTTTGCATAATCGTTCTAGATTGTGTTTTCTTCTCCGTAAAGCGAGGAGAATCTGGTAATTTAATACGTAAATAGATGGCGTAAAATGCTGGTAATGCAGTAATTACTAAAGCAATTCTCCAACCGTAAGCTGGAATAATAAAGTAAGCAATTAGTGCTGATATTAGCCAGCCAGCAGCCCAAAAACTTTCTAATAATACAACGACTCTGCCTCTTTCTTTCGCTTCCACACTTTCAGAAACTAGCGTAGACGCAACAGGAAGTTCCCCACCAAGCCCCATTCCCACGAAGAATCGTAATATTAAAAATGCTACCAATGTAGTTGTCAGCGCGGATAATCCTCCTGCGATAGAAAACAGCAATAACGTTAACATAAAAATCTTTTTCCTACCTACTTTATCAGCAAAAACGCCAAAAACTAATGCGCCAACTGCCATCCCAATAGAGTTCACGCTTCCGATCCATCCCATTTGCACTGGAGTTAAACCCCAATCCGCAGCCAGCGCTGCAATAACGAAAGATAGAATTCCTACGTCCATTGCATCAAACATCCATGCTAGTCCCGCAATTCCTAGTAATTTATTCTTTGATAACGAATTCTTTTTACGCATATCTATCCCCTGTCTTTACATCTGTCGTGCAATATCTTTACATGAATAGTATACGCATCGAATCGTAAACTATCAATAGAAATTTAATCTTGTTTTTTATACTTTATTAAGGTAGAATGTCCTTTATGGAAATACATATGTTTATTTAAGAAGAACAGAGAGGCGGATATCATCATGGCTTGGCAAGGTTTAATGGAAGAATATAAAGAATTTTTACCTATAACAGAAAAAACTCCTAAATTATCATTACACGAGGGAAATACGCCTCTTATTAAACTAGATAACTTGTCAAAAGAACTAGGAATAGAACTTTACGGAAAAGTGGAAGGGGCAAACCCTACTGGATCATTTAAAGATCGCGGGATGGTATTTGCTGTAGCTAAAGCAATGGAAGAAGGGAGCAAATGCGTTATTTGTGCTTCTACAGGAAACACTTCCGCTGCCGCAGCTGCTTACGCTGCTCGTGCCGGGATAAAATCCGTCGTAGTGATTCCAAAAGGAAAAGTTGCGCTTGGTAAATTAGCCCAAGCTTGCATGTATGGTGCTAAAATTATTGAGATTGATGGAAACTTTGACGATGCATTACAAATCGTTCGGAAAGTCAGCGAAACAACACCTGTTGCATTAGTAAACTCGGTCAATCCATACCGTCTAGAAGGACAAAAAACAGCTGCCTTTGAAATTGTAGATGCCCTTGGTTCTTCTCCTGATATTTTATGTATTCCGGTTGGTAATGCAGGAAATATAAGTGCCTATTGGAAAGGATTCAAAGAATATAATAAAGTAAAGCAATCTGGTTTACCAAAAATGTACGGGTTTGAAGCAGAAGGTTCAGCGGCAATCGTACAAGGTACACCAATTGCTAATCCAGAAACAATTGCAACAGCGATTCGAATTGGAAATCCTGCGAGTTGGTCATTAGCAGAAGCTGCACGGGATGAATCAGGTGGAATTATTGACTCTGTAACAGATGAGGAGATTCTACATGCTTATCAATTGATTGCTAGTCGTGAAGGT
Source organism: Psychrobacillus glaciei (assembly GCF_008973485.1). GTDB lineage: Bacteria > Bacillota > Bacilli > Bacillales_A > Planococcaceae > Psychrobacillus > Psychrobacillus glaciei. Next base: position 3,817,277 of record NZ_CP031223.1, read on the forward strand.
CTGTTTGTAGAACCTGGATCCGCCGCTTCACTTGCTGGGGTTATTAAATCCGTGAAAAACGGAAAAATTCCCGTTGGTAGCAAAGTGGTAACAATCTTTACTGGTAACGGCTTAAAAGATCCAGATACCGCTATGCAAGTTTCTACAGTCGATTTAGTATCTTTAAAAAATGATGAGGAAGAAATTCGTCGATATATCGAGGGCGTTTTATGAGTAAAAAGTGGACAATTTCCATACCAGCAAGTACCGCTAATTTAGGGCCCGGTTTTGACTCAATAGGAATTGCGTTGGATAAATATTTAGATCTTGATGTAGAGGTTGCTACGGAGTGGAAAATCAATCATTTATCAGATAATTTACCCGTTATTCAAAATCCTGATGAGCATTTAATTGTCCAAGCTGCTCAAAAAACAGCGCAAATGCATGGGCTTACATTACCTGCTTGCCATTTAAACGTGACAAGTGAAATTCCACTTGCCCGCGGAATGGGGAGTAGTGCATCGGCTATTGTTGCAGGGATAGAAGTTGCTAACCAGGTACTAGATCTTCAGCTTACACCCCATGATAAATTGAAAGTAGCAACTTTAATAGAGGGTCATCCCGATAATGCTGCTGCTTCCATTTTTGGTGGATTTACTATTTCATCCTGTGCAGAAAATGGTGAAATCAACGTGTTTCATACTGCTAATATTGGCGCCGCTTTTGTTTTATTCATACCAAATTTCGAATTAAAAACAGAAAAAGCTAGAGATGCCTTACCGAATAGTTATACTCGTAAGATAGCTGCTCAAGCTAGCGCAACAGCAAACTTGTTAACAGCTGCACTCCTAACTCAGTCATTCGAACAAGCGGGAACGTATATGGAGCAGGATTTGTTTCATGAACCATATCGTCTAGACCTAATTCCTGAAAGCAGAGAAATTATCCTTGAGGCTAAGAAGGCTGGGGCATTTGGAACTTGCATAAGTGGTGCCGGGCCAACCCTTCTCTCCCTTGTTCAAAAAGGGACAGAAGAAAATTTTATCTCTAACTTAAATGGCAAGTTCCCTAACTTCGAACTCACCCAGGTTGGAATGAATATAACAGGAACAATAGTTTCTATCTATACAGAAGGCAGTGCAGCTAACTAACTGTGCCGCCTTTTTTCGTATCAATTATACTTTTAGCTGCTTAGCATTAATAATGAAAAAGTGGAAATTTCATGTATCGACCCAAACCTAATATTTCATAGTACTGACGTATTTACCGATCTTCCTCCAATCTTCCTCTATAAAATCTCTGTTAGAAGGACGATAAAAAACGGCAGCTGGATGATACGTTGGAATGATCCTATATTTTTCATCCGACCATATATACTCATCTCTTTCAAGTGAAGCTAAATGTCTCACCGCATGTTCAAGTACTTGTCCGTGCAAATTAGATACTTTCGCATCTTTGCCAAGTAGACGCTGCAACCCAACATTTCCTAATGTCACAAGGACTAGTGGTGCTATGTTTTTAATTTCAAAATCGAGTAATGGTGCATGCGCAGTAATTTCTTGCTTTGTCGGAGGACGATTATATTTTCTTTTTGTTATTTCACCATTTCTCATTTTTTTCTCTTTCCACATATACGGTCTACTTCTAACGGCACTGGTCATATAAACGTCATCTCTTGTAAGATTGACGCTTTTTAGAGATTTTTCTAGCTCATCTCCTGCTCTACCGATGAAAGGTATACCATGTATAGCTTCATTTTCTCCCGGCGCTTCTCCTATTAACAAAATTGCAGGATTTTTGGGACCTTTCCCTTTGACGAAGCCTTCTACAGGAAAACCTTCTATTCTTTTCATCCCAAGTGCAACTAAATCATCTGTCAACTCGAACAGCAAGATATGTCCTCCTCTAAAAAATCCTTCCCTGAAAAGGAAAGGATTTTACAATTTAATCTTTGGAACGTTTTTCTTACGGTATTCATACCACAATGCAACGATAACGAACCATGTATACCCTGCCAACCACCCCGCAAATACATCTGAGGCAAAATGTCGACTTTCTGCAATTCGAGATAAACCAATCATCATTGTTAGGAGTACAGCACCAAACCAAATAAACATACGAGTTTTTTTATCTGATTGATATTCTGTTAGAAAATATGCAACGGTGAATACATATAATAATCCGACCATTGCATGCCCAGATGGAAAACTAAAACTCTCTAGTTGATGCGGAACATCTGGTCGAGCCCGCTGTACCCATTTTTTTAATAATTGATTGAGCACATTTCCTACACCAACCGTAAACAATCCAAACAGCATGCCTCGATAGTTTTTCGAATGAATCCATAAATATGCAAATAATAGTAGCATAATAATAATTACAAATGCAGTTTCGCCTAAATAATGAAATGGAATGATAAATTGATTGCCACTAAGTAACCCCGACATTTTGTGATCAAGCGCAACCACCTCATCCTTAGTAAACGTTAAAAAGAAAGAAACAAAACCTAATAACGAGGCTAGTCCAAGCGGATAAAACCATTTTTTCATATAATCCCCTCCCTCTTCCATTAGAAAAAGTATAAGCTAGATATTCGTTATGTACAATGAAAAAGGATGGCTCCTTGATTAACCGATGTTGCTGCTCGATTGAGTGATTATGCCGAAAGATTGAGCGTTTCACCCAAAAAAGCAAAAATCCACGAGGAATTGCTCCCCGTGGACTTTTATTTCTTTCTTATTTCAATGCTTCTAGTACAGCATCAATTTTAGCATTCTCTGATTCAATACCGCCGCCCGACAAGTACCAAACTTCTGGATTTAAGTAATAGATTTTGCCATTTTTAGCCGCGTTTGTTTTACCAACAATGTCATTTTCAATTGCTGCTTTTGTACCTGATTCTCCTTCAGTTACTACTGCGTCTCGATCTACTACGAAAAGAATATCTGGGTTTTTCTCCAAAACGTATTCATACGAAACGCTTTGCCCATGTGTAGAAACTTCCAGGTTTTCATCAACGGCTTTTACACCATATGCATCATGGATTACACCGAAACGTGAACCAGGGCCATAAGCACTTAATTCACCTTCAGATGCAAGGACGATTAAAGCTTTATCATCTAAACTAGCTGTTTTTTCTTTTACTTCCACAAGTTTTGCATCAATTTTTTCTAATGCTGCAGTCGCTTCTGCTTCTTTACCGAATATTTTACCAGCTAATGCTGTATTTGCTTTAAATGAATTTACATAGTCAGCAGTGTTTAAACCAACAAAAACGGTTGGAGCAATTTTACTTAATTCTTCATATGCGTCAGCTTGACGACCGGAAATGAAAATTACATCTGGTTTCATTGCACTGATTGCTTCGAAATCCGGCTCTTTCAATGCGCCAGCATTTTTGTAAGTAGCTTCATCTGCATATTTGCTTAAGTATTTCGGTAAACTGCTTTGTGATACGGCAGTTACGTCAACTCCAAGTGAATCTAACGTATCTAGGAAACCGTAGTCAAATACAACAACTGTTTCAGGTTTTGCATCAAGTGTTACTTCTTTATATCCTTCTGGTTGTGCAATTGTTAATGGAAAAACAGAAGCTTCTTCTGTTGCTCCCTCTGTAGAAGCACCCTCATTTGCTTTTGAAGTATCTTCAGTTGCTTCATTTTTCGAACCACATGCAGCTAATAATAGTACTAGCATTGCAAAAATCACCGATAATAATTTCCAGTTTTTCATTTTTAAAATCTCCTTTTTTATGAATTAAAATATACACAGATTCTGCAACTATCCATTTCTTGAATTGGAATATCCATGTCATAAATCTCTTTTAAAGCATCTGAGTTAATAATCTCATGGGTTGGACCATCTTTGATCACACGTCCGTCTTTCAACGCAACAATATAATCCGAGTATACAGATGCAAAGTTAATGTCGTGCAATACAATTACAACCGTTTTCCCAAGCTCTGTTACAAGCTTTCGAAGAATCTTCATAATTTGAACAGAATGCTTCATATCCAAATTGTTTAAAGGTTCATCTAATAAAATATATTCTGTGTCTTGAGCAATAACCATCGCGATGAAAGCACGCTGACGTTGACCACCAGAAAGCTCGTCTAAGTAGCGATTTTCTATATCAGCTAAGTTCATATACTCAATTGCTTTGTCGACCATTTTTATATCTTCTGCATTTAAACGTCCTTTGGAATAAGGAAAACGTCCAAACGAAACTAACTCACGAATAGTTAAACGTACATTCATATAGTTCGATTGTTTCAAAATGGATACGCGTTTGGAGAAGTCGTTGGATTTCCATTTACGTACATCTGATTTATCTAATAAGACCTCACCAGTGTCCGCATCTAATAAACGACTCACCATTGACAAAAGTGTTGATTTTCCAGCTCCATTAGGACCAATAAACGAAGTAATTTTCCCCGACTGAATATTCACACTAACATTGTCCACTACTGGCTTTTTAGCAAAATACTTGGTTACCTCTTTTAATTGGATCATGTCGCAGCTCGACTCTCCTTTAATAACAAGTAGATGAAGTAAATTCCACCGAGAAAGTTAATAATTACGCTCAATGTAGTATCGAACGTGAAAATTCTTTCAACAATCCACTGGCCACCGATTAATGCAACTAAGCTCATTAAACTGGCTCCTATAATTAGTACCGAATGTTTGTATGTGTTAAAAAACTGATACGATAAATTCGCAACGATTAAGCCAAAAAATGTTATAGGCCCAACAAGAGCTGTAGAAGTAGCGATTAAAACAGCGGACAACACCAGCATACTTTTGACTATTTTATCGTAATCCACGCCAAGATTTATTGCATTGTCACGTCCTAGAGACAGTACATCCAACTCTCTAATAGTGCGCCAACCGTAAATAATGCTTAAGACTATAATTATCATCGCAAGCCAGACTAGGTCTCCATTTACGTTGTTAAAGCTTGCAAACATTTTATTCTGTAAGCTTGTAAATTCATTTGGATCAATGAGCACTTGAAGAAAAGTTGTAATGCTTCCCAAGAAGGTACCAATAATAATTCCAACAAGAAGTAAGAAATAAATTGGGCGTTTGCCGGCATTAAACAAAAAGCGATATAGCAATAATGCAAATACAATCATCGCTATAACAGAAATAAAGAAATTATAATTTTTGTTAATGACTAAAATAGACATCGAACCAAAAAAATAATAAATAAATGTCTGTACCAACATATAAAGCGAATCAAGACCCATTACACTCGGTGTTAAAATACGATTATGTGTGATTGTTTGAAAAATCACTGTGGAATAGGCAATCGCTACACCTGTGAGTGCCATCGCTAACACTTTAATCGCTCGACGTGGCAGCGCATAATCATAATTTCCATTCAATCCTTGAAATAAGTACAATGCTACACAGACTACGACCAGTGATACCAATAAGATCATTTTTCTGCTGTTACGCATATGCTTTCCCCCTAAACAATAGGAATAGGAAGATGGCACTTCCGATTACACCAACTGTCATGCTAATCGGAATTTCGTAAGGGAAAATTAGCACCCGTCCTAAAATGTCACATACCAACAAGAATATGACTCCAAGCAATGCCGTATGTGGTAGTGTTTTTTCTAAATGATCCCCTTTAAATATCGATACAATATTAGGAATGATTAAACCTAAAAACGGGATCATCCCAACTGTTAGAACAACCGTAGTTGAGATTAAAGCGACTAATACCAAACCTAAGTTCATAACTCTTTTGTAAGATAAACCAAGATTTTTTGCAAAATCCTCACCCATCCCAGCAACAGTAAAACGATTAGCATAAAAATAGGCAATTATTAATACAGGTACACTTATGTACAATAATTCATATCTGCCTTTCAAGATCAAGGAAAAGTCCCCTTGTAGCCAGACAGTAATATTTTGAACAATGTTTGATTTGTAAGCAAAAAATGTTGTTATCGAAGACAAAATGTTTCCGAACATTAGACCAACAAGTGGAATAAAGATGGCATCTTTAAACTTTATTCGATTAAGTATTTGCATAAACAGCAATGTACCAGCTAAAGCGAAGATAAATGCAAAAGTGAGCTTCTGCATATAGGTCGCATTTGTAAATACGATCATCGAGATTAATATTCCTAAGCGAGTAGCATCTAGCGTTCCTGCCGTTGTTGGAGATACGAACTTATTTCTACTTAAACTCTGCATGATTAACCCTGCAATACTCATCCCTGCTCCTGCAAGTATGATGGCGATAAGCCTTGGTATACGGCTAATCAGAAATATTTGCGTATTTTGAGATGTAAAATCTAACAAATCAATTGGTGAAATTCTCGTAACACCAACAAAAAGAGATAAGAGAGAAAGCGCGACTAGTGCAATTACAAGATATCTTTTTTTCATAACTATCCTCATCATTCTATTTGCGAAATAATGATAGTGAAAATCATTATCATTTAATCACAAGTTCTATTATAGCACCCTGGGTTTACAAGTCAACCATTAATGAAAATGATTATCAATTGATGATATATATGTAATTTTGTCCATTTATATTCCAGTAATTAACCTTACTATAAGAATGCATTTAAAACAAAAAGACTGCTTACAACTGTCGATTTTTCACGACAATTACAGCAGTCTTTTTTGGCACTTAAGTTAATCAGATGGAAGTCGCACTATCAATAACTTCTTGTGGAATAACAATTTCTTTCATCTTATTAAAGTTGGAAAAGTCAGATTTAACATTTTGTTTCATATTCATCTTTTCTCCATCAATCGTCATATCCATATCTAAAACCATATCTACTTTATTTGTTTGAAATGATTTCTTATTGATATGAATTAAGTAGTTTATGGAATTAATGTTCATATCTATATTTCCTTCTTCTCCACTAATACTTTGAAGCGCTTCATCTACTTGTGCTTTTACCAACTCTGTAAATTTTTCTCCAGAGGCTTGTAAGGATAAGATATAGTTATCATCGTCTTGTTCGAAGGTAAAATCATCTAAATAATTTTGAATTACTTTCAGCTGATTTGTCGGATTCGATTGATCTGTTGCACTCATTGTACTCATCAGTTGATCCATCATTTCCTTTGGGAATTTCATCCATTGGCCCGATGTTTCTTCATACATATAGAAAGCATCTTTTGTAATATAACTTTCTATCTTAATATCTTGTGCTTCCAAACTCTGATCATCCGACTGCATGCTTGTCGTCCCTGTTTGATGAATCTGCATTGGATCTACTATATAATCCATCTCCAAAACGGAACTAACATCCAAATTCATATCTTGAGCAGGCAAATGCATCGTTTGCTTCATATCTAATTTTGCTTTCACACTTTTCAGTTCTTCTGATACTTTTAGTGACTTATTATACACTTCTTGAAGTGTTAACTTACTCGTCTCCGTTACATCCTTATCTTTTACGGGGGCAGCTGTCTCATTACACGCTGCTAAACCTAATGCTAATGTGGCTACAGCTAATAGTGTGGTCCATTTCTTCATCTCGTTTATCATCCCTTCTTTTCAGATAATAACTTTACGAGGAAGACTACGGAAAGGTTTCATTTATTTTCTATTATCTTACTCCACGCATATATTTTTGGATTAGAGGAGTGAAAAAGTATAATAATAATCCTAGAATAAGCGCGAGAACTCCGATTACTCCAAAATACACAATCTCATTTTCAGGCGTATATAGTTTTACCACTTGCGCATTGATTGCTTGAGCAGATGCATTTGTTAAAAACCATAAACTCATTGTTTGTGCTGCAAATGCAGCAGGTGCAAGTTTGGTCGTTGCGGATAAACCAACTGGAGAAAGAAGTAATTCCCCAAGAACAACTAAAAAGAAACTTAACACTAGCCAAAATGGGTTAACAAGCGATTCTGTTCCGTTTAAATATGCTGGGATGATCATAACGATAAAGGACAGACCTGCAAAAAATAATCCATACGCAAACTTTCTAGGTGTGGATGGCTGTCTATTACCCAATTTTACCCATAGCCATGCAAAAACTGGTGCAAGTGCAATGACGAAAAGTGGATTCAGCGATTGGAACCATGCAGGTGAAATCTTATATGAACCAATCATTAAATTTACTCGTTCATCTGCGTATAGAGCTAAAATATTCGATCCTTGTTCTTGAATAGCCCAGAACATCATTGCGGCAACAAATAATGGAATATAAGCAAGTAATCTCGACTTTTCATCTGCAGAAGTTTTCCCACTTCTATACATCACAATAAAATAGAGAGTCGGAATAACAATACCTAAAATAGAAACCGTCATCGTGAAAACATCAATTGTCATAATTCCCTGTTGGACTAAGATGAATCCAACTATTAATACTAATAGGATAGCAATACCAATTCGTGTCAGAACTTTCTTTCGTTCTTCTTTAGACATTGGGTTTGGTACATACGAGCCTGCTAATCCAAGATACTTTTTCTTTGTCATCATAAAAACAATTAATCCAAGAGCCATACCTATTGCTGCAATTCCAAATCCTAAATGGAAATTGTATTCAAGACCAATTGTTCCAACGATTAAAGGTGCTATAAAAGCCCCTGCATTAATACCCATATAAAAAATACTAAAGCCTGAATCACGACGTACATCATCTTTTGAATACAAATCTCCAATAATGCTTGAAATATTCGGTTTTAACAGACCAGTTCCAATTATGATTAAAGCCATTGAAAGAAATAATGGTGTCATACCACCAGGAAATGCCAATACAATGTGCCCAAACATAATAAGAAGACCACCGACAAATACCGTTTTAATATTTCCGAAAATTCTATCCGCAATCCAGCCTCCAATTATTCCAGACATATAAACAAGAGAGCCGTATACAGCCATGATCGAATTGGCAGTGGTTTTATCAATTCCTAAACCACCTTGCGTCACTTCGTAATACATATAGTAAATTAAAATCGCACGCATTCCGTAATAGGAAAACCGCTCCCAAAACTCCGTGAAAAATAACGATAATAGACCTTTTGGATGTCCAAAAAAGCCTTTTTGCGGCACCGATTGTACTATCTCTTCTTTTGTTGCCATACTACTACCTCTTTTCTATTTTAGAAAAACACAAGGCGACAGATTAACTGCGACGAGCTTGTGCTAAAGCAATTAATGCCTTGAGCCTAAGTTTTAATAAGAAACATGCTATATATTTCCCTCTTTCTCCTGTCAAAAAACATTAACTTAATATTTCTGTATTTTCAACTAGTAAACACAGGACTATAAGTATTTTTTTCTCAAAAAAGGAACAATGAACTATTTCATTTAATTAATACCACCATCCAATGCTTCAGTAAATTAAGCCCATTACGCAAGTCAACTACTCATTTTTTCAAGAATTCTACAATATCTTATTTCCTGATGGACGTAAATACATATAATTGAATTCATTATATTTCGACTTCCGACATTTTTCTGTATAATAGTCGTTGTGACACAGGGAAGGAGTAGATTTTGTGTTAAAAAAGTTTTTTTCATTTTACAAGCCTCATAAGCGATTATTCATTATTGACTTTAGTAGCGCAGTATTCGTAGCAATACTAGAGCTTGCATTTCCGGTAGCCGTTCAATGGTTTATCGATAAATTGTTGCCGACTGGTGATTGGAATATGATCGTGAAGATTGGTATTTTGCTATTACTTGTCTATATTTTAAGTACATTTCTCAATTATGTGGTTAGTTATTTAGGGCATAAACTAGGCATTAATATTGAAACAGATATGAGACAGCAATTATTCAATCATGTACAGAGACAATCATTCCGTTTTTTTGATAATACAAAAACTGGTCATATAATGAGTCGCATTACGAATGACTTATTTGATATTGGAGAGCTTGCACATCATGGTCCAGAGGATTTATTCATCGCAATCATGACACTCATCGGTGCATTTATTATTATGTTCAATATCAATCCAGAGCTCGCACTAATTTCAATTATTATGGTACCGTTCCTAGCGATTGTTGCAACATACGGAAATATTATGATGAACAAAGCATGGAAAAACATGTATGGTAAAATCGCAGACGTCAATGCTCGAGTTGAAGATAGTGTATCTGGCGTGCGAGTGGTGCAATCATTTACAAACGAAAACTTTGAAATTGCTCGTTTTCAAAAAGATAATGGACAATTCCGTTTAGCCAAGCTAGTAGCTTATAAGGTAATGGCCCGAACACATTCGAGTATTTATATGATGACTCGCCTTGTAACATTGGTCGTACTTGTAGTGGGGGCATGGTTTACAGTTAAAGGTAAATTGACACCCGGCGAGCTTGTAGGATTTATCCTTTATGTTAATGTGTTAATTAAACCAGTCGATAAAATTACGGCCCTACTTGAGTTATATCCGAAAGGCATGGCAGGATTTAAACGGTTTTTAGAACTAATGGAGCAGGATCCTGAGATTAAAGATCGGCCAAATGCTTTGAAAGTATCTCATTTAAATGGTGATATTGAATTCGATAATGTAGGCTTCGGATATGATAATCATAGGTCTGTCTTAGATAATATTAACTTATCCGTAAAAGCTGGAGAAACTGTTGCATTCGTTGGTCCATCAGGGGCAGGGAAAACGACTATCTGCTCGCTAATCCCGCGTTTTTATGATGTGAATACTGGCGCTATATCGATTGATGGATTGAATATTCAAGACATTGCCATGGAGTCTTTACGCGCACAAATCGGGATTGTGCAGCAAGACGTATTCTTATTCACTGGGACGATTCGCGAGAATATTGCATATGGGAAAAAGGATGCTCCTGAAGAAGAAATTCAAGATGCAGCAAGAAAAGCGCATTTAGAAAGCTTCATCGCAGCGCTTCCAGAAGGTTACGATACACAAATCGGCGAACGAGGTCTTAAACTATCTGGCGGACAAAAGCAACGTTTAGCGATTGCTCGCATGTTCTTGAAAAATCCACCAATATTAATTTTGGACGAGGCTACATCAGCTCTTGATACAGAAACAGAGAAAATTATTCAACATTCCCTAATGGAGCTTGCGGAAAATCGAACCACTCTTATTATTGCACATCGATTAGCAACTATTCGTGATGCAGACCGAGTAATTGTAGTAACCGAAGATGGTATTGCAGAAGACGGATCCTATAATGATTTAGTGGAACAAGATGGCATTTTCGCTAGACTGCATAATATACAGTTTCAGGAAGTTTAACGAGTAAAAGCTGCTCCGCATAGTGCGTGGAGCAGCTTTTTATTTGGTTTTGGTTCAGGTGTAGGCTTGGTGCTCTCGTATCGGCCGGGAGTGCTCTCATGCGAGGCCTTCTCGCTCTCGCAACGGAATTTACTGCTCATAATAAAGAACTATGGAAACAATCGAAAGTCCTTTTTCTACTGTTTCCGTAGCCGAGTTAGTTATTTATCAAATATAAACTTTTGAAAACGATCATAATCAGCTTTTTTTAATTCGACTTTAACAAGCGTACCTTCTTCTTCATACGAAGTAGATTTAACGGATGCATGTTCATTCAGATAGGATACGATATCTCCTCGATCAAAAGGTACAAGCATTGAGCAGCTTACAAAATCGGAGAAAATATGATTTTTGATGATTTCTAGCAATTCATCTAATCCCGCACCTTCTTTTGCAGAAATCCATATATTATCTCCTGAAACGTATGGATACTTCATTTCCGCAAGGTCTGATTTATTGTAGACAAAAATAGTAGGGACATCCTTTACTCCAACAGCAAGCAGCGTTTCATTCGTAACATCCATCATGTAACGGTGTTCGTCGTTGGAAACGTCCACTACATGCAAAAGTAAATTAGCATCACGTGCTTCTTCTAGGGTTGAACGGAATGCCTTCACCAGATGATGTGGAAGTTTGCTAACGAATCCTACAGTATCGGTTAGTAAAAACTCTTTTTGGTCAACTAATTTTATTTGTCTTACAGAAGTTTCTAGTGTTGCGAATAGCATGTCCTTTTCAAATACTTGTTTCGATTCTTCTTGTCCCACTTTATTGAGTAGTTGGTTCATAATTGTCGATTTACCAGCATTCGTATATCCAACTAAAGAAACGACCGGAATGGCATTTTTCTTTCGTTGCTTTCGTTGAGTTTCTCGTTGATCTTTTACATGTTCAAGCTCTCGTTTTAACTTAGCAATTTGGTCTTCAATTTTACGTCTATCTAGTTCTAGCTTCGTTTCCCCTGCACCACGGTTTTTAAATCCGCCGCCGGTTCCCCCTCCTTGTCGACCTAGTGAAGCACGAAGACCGACTAGTCGAGGCAACATGTATTGAAGCTGCGCTAATTCTACTTGCATTTGAGCTTCGTTCGATTTTGCTCGTCGTGCGAAAATATCTAAAATAAGCATTGTCCGGTCAATAACTTTGCAATCCAAGTCTCTTTCTAAATTTCGAATTTGAGATGGAGACAATTCGTCATTAAATATAACGAGATTTGCACCAGCTTCTTCGTAGAAATTTTTAATTTCTTCTACTTTTCCAGTCCCTACGTAGTGAGATGAGGTTACTCTATTTAAATTTTGCGTTACTTCCCCCACAACCTCTACATTTAACGCTTCTGCTAAGTTGTGTAATTCCTCTAATCCATATTCAAAATGCTCATCATGCTTCAGATTAACCGCAACAACGACAGCCTTTTCATTTAATTCATCCAAAATAATTCCCCCTCTTAACAAAAACGATAAGTTGCTTGTTCATATATAATATCTTCTTTTATATCCGAAGCCCTAATTTGAATACTTCCAAGTCTTTCTTTCGTTCCATTTTCTAACTTTTTGAATACTAATTGTGTATTTAATAAGAGCAATGTCTGTTCATCTTGTTCTATTAAATCAAAATACTTTTTCCACTTATCAATTACTTCCCGTGGTTTCCCCACATGAAACTCACAAGTAGTAATAGATAGATCTAAATTACTACCATCTATTGTGCATTCGTCTTGCAGTAATTGGTAGCGTTCTTCATCACTTTCTTCCCACTCAATAAAGAAAGGAGATGGAAGCACATCATTTATTTCTTCTTTTACAAAAAGCATTTTCCATTTGCGCACTAAGCCACTTGTCGTTTTTCTTTCAGCATGTAAAACACCGGACGTTTCTATACCTTTTTCTTCGAGTTGCAGGCATAGTTCGTCAATTGTCGAAGTACGGATACATATTGTCCCAAAGCCAGGTCCTGTTTTCAAATCATGAAGAAATAAATGGATTAATGGATGATTGACTTGGAATGCAACGGCCTCATGCTCTAGCGCAAGCCATTCAATATAGCTATTTTTTGTATACAGAAGGGCATTATTCGTACCCCATTGTACATGCTGTCCCCCAACTACTGCGTGAAATCCTTTTGCGCACCAATCCTCCACTACATCTTTTGGAGTTTTTGTTACATGATGTACAATATGATCTAAATACATGTATACACCTCTTTTCCTCTCTTATTATGGATGACCTTTCAAGAAACAAAAAGAGGTGACGTTTAAAAGTCGCCACCTCTTTTGACAATTTCCCGGGAAATGTGTCGACTACATGGTATACTTCTGTTTTTTCTTTCGACATCTCCCGTAGAAGGAACTTTTGAATTTTACCGGATGCCTTCAGTGGGATAGGATTCGATAAATTCGATGTGTTTTGGTATTTTATGATGTGATATTTTCCCATGCAACTCTAACAGGTGTATGTAATCGCCAACTTGCTGTCCGTTGTTAACTACATTCTGATACGTGAGAGATAGCCCGTTTGAATGTTAGTCCCTTTCATTTTATTCTATCACAAAATTCTGATGAGATAGTCTTTTCCATTACCAATTGACAGTCGTTAAATACATGGTAAAATCCTAATTACTTTAGTGCTTCGAAGCGTTGAATCATTAAAGCTGAAAAAAAGAAATAAAACTTGGGAGGATTTACAATGTTTCGCATTCGATCGACAATAACTCCTTCATTTATGGAGGCAGCATTGCTTATTTTGACGATTATCACCATAATGGCTGTTTGTATTATTAAATTTGATGCCGTTCCACATATGCCTATTTTGCTAGCAATTTTACTACTTATCACGTATGGTCTGTGTAAAAAAGTACCTTACAAAAAATTAGAAGAAGGTCTGGTAGAAGGTTCGAAAGCAGGACTTGGCGCAATTTTTATCTTTTTCTTTATTGGGATTCTCATTAGTAGTTGGATGATGGGTGGAACAATTCCAACGCTGATATACTTAGGATTTCAATTTATTTCTCCACACTTTTTCTATGCAATCGCATTTCTTGTCACATGTATTATCGGTTTATCCATCGGGAGCTCATTAACAACGGTCGCAACAGTTGGTGTTGCATTTATTGGGATGGCGAGTGCTATGGATATCTCTTTAGCCATTACTGCTGGCGCAATTGTTTCTGGTGCTTTTTTCGGCGACAAGATGTCACCTTTATCGGACACCACAAATCTTGCATCAGCTATCGTGCATGTAGATTTATTTGAACATATTCGAAATATGGGTTGGACGACCATTCCAGCATTCTTCATTTCCCTTGTTGGATACGGTATTTTATCACCAAATAATGAAATCCAAAAACTGGACCAAATCAATAACTTTCAAGACGGGCTCCTACAAACAGGGATGATCCATTGGTATACATTACTACCACTTGCTTTACTCGTCGTACTTTCTTTTAAAAAGGTACCTGCTATTATGGCGCTTGCTTTAACTTCCATTGCAGGTATACTCGTTTCTTATTTCCATCACCATTTTGCCTTTGGAGAAGTGTTAAATATATTATTCAGCGGCTACACATCTAATACAGGAATTGAAGTAATTGACTCACTGCTCTCTCGTGGTGGTATGAATAGTATGATGTTCACTATATCCCTTGTACTACTTGCTTTAAGCATGGGCGGCCTTTTATTTACACTTGGCATCGTGCAAAGTTTGCTGATGAAAGTGGAGAGTTTATTAAAGAGTGTAGGGGCTGTGATTACTGCAGCTGCGTTTACTGCAATAGGTGTGAACACATTAATAGGCGAACAGTATTTATCAATTTTATTGACAGGAGAAACGTTCCAAGCACAATTTCAAAAAGTTGGTTTAACGAATAAAAACTTAGCACGCGTGATGGAGGACGCAGGTACAGTCGTAAATCCTCTTGTCCCATGGAGTGTATGTGGCATATTTATAACGAATGTACTGGCTGTATCAACGATTGACTATTTGCCATTCGCGTTTTTCTGCTTGCTTAGTCCGATACTTACTATTTTGTTTGGTTGGACAGGTAAAACATTAACTTATATTGAGGAGAAATAGGTTCCTTTTTTGTATTTTCCAACTAAGTGTTCTGTTTTTCCAACTAAGACTTCACTTTTTCCAACTAACCTAGAATCTTGAAGTTGTGATACACTATTTTCAAGTATCTTACGAAAAAGAAGGCGAATTTTATGGAATTTCAAGAAATGAAAGAATATATGATCGAACAAATTTTAAATAAGCAGTTGATCGCTGCAACCATCAGTCAACCACGTGCAAAGTCTAACGAAGTAAAGCGTGTGAAATTAAAACCACTGGAAATAAAAAATATATATCATATCCAAATTGAATTTCAATACGAACGTATTTTAAAACATGAAAATATTCCATTAAAAGACTTTGCTGAGTCACTGGAAAACCTATTTGACCAATTCCGTCAAATGCATGCTGATTTCACAACAGAAAAAGTACAAGTTCAGCTTTCTAAGAAAAATAAAGTAATGTGGAAATCAGAGAAAATGGAATCTGCAAAAATAGTGAATCTATCACATAATCGTAAAAAGAATTATCTTTTAGATGAAGATACAGCCTATCCTTTTCTTATTCGTTTAGGTGTGCAAACAGCTGAAGGGAAAGTTAAAAAGCAGAAGCATGATAAATTTAAGCAAATTAATCGTTTTGTGGAGTTTATTGACGATGCACTTGCCCACTTACCAAAAGATAAACCTGTACGAATTCTTGATTTCGGATCCGGGAAATCATATTTAACCTTTGCGCTTTATCATTATTTAAAAATTGAAAAGGGTCTTGATATCAGAGTAACCGGCCTTGATTTGAAAAAAGAAGTAATTGAGGAATGTGCCCAAATTGCAGATGACTTAGGCTATGATCAACTCGAATTTTTGGTTGGAGATATTAATGATTACAATGATGAATCGGCTGTGGATATGGTTGTCACGCTACATGCTTGTGATGTCGCAACAGATATGGCTCTAGCACGCGCCGTAAAATGGGGAGCAAGTGTCATATTAAGCGTTCCCTGTTGCCAGCACGAACTAAATACACAACTAAATGCATTAGGACTCGACATCATGTTAAAACATGGCCTTATTAAAGAACGCTTTGCAGCACTTGCAACAGATTCCATTCGAGCTGAAATCCTGAATATGGTCGGCTATGAAGCGCAGCTAGTGGAGTTTATCGACTTGGAAAATACACCGAAGAATATACTCATACGTGCTTATAAAACCGGTAAAAAGCCAACATCTGAACAATTCGAAAGCTATAAACAGTTCAAGCAAATGCTAAACGCAGAGCCATTTTTGGAGAATGAACTAAGAGAATATCTATAAGAGTACCTGTTTCTTGCAATATTATTCATGTGAGAAACAGGTGCTTTTTATAAAGTAACGTCTCGTCTCAATAGACAAAAATAGTTTCCGTAAATTTTGATAGGAGTTGAACATATTGAAAGAACCGACTTTGAAAAAAGTAGCATATGGTGCCGCTATGGCTATTGCTATCATCTTAGTTCATTTTATCAATGCAAGAATGTACACAATGCCTCCGATTTTCGCAATATTTTTAGCAATTTTCTTCACCTACTTAGGCATTTCTGTCATAAAAAAATACGACAAGTTCGATCAGAAAATCTCAAGAACCAAATATAATCTATTAAACGCACTAGTCGTATTTGTTCTCTTCATTGCTTATTATACAATTGCACAATAAAAGGTCGTCTCCAAGTGGGACGACCTTTGTCTTACAATTCTTGTCTTAAAGCTTGAATCACATCAATTTTCGTTGCTTTTCTTGCTGGTCTCCATCCAGACACCATTGCCACTCCGATACTAATAACAGATGCGATCACCACAAGTTGCCAAGGTATCAATGAGAATTTAATCGATAAGTCTTGCAACTTATCCTCACCTAATGCCGCTCCAACAACCATCGGCAATATCCAGTTCGACAGGAAACTAACCACATATGAAATAATCACTGCAAGTACTGTACCAATAATACCAATCCAAGCACTTTCCATTAAGAACAAGCGCTGAATCAGTTTCGGACTAGCCCCAATTGCTTTCATGACACCAATTTCACGAGTTCTTTCAGTTACGGCCATTGTCATTGTATTAAATATACCAATCGATGAAATTAACACAGCAATCGTCCCTACAAAGATTAAACCAATTTTAAATGCCATGAAAAAGACATCTAATTGCTCTAATTGTTCTGATACCGAATAAACGCTATAGCCCATTTTCTTTAATTCTTCTGTCACTGATTTCACATGCTCTAAGCTAGACGTATAAATTTTTGTTTGCGTATTAAACAAATCCGACTCTATTACTGCTTCTTCTGCATTGGCAACATACATATCCTTAAACTTATCTTTCCATGATTCATCCAATAACACATTTGTATCGACGATCCAATCTTTTGCCGATTTTTCAGTTATCCCTACAATTGTAAAATTATATTTCTCGGGAAACACTTCTTCTGTATCATATGACTTAATTGCCATTGTAATTGTTTTTCCAATTAAGGAATCCTTGTAACCTCCCATTGGTTTGGCTGTATCTGCCGTACCTTGGCTTTGCTCCATTTCTTTACGTTCAGCATCATTTAATAAATTCTGTGCAAACTGATACCCTACAATTATTTCATTTGCCTTAGTAGGCATCTTTCCTTCTGACAACTTAAGATTCGACTTTTTTTCTTCCTCAAAATTTGTGAGTAGCATATTTGTTTCTATGGAACGATCTTCTATCTGAGAAAATGCAAGTGCATCCATGCGAGTTCTTTGGACGATTGCATGCACATGCTCTATCCCTTTAATTTTGGTAATATCAAGTGATTCACCTTCATTTTGATACACTTCCACTTCTGTAATCGCTTGATCTTCTAATATTTCTTTACGCATGGTATCTTGAATGCCAAACCCAATGGAAGCAAGGACGATTAGAAATGCACAGCCCATCGTTGCAGCGAGTACAGTCATAAATACACGGAGTTTATTCTTTTTAATGTGTTGACGTACAAAATCGACTTGATCTTTAAATAACATGATTTGTATCTCCCTTCACTAATTCGCCGTCACGCATTCTAAATTTACGATGCGCAATACTTGCAACCTCTTCATCGTGTGTAATTATGACAAAAGTGACACCCAGTGTTTGATTGAGATTTTGAATTAGTAACAAAATATCCTGCTCCGTTTCTGAGTCCAAACTTCCTGTTGGTTCGTCAGCAAATAGAATTGGTGGATTTGTAATAAGCGCACGCGCAATACTAACACGTTGTTGCTGTCCTCCAGATAACTCATTTGGATAGTGGTCCGCCACTCCCTCTAGCCCTACTTTTTTCATTAGTTGCTTCACACTTGCTAATCTTTCCTTGGAAGGTACTCCTTTTAATTTAAGTGGCAGCTCCACATTTTCAAATGCCGTTAAACCTGGCATCAGTTGAAAGTTTTGAAAAATGAAACCGAAATTGTTTAATCTAAACTGCGCTCTCTCTGTTTCATTCAAGTACGCTGTTTCCTGTCCATTAACAGTGATGGAGCCATTTTCCGGGTTCATAAAACCCGCTATTGTATGTAGTAACGTAGATTTTCCCGAGCCGCTTTTCCCTACAATTGCTACGATTTCCCCTTCTTGTACTTCAAAGGATAATCCTTTTAATACAGGAACTTTCTTTTCCTTCCCTTTTTTCCCTATTAGAAATGTATGATTGACGTTCTGTACTTGTATCATTTATTTTCTCCTTCCGTATTGCTACTTAGTTAGTGTACCGTTTGTTTCTTAACATTTAAGAAGGATAATAATGAAGAATTTCTTAAGAAATATTGTTTTTGTTAAATCAAACTTTCCGCACCAGTCGCCCGTCTAATAATTAATACGTAATCGCGATACGGGGAAAAGGAGTATATCTATGTCATGACGAAAAAAGAAAAATTTCAGCTAGTTGAAAACTATATAGTAGAAAATCAAAATGCACATTACCGGTTAGCATTTAGCTATGTAAAAAACAAGGAATCTGCATTAGATATTATTCAGGAAAGTATTATGAAGGCTCTGCGCTCCATCGATTCCCTTGAGGAAATTCACTATTTAAAAACGTGGTTTTATCGAATTCTAATTAACACGTCGATTGACTTGATTCACAAAAATAAACGAGTAATTGTAGTAGAAGATAATGTACTGGATTTTCATCTTCCAGTGCATGAAAACGAAATTCCTGATATTGATTTATATGAGGCAGTTGACCATTTACCTCCGGTTTATAAAACGATTATTATTCTTCGCTTTTTTGAGGATATGAAAATTGAAGACATTGCAACAACCCTTGGAGAAAACACGAATACTATTAAAACAAGATTATATGCAGCACTGAGGAAATTACGATCCAATATGGAAGAGAAGGTGGATGTATGAGTAAGTTAAATGATTCTAAAAAACAGTATGACGACATTGAAATTCCAGAAGAGTTATCACAAGTAGTTCAAACCTCCATTCGAAAAGCCCAAAAAAAGCAACCAAAAAATAAACCAATCAAACAGTGGGGAATCGGCATAGCAGCAGCGGCAACGTTATTTATTACAAGCGTGAACATAAGTCCTGCATTAGCCCAATCCCTTTCCACTGTCCCTGTCCTTGGTTCAATTGTTCAGGTTGTAACTTTACAAGAAATTCAAGTTGCTAAAGACACTTATAATGCAGAGTTAAAAACACCAGGTGTAACTGGACTCGAAAATAAAGAATTAGAAAAAACGTTAAATGAAAAATACATTGCAGAAAACGAAGCTCTGTATAAAGACTTTCAAAAAGATATGAAAGTGATAGAGGCAGAGGGTGGTGGCCATCTAGGAATGGAATCTACGTATGAAGTAGTGACTGACACAGATGATATTCTGTCGATAAGCCGTTATGTAGTGAATACAGTTGGTTCATCGTCTACCACGATGCGAACAGATACAATCGATAAGAAAAATGAGATTCTCATCACATTGCCGAGCTTATTTAAAGACGATCAATATATAGAAGCCATTTCTACTTATATTAAAGAAGAAATGATCAAGCAAATGGCGGCGGATGAAGATATTACTTACTGGGTTGGTAGCGAAGCAGATTTTGAATCCTTCGAAGAGATCCGCCCAGACCAAACTTTCTCTATTACAAAAGATCACAAGCTGACAATTTCTTTTGATAAATACGAAGTGGCTCCTGGTTATATGGGCGTCGTTACATTTGAGATTCCAACAGAAGTGATTGAATCTAATTTAATAAGTAATTATTATATTAAATGAAGTAGAAGTGTATTATGAGCTAAATTGTAATTCGATTAGTTGGCTTCAATATCCACAAAGCATTCATTCAATTCAAAAAACCTGCTACTTATCACAATCTGTGAGAAGTAGCAGGTTTTTAATTTAGGATGGAATCGGAGTATCAGTTGGTGCTGCATATCCTTCTTTATATGCTTCATCAATTGCTTTTCTAATTTCTAGAAGAGACTTTCCTTGTTGTACCATGTTGATCGACATGACTGCAGTATCAAGGCAAGCTTGGCAGCGTGTTCCATGATCATCCCATACGACGTCTCCATTTTCTTTTATCTCATGAACGAAGCAGTTAAAATTACTTAGATGACCAGCGCTATCTCCACAACCACAGTAGCAAGGGATCCATTTCAAGATATTGTTTGCTTTTGCCGCAGCTTGGTAGACAAGTTTCATATCTTCAGATTGATTGTCTAAAAATGTTGGTATTACCTCAGCTGATGCAGTTGTCTCTTGTAAGTCTCCATTTGTTAAATGCGCAATATGATTTTCGTGGTCTGCATGATTTTCTTTCGCCTCTTTCTGGCCACATGCAGATAGGACTAATAAAGCACTAACAAATATGAATAATAATTTTTTCATATTATAAACTTCCTCTTTCGATTAAATCATTTTTTCAGGTCGTACGATTTCATCAAACTTTTCAGCAGTTAGTAGCTCTAATGCCACAGCTGCTTCCTTCAATGTCGTTCCATTTTTATGTGCATACTTTGCAATTCTCGCAGCATTTTCATACCCGATATATGGATTTAAGGCAGTTACGAGCATTAATGAGTTGTTCACATGATGTTGAATCGTTTCCAAATTAGGCTCAATTCCAATTGCACAATTGTTATTAAAACTAATGATGGCATCACTTAATAAACCAACTGACTGTAAAAAATTATGAATGATTACTGGTTTGAAAACATTCAACTGATAATTCCCTTGGCTTGCCGCAAAACTAATCGTAGTATCGTTCCCCATTACTTGAGCAACTACCATCGTCATCGCTTCACTTTGAGTTGGGTTCACTTTACCAGGCATAATGGAGCTACCCGGTTCATTTTCAGGAATAGAAATTTCCCCAATACCTGAACGTGGGCCACTTGCAAGCAAGCGAACATCATTTGCGATTTTCATTAAATCTGCTGCAAGTGCCTTGACTGCTCCGTGTACATATACAACATCGTCATAACTTGTTAAGGAGTGGAATTTGTTTTTAGCAGAAGTGAATTCAATTCCTAATGCTTTGGAAATTTCAGCGGCAACTAAATCACCGAATTCCTTTGGAGCATTTAGACCTGTCCCCACTGCAGTTCCACCAATCGCCAACTCTTTCATGTCTTGCACACTTTGCGATATCATTTTCGCTGATTTTTCTAGCATTCTATGCCAACCACTGAATTCTTGTCCAAGCGATAAAGGCGTTGCATCCTGTAAATGCGTACGACCGATTTTCACGATATCCATGAATTGCGCTGATTTTTTCCCAAGCGTTTCTTTTAACACATCAATTGCTGGTAAAAGCTTTTTTTCTACTGCAAGTACACCAGCAATATGAAGTGCTGTCGGGAACGTATCATTCGAACTTTGTGATTTGTTAACATCATCATTCGGATGAAGAAGCTCCTCACTCCCTTTTTCTTTAAGGATTTGATTACCACGATGAGCGATCACTTCATTCACATTCATATTCGATTGTGTGCCACTACCTGTTTGCCAAACAACTAACGGGAAATGTGCATCTAGTTTACCTGCAAGAATTTCATCCGCTGCCGTGGAGATAGCATCCCTTTTAGCTTCGGATAAATTGCCAAGTGAATGACTTACAATTGCGGCAGATTTTTTTAGTAGGGCAAGACCATGAACAACACCAATTGGCATTTTTTCATTGCCGATTTTAAAGTTTTCTTTCGATCTTTGCGTTTGGGCTCCCCAAAGACTTTCTTGTGGAACTTTAACTTCTCCCATAGAATCATGCTCCATACGATAAGACATTTTTCTCCATCCCTTCTTATTGCTACTCGTTGTTTTTTCCATCATATCGTTCATGATGTTCTTCTACAATAAAAGTGGCTTCGCGGAATCATTCAACTCCATACTTTGACATTATTCCGGTAACCAAAGTTATTCTCTATATACAAGAGTCAGTTGGCATTACTTATTACCATCTAAACTGTTTATTCTTTAATATGTCGATTAAAGCATCTACAACGACAGGTTTAAATTGTGTGCCTTTTCCTTTTTCAAGTTCTTTCACAGCTTCCTTTATAGACAAAGCCTTCTTATACACTCTATCTGTTGTCATCGCGTCAAAAGCATCAACAACTGAAACAATGGAAGCTTCAAGCGTAATTTCTTCTCCTCTTAGACCATAAGGATATCCTTTTCCATCATATCTTTCATGATGCTGTTCAACTATAAATGCACTATCTTCCAACCATTTTACTGAATGGTTTCGCATAATTTCCGCACCTTCTGTCGTATGGGTTTTCATGATTTCCCATTCTTCCGAAGTTAGTTTTCCAGGTTTGTTTAATATTTCTATAGGTATAACTCGTTTGCCGATATCATGAAAATAAGCTCCCCACCTAAGTCTACTCAGACTTTCTACCGGTAACTTAAGATAATTCCAAACTTCTAACGAGTAATCTTTAATACGATTGCAATGCATATAGGTATAACCGTCAATTTCTTCGATTACATCCGCCTCTTTTTGAAGAAGTTTCGATTCGAAAAAACTTGGTTCAAATTTTTCAAAATTCATTTTAATGAGAATCTCTGCCTCTGTTTCACCATAGAACGAAATAATATTTTCATATTTAGACGCATCGATCGTTTCTCCGATTTCTATTATGCGTCTCATCCCTTCATATTCCATTTCTAATGTCCCATCGAGAAGTGTATAAGATTCTATTACTTCATCACTATCTCCCATATCGTATTTCACCCAAAAAGTACTGTTATTGTGCAATGAAAAAAGGGCATTCGACAAACCATCCCATCTTCCAAGCAAAATAACATTTGCATAGCCTAAACGAAGTACAGGATAACCATTTTGTTCGTAATTACGGTAAGATTGATTTTTCGGTTTACTCATATGTACCTCCATAGGTCATTTTGTCGAAAATCGATGAAATACTGTTAATTTCATTATAACAAGTAGTTTAAATTTTTACACTAGCACAATATCTTGAGAAGAAAGAACAAGCTTACATAAAAAAAAGCCGAAACGCATAATTGCGTCCGGACTTTTTTACTTATTATTCTACTTAACTTCTTCTATGTTAACTAATTGCTCTGCTGGTTGTTTAAGGTTTGCCTGCTTCACTTCTTGTGTTAGTTGTTCAATGCTTGGACGAATATTTCCTTTTCCAGCGTAGTTCTCAAGCATTTCTTTTACATCTATCCCTGAAGACGCTTTTAATGTTTCTTGTAGTGTAGACATTAAATTAGTTGCATAAGAGGTGATCTTGTTTGCCCCTCCGCCTTCTCCACTTCCTGTGTCCACTACTGTAATTTTGTCGATGTTGGAAAGCGGACTTGCAATTTGTTTCGCATATTCAGGCAACATGTGAACAATCATATCTAGCACTGCTGCTTGCCCATACATTTCAAATGCTTCGGCAATTTTACGTTTTGCCTCTGCTTCTGCAAGACCTTTTAATCGAATAACATCTGCTTCTGATTCCCCTTGCGCTCTTTGTGAATCTGCTTTTGCAAGTCCGTCTAAACGTACTTTTTCTGCATCTGCTTTTGCTTTCGCTTCAATTCGATACTTCTCTGCGTCTGCTTCTGCCATTTCACGAGACTTTGCAGCTGCAGCATTTTGTTCAATTGCATAGCGGTCCGCATCTGCTTTTTTCTTTACTTCAGAATCATATTGCTTCTCACGACGTAGTATCTCTTTTTCTTCTAATTCAATTTGCTTTTGACGTTCAATAATTTGAATTTGCATTTCTTGTTCAGTAACTTCTTGTTTCGATTTTGCAGTTTGTAATTCATATGCTTGGTCAGCACGTGCTTTTGCAACGTCTTGCTCCCTGCGATACTCTGCTACTTTTAGTTGGTTCTCTTTTTCCGCTTCCGCAATTTCAGTTGCTCTTTCTATCTCAGCACGCTGCGCATCCTTTGAAGCCTCCGCACGTTTTATGCGTGTTTCTTTTTCTGCTTCTGCCGTAGCGATGTCTGCATCTCGTTTTACTTGAGCAATTCTTGGTTTTCCAAGAGAATCTAAATAGCCATTTTTATCTCGAACATCTTTAATAGTAAAAGAAACGATGATTAGACCCATCTTCGCTAAGTCTTGAGAAGCAACACGTTGAACTTCCTGAGAAAACTTGTCACGATTTTTATAAATTTCTTCAACTGTCATAGAACCTAATATAGAACGCAAATGGCCTTCTAATACTTCCTTCGCTTCGTTTTCCCGATCTGCTTTTGATTTCCCTAGAAATTGTTCCGCCGCAGTTGCAATCTCAGAAATAGAACCACCAATTTTTATAATAGCTGTTCCGTCAGCCATCACCGGAACCCCTTGCTCCGTATATACTTCTGGTGTTGTAACCTCTAATTTGCTCGATAATAAGCTAAGTGGTTGGGCTTGTTGAAATACCGGATAGACAAATGTACCTCCACCACGAATGATCTTAATACGGTTTCCAGAGTCGTCTGTATGTACATTTTTCGACCCTAAATAACTTCCTGTTACGATTAAAGCTTCATCTGGTCCAACTGTTCGGTACTTTGTCACATACACCGCAAGCATTATTACTATAACAAACACAACGACCCCAATTACGATTAAAAGACCCATATCTATACCTTGCATTCTTCTTCCCCCTATTCGTTATTTCAATGGTTCATACTCTTTAACAAGAAATGTACCACCTGCTACTTCAATGATTAACACTTGTTTTCCATAGTCAACTTCTTCATTGTCATATTCTGCTGCTCGTTTAGAAAGTAGCCCGTTCACTGTTTCAATGACAATCTCTCCAAATCCATCCTTAGGAATTGGAACGATTACTTTCCCAACTGACCCTTGCAACGATTCGTCTCTATATGCGGTAGAAACCTCCGCAGACGACAGCGGTAGCAAAACAAAATAATATAATAAAAACGATAAAATGCTAGAAACAATAAATGCAGTGATAATAATAACCGTATTACTCCACTCGGTAAGTTTTAATAATATAAAGCCAGTCGCACATACGAATAAAACAAATGACAAAAACACAGTTGGGTTAAAAATACCCGCATCCATACCATCAATTGCATCCGCAAACAATACATATAAAATCGTGATTAGCCCTATAATAATTAAACCATATAAAAAGATTTGTTCGATTTTTATCACTCCTTTCTTGTTTACTTACCATCTAATTATCTATACGATTCCAAATTCAGAAAGTTTCACATTTTTACTTTTTTACAAGAAAATATTTCATTCATAAAAAATCCTACCTAATCATTCGACAATTTCCTCAAAAAATTGAATAATAAGAAAAGAAAACGCTTACAAAACCTTGTTTCTACCCTTATTTTAGGAAGTAATGTTACAGGATTGTAAATTTCGTAATATAGAAGTAAAAACTGTGTAGATTTTGCGGTTTTTTTGTTATGATATTTGAGATTAGTGACGACAAAAAATTCTTAAAGTCCAGGAGGCTTTTATGATTAGTTCAAGAAAACCAGACCCATTTTTTTCTTCCTTATTAAAAATTGCTCAAAACGTTCAAGAAGCTGCTCACTACGCAGATGATTTTAAAATTAATACTGTTTCTGACTTAAAAGAAATTAGTGTTCATCTTAAAAATTATGAGACTGCAGGAGATAAATTAATTCATGATTTGATCGTAAAGTTGAACAAATCGTTTATGACTCCGATTGAACGAGAAGACATTTTACAATTATCTATTAGAATGGACGATATTTTAGATGGTATTGATGATTTTACAGCCCATTTAGAAATGTTCTCACTTATTGAAATAGATGATTCCATGCGTACGTTTTTAGGGTATATTACGAAAAGTACAGATGAAATTGTAAAGGCTATGGAACTTCTTGCACAGAAAAAACTACTTAAGATGCATGAACACTCTGTTCTTATTAAGGACTACGAGCGTAAATGTGACGAAGTACTCCGTTCGTCTGTTAAACAATTGTTTTTAAAAGAAAAAGATCCAATCCGAATTATTCAATTTAAAGATATATATGAAAAATTAGAAGAAGTCGCGGATTATTGTCAAAACGTAGCAACTACGATTGAAGCAATTATCATGCGTAATGCGTAGGAGTACGTACATATGGAATATACTCTCATTCTTACAATTTTAGTCGTAATTTTCGCACTTGGTTTCGACTTTATTAATGGATTTCATGATACAGCTAATGCAATAGCAACATCTGTATCCACAAGGGCACTAAAGCCTAGAGTTGCTATTCTAATGGCTGCATGTATGAACTTTGTTGGAGCGCTTACTTTTACTGGAGTAGCTAAAACGATTACGAAAGATATTGTAGATCCTTTTGCTTTACAAAACGGTTCACTCGTTATTTTAGCTGCTTTATTGTCAGCTATTATATGGAATTTAGTCACTTGGTATTTTGGTATTCCATCCAGCTCATCACATGCTTTAATCGGTTCTATTGCCGGCGCAGCTATCTCTGCAGCTGGACTGACTATTTTAAACTATGCTGGGTTTATCAAGATATTAGAAGCATTATTAATATCTCCATTTTTAGCGCTTGCTGTTGGATTCTTAATGATGTCATTATTCAAAGTGCTCTTTAAAAATACAAGCTTATACGGAACAAATAAAGGTTTTCGTATATTCCAAATTGGTACTGCTGCACTTCAGTCATTTACACATGGTACGAACGATGCCCAAAAAGCGATGGGGATTATTACAATGGCCTTGATCTCTGCAGAATTACAAACATCCGATGATATTCAAATGTGGGTTCGAATTGCTGCTGCAACCGCAATGG
This sequence comes from Psychrobacillus glaciei, assembly GCF_008973485.1. Taxonomy (GTDB): domain Bacteria; phylum Bacillota; class Bacilli; order Bacillales_A; family Planococcaceae; genus Psychrobacillus; species Psychrobacillus glaciei. The sequence goes on from NZ_CP031223.1 coordinate 3,844,838, forward strand.
GTATTGGAACTTCTATCGGTGGATATAAAATCATCAAAACTGTTGGCGGTAAGATTATGAAAATTCGCCCAATTAATGGAGCAGCAGCTGACTTATCATCGGCATTAATCATTTTTGGAGCTACTACTATCCACTTACCTGTTTCCACAACACATGTTATTTCTTCCGCTATTATGGGCGTTGGATCTGCACAACGTGTGAAAAGTGTACATTGGGGAGTTGCCAAAAAAATCGTCATTACATGGATTATTACACTACCAATTTCAGCATTACTGGCAGCAGTTATCTACCGAATGTTAAGCTTGTTCTTTTAAGAAAAAAACCTCGCTAGAAATGGCGAGTTTTTTTTATATTCATCAATCTTTAATTAATAAGCCCAAAGATTTCGCAAAACTTATTGCTTGTTCGGTAGATACAGTACAATCTGCAAGCTTTTCCGTGGAAACGGTAAGTTGCTCATATGTATTGGAACTTAAATCAATATTTTTTAATGATGTCTCCGTAAAATTAGCCCCATCCAGTTCACATTTTTCAAAGCTTACTTTATCAAATGACGCTTCAATAAAATCAGCGCGATTTAGCGTAGATTGTTTAAATGCTACTTTTTTGAGTTTAGAAAAACTAATACTCATATAATTTGCAACTGAATCTTCTATTTTCACCTCGGTTAATCTGCTTTGCGAAATGTTAGACCCTAATAATTTCGAGTTTCGTATTTCTACTCGATAAAAAACGGCGTCCCCAAAATCGACATTAGATAAATCACATTTTTCAAATAAACAATCGATAAATTCTACTTGTTGAAATCGGATGCCTTCCATAGAAATGTGTTGAAAGTGTATTTGATCAAAAATAATTTTATCTTCCTGTACTTCTTCCAAATGTAAAGATGTGACAATACCCCCGGAAACATAATTATCTTCTAGAAGTGCTTTACTTATATCCAGATCCGGTAGAGAACTAGGTAATTTCGGTGGAGCAATTTTCATTTTTTATTCCTCCCTTTTATGGATGCTATTATTTTAACATTATATTAGCATGTTCTCACTTCTTTCCAGTACAATAAGAAATAGATATGGTGTAAGGAGGAAATATATGAGAGTTTTGTCTAACATAGTGACACGTTACTACAAAGCAATATTGTTTGCTTGGTTAATATTATTTATTATTTTAGCCATTTTTGCTATTCGTTTGCCTGGGTTATTGCAAGGTGACGGTTTTAAAACAGACGGTGAGCATCAACAAGTGATGAACGAGCTGACTGATACGTTTGACCTCCCTGCTGAGACAATGTTTGTCGTGTTCAATCATACAACCGATGACACAATAAAAAAGACTTTAGCAAATATTGAAGGACTACATATTGCAGAATCCATTCAATCGCCCTTGGATGATACCTCCCTTTACAAGGATCATATTGCTTATGCGATGCTCCATTTTAATAGCGATACAAATGATTTACCAGGAGTAGTAGATAAGTTACGCAAAGCGATCAATGACGAAAAAGGAGTTACATTAACTGGTGGGGCTGCTATTAACAAAGATATTAACAGCGCCAGCCAACAAGATTTAGTAAACGCTGAGGCAATCGGTTTACCAATTGCGGTCATCGTTCTTTTACTTGCTTTTGGAAGTGTAGTTGCTGCGTTTATACCACTTGTCGTTGGGATTATTACAGTCGTATCCACATTTGGGATGATGACTTTGTTTAGTAGCACAATGGATTTATCGATATTCGTCATGAATATTATTCCAATGCTCGGTTTAGCACTTAGCATCGATTTTGCGTTATTACTAATCAATCGATACAAAGAAGAAAGATTAAAACAGTCCGCCCAAGAAGCTGTGCAAACGGCTATTTTGACTGCCGGTCGCTCGATTATTTTCTCTGCAATTTGTGTGTTTATCGGTTTAGGTGCGATGCTTGTAATGAAAGTGGAAATCTTCCAAAATATTGCGTTAGGTGGAATGCTTGTCGTATTGATGGCTGTTTTAGCATCCGTCACATTGCTACCAGCTATCCTGCTTTTACTTAAAGATCATATTAATAAATGGACGATTATACGGGTGAAACCAGGAGCTTCTAATAGATGGCGTAGCTTTGCCTCGTATGTAATGAAACACCCTGTGCCATTAATACTGGTAGCGCTTATTGTATTAGGGATTGGTATTATTCCTGTCAAAGATATGAAATTAGCTATTCCAAGTGCCGATTCATTGCCAATATCTTTTGATTCTCGCCAAGCCTTTGAATTAATGGATAAGGAGTTTGGTTTAGGTGAAAAGTCGACTATCTATATGATTGCAGAACGTAAAGATGGTTGGGACAATACAGAAGGTCTGAAAGAAATGAAGAAATTAGAAGATCAATTGCTAGCCGATAAAGATGTCGATTCCGTTAATTCCATCTTTACAGCAAGTAATATTTCTACTGTAGAGCAATGGGAGCAAAGCATGCAAGCTCTAGATATAAAAGGGCAGTTAACCCCTTTGCTTGAGACATTTGTTCAAAAAGATAAATTATTAATCCCTGTAACACTTAAATTGAATGGCGCTTCTACCGAGGCACAAAATTGGGCTCGCGAATGGTCGGAAAAAGATCTAGGCGTAGATACGATGATCGGTGGTCGCCCAAAATTCAACCAAGAGATTTTCGATGAAATATTTAATAAAGTCGGGCTACTGCTAGCGATTATTTTAGGATCCACTTTTGTCATTTTAATGATTGCATTCCGTTCTATATTAATCCCTTTAAAGGCTATTATTATGAATGTGATCGGGCTCACTTCTACTTTCGGAATACTCGTCTACATTTTCCAATACGGACATCTTGGAATAGAGCCAACATCGATCGCACTAATCATACCTGTTATTGTGTTTAGTTTAGTATTTGGACTCAGTATGGACTATGAAGTGTTTTTAATTTCTCGGATTCAAGAAGAGTATTCGAAAAGTCTTGATAATACGGCCGCTACGATTGAAGGGCTCACATCCACTAGTAAAATTATTACGTCCGCAGCACTTATCATGATTGTTATCACAGGCGCCTTTGCATTTACGGATGTAATGCCAGTTAAGCAAATTGGGGTCGGCATTGCAATTGCGATCGCAATTGATGCATCCATTATTCGATTGTTGTTAGTACCAAGCTTAATGAAGCTACTTGGCAAATGGAATTGGTGGATGCCTTTCAGAAAAGGACCTTATAAAGCAAGCAAATGGCATTAAGAAAGATAATAGCCAAGCAGAAAAAATTTTCTGCTTGGCTTTTTTGTTTTTCGACCGATTATTTGGTTGATCCGACCGATTCTCCTATGTTTCCGACCGATTATTAGCTTGATTCGACCGATTCTTCTGTGTTTCCGACCGATTATTAGCTTGATTCGACCGATTCTCCTACTCTTCCGATTTAACCTTAGTTTGATACCAATCCTTCGCTGCTTGCACTTCGTCTTGCGTTAATTGGTGTCCATGGGCATGCCAAAATAACTCTACTTCTGCTCCTGCATCTTGTAACATGTCACGTAAATCCTCGGATTCCGTAGCCGGGCACATAAAATCGTTTTTCCCCGCCCCGATGAATACTGGAGTTCCTAAAAGCGAAGGTAATTCCACATCACGTCTCGGTACCATTGGATGATGCAAAATAGCCCCCTTCAAAACATTTTCATATTCAAACAATAGATTTGCCGCGATGTTTGCACCATTAGAATACCCAATAGCCACCACATTATCTCGATCAAACTCATAGTTTTCAGCTGCTTCATCCATAAAAATTTTCAATTCCTCTGTTCGGAACTTCAAATCCTCCATATCAAATACACCTTCAGCTAAGCGTTTAAAAAAACGAGGCATTCCATTTTCTAATACATTTCCACGAACACTTAAAATATTTGCCGAGCCGTCTATTTCTTTACCCAAACCTACTAAATCATGCTCATTTCCGCCTGTACCGTGCAAAAGCAATAATGTTGGTCGCCTCGAATCTGTCCCTTTATAAAAAACATGCTTCATGTTAAAACTCCTTTTATAATTATCTCGAATTTGAGATAATTATAGCGTGAATCATTTTTGTCGTCAAATAAAGAGATTTCCAGCTAAGACTCATATTTTTCCAAATAACCTGCATTTACAACAAAAAAGCCGCTCCGTCTCTCTACGGAACAGCATTTCTTATACTACTACTTTCTTCGCACCCTTCCACAAAATCGATCCGATCATTGTAATAAGTAGCACTATCAATCCTAATACAAATGGGTAAATAATATGCACATCATATAATAAGCCTGCAAGCAATGGGCCTAACACATTCCCTATACTCATATATGCATTATTCATCCCCATTGCAAAGCCTTGTTCTTGACCTGCTAACTTCGAGATTAGCGTCGTAAGTACTGGACGTAAAATAGAAGTAGAGAGGAAAATAATCATGGTAATTACAAAGAAAAATGCATAACTGGAAGCTACGATGGACAAGAGAAATCCTAAAGCGGTGATACCTAAGAAGATTTTCAATACGTTTGCCTCACCAAAACGGCGTACGATCTTATCTACAGCAAACAACTGAACTATTACGCTAACAATCCCTGTAGCAGTAACCATCCATGCAATATCATGAGGAGAAGCACCAAACTCATTGTCTACAAAAAGGCCAAGTACAGATTCATACGCCATCAAACCAAAACTCATTACAAGTGTAATGACAAGTGGAATAAAATAGGGCTTTTTAAACGATTGACCAATCTCCTTAACCATAGACTCCGATTTATTTTCAGCAACACTGTCTTCTGGTTTGCTTTCCTTCAGTACAAACATCGAAAAGATAACCGCCAGAACTCCAACAACTGCGGAAATAAGAAGTGGCATTTTCAAACCGAAATCTGCTAAAAATCCACCGATTCCAGGTCCAATCACAATACCAAGTGACATAGCCGCTGAAATGAAGCTATTCCCTTTTGCACGTTGATCCATGGTTGTGATATCCGCTACGTAAGCAAAGATTGCCGGGATTAATAAAGCAGCTCCCGCCCCACCGATTACACGGGATACATACAAAATACCAACCGAATCAGACAGATAAAAAACAAACATTGATAATGCTAAACCGCTTAAACCTGCGATTATCATTATTCTTCTTCCATATTGATCTGCCCATTTCCCTGCGATTGGAGACATAATAAGTTGCGCTCCTGCAAAAATAGCAATCATAAGTCCTGCTGCAGTTCCACCTTGTCCAATCGACTTTAAATATGCGGGTAGTATTGGAATGATAATCCCAAAGCTCGCTACTGCAATAAACATATTTATCATTAGTACAAATAATTTCTTTCGTTGATCTTTCGTCATTAAATACCTACTTTCATTCTAAAACAAACATACTCGCCACAGAGTAACATGTTTCACAGTTCTTAACAATACTTCTATAAATTAATTAATCTAAACAATTCTCTTTTATCTTAATTAATCGAAGTATTATTTCAAGCAAAAGGAGAGACACTTCTATAAATGGGGGGCTTTGACTGTTTGAAGTCGTGATAAGAACAATTTGCTCATTCATCGTATTATTACTATTCACTAGAATTCTTGGAGCGAGCCAATTAAATCCGCTAACCTATTTTAATTACGTCACAGGTAATACAATTGGTTTTATTGCCGCAAACACCGTTTTTAAACATTCTAATGCTTGAAGGCTTGATTTGGCGTCGATTAAAGAAGTATTCTACGCAGAAATTCAAATTGACGGTACTTTATATATAGATAAAAGAAACGATTATAAAGCAAAATCATAAAAAGAACCGATGTAATGAGGATGAGTTCTCCCTTAACATCGGCCCTTTTATTACTCATTTAACTTCTCAACAGTTTTTGCAGATCCTTGCGCTGGAAATGACTCATCCAGTGCTTCATAGCCTACTTTCACTTCATCATAGAGTTTCAGCTGATTTCGCTGATCCATCGTCAATGAAAACCATGTTGCATCTTTACCAGTATCCATTGCTTCATCGACAGAGAGGTTTCTTGCTTCCTCATCCGATATATCACTCACGACCAGAATACTGTTGTCCTTCATTTCCACAATAACGCCAGTTCTATATCCTATCGGTTGAGGTTGAGTTGGATTGTTTTCGAAAAATTGCATTACAAAATAAAAAGTAGCTCCAATCGCAATAAGTATAACCGCTAAGATGATGAAAACAGTATATTTTCCTTTCAAAGAAAGACCTCCCTACTTCTTCCCAGCTAGGCGGAAGCCTTCTTCTAAAAGATAAGATTTTGCTTCTTCATAAGATCCAAAGCTTTCCTCTAAGTTATAGCCATGATAAATATTCCAAAGTGTATCTTCTTGTAATAGTGTTAACTTCGAATCTTCTTTGTTTTTCCACTCTTCTTCTACTTCTTCATCTAATAACTCTTCTTCCTCGGTAGACAAATAAGCAATAGAGTCTTTAATTAGTTTTCTCAATTCGTCTGCTGAAGCATCACGAATATTCAATAGTCCTTTATCATTAGCTTCCTCATATTGTGGAAGATCTCCTACGTATACAAACCCATTTCCATTTGGATGAAGATGATAAATAACAGTTGTTTTTTCATATAAGCTAGCTTCATAATGGTAATTTACTCGTTTCATCGATACTTCTTTTCTAGTTAGCTGCGTAAATTCTTGGATAATGGCTTCTTTTTCTTCAAATGTTAGCATGTGATTCCTCTTTCTCTTCGTTTTTCATTTTTCTAGTATACCATACTCTTTACCCTCTTCGCGTCAACCATTCTGCAACGAGGACGAAACAAATGACTACTGCAATCGCAACTGCAAAAAACCAATCGGGTAAACTACTCACTATTATTCCTCCTTGCTAATCTGTTTCACAAATCTCCCAAAGTTTCGAGATGTAAATCCTTCTACTTCTCCAGTAGAATAGCTTTTTAATAGATGCTCCACGAAATTCTGTGTTTTCGAGGCATCTTCAAGTCCTAAAACAAATTCACCGATTCCATCAAAGTCTGAACCCAATCCTATCAAATCTTTCCCACCAAGAGAAGCAATATGATCCACATGCTCCACTAAGTCTTGTATCTCTACAGGCTTTTTAGAATTGTTAATAAACTGTGGATAATACACAACGTGAATGGGAGAATTTCTATTAATTAATGCTTTTATTTGACCGTCTGTTAAATTTCTAACCGAATCACAAATTGAGCGAGCGTTTGAGTGACTTGCCATGAGCCACTTTGCTTTCTCTAATACATCCCAAAATGACTTTTCACTCAAGTGGGATACGTCGATAATAATATTTTGTTCGTTTAATAGAGCTACAACCTCTTCTCCAAATGATGTTAATCCAGTTCCCGAATTTTCCAACGCACCATCCGCAACCTCATTAGCTCCGTTCCATGTTAGACCTACTAATTTAACTCCATGGGACAATAAAAACTTCAGCTTAAGCATATCACCTTCAATCATATCAAGGCCTTCTAGAGATAAAACTGCACCTATCTGTCCCTCTTGCAATGTTTGTAGCTGCTCCCACTTGTAAATTGCAACTACGTTCTCGTGCTTTCCAACAATTTCTGTGTGAAAAAATTCAATTTGGCGAATCGCTTCCATGAATTGTTTCTCTTTTGGAAACCCTTCTGATACAAACACCGCAAATACTTGAAGCGCTATTTCTCCAGCTTCTAACGCTTTTTTGTTAGCCTGTAGCAATGGGGAATCTTCAAAAGGGATTGGGTTTTCAGCCTTACCTAGCTTATTTAACACATCACAATGCAAATCGTATACTTTCACAGTCTTCTCCCCCTATAGAAAAACCGGCACTCTTGAAAGAGGCACCGGTTTTATTATTATAATAATTCTGCTCTTAGCTGTTCTGCTGATTTAGGTGATAACAAGCCTAATGGAATATCATAAACTGTTTTTGCCCCACTTTGACCAGCTTTACCTAGACCGTAGGCAGCTCTAGCATATGCAACTAATACACTTGATGTGAAGTTTGGATTACTATCTAGTTTCAATGAAAATTCCATAAGCTGCTGTTCCTTCGCTCCACTTACTCCACTTCGAATGACAAAACCTCCATGAGGCATTCCACTATGGTTACTTATAAATTCTTCTTCCGAAATAAATTGCACTGTCGTATTATAATCGGAAAAATAATTTGGCATCGTGACGATTTGTTGTTCTACTTGCTCTTGATTCGCATCTGCATGTAACACAACAAAGCATTCTCTCGTATGTTTTTCTCTTGTAGAAAGTCTAGGCTGTTCTCCTTTACGCACACGATCTACAGCTTCTTTTACAGGAAGTGTATATTGAACCGCATTTTTGACACCTTCAATTCGGCGTATTGCATCTGAATGTCCTTGGCTTAAGCCATCTCCCCAAAATGTATAGGTATTTCCTTCTGGAAGAACAACTTCCCCAAGCAATCTATTTAATGAAAATAAGCCTGGATCCCATCCGACAGAAATAATACCTACTTTGTCTGAAGCTTTCGCTGATTTGTCCACTTTTTCAAAGAACTGTGGGATTAATGCATGTGTATCAAAGCTATCTACAGTATGGAAGTCTTGTGCAAGTTGCGGTGTTTGTTCTGGCAGATCTGTTGCAGAACCACCACATAAAATCATTACATCTATTTTATCTTTGAAATCTTTTACATTATCCATTAAAAACACGCCGACCGAATCATCATTTACTTGCACAGTTGATGGATCACGTCTTGTGAATACTGCTATCAGCTCCATATCTGGGTTTTGCTTTATTGCAAATTGAACACCGCGCCCTAGATTTCCGTACCCTACAATACCAATTCGAATTTTGCTCATTCGTCTTTTCCTCCATCAAAATAACTTTATTACTAAAAATACATACATAATTCTAAATAGTCAATGGATAATTATTCAGGTGCTTCTCCTCCAAAAGCTAACCATTCTTCTTTTGATGGACCATACATACCCGGAACTTCTAGACCTGCTTGGCGCATTAGTATTGTAAGCTGCCCTCTATGATGTGTTTGATGGAATGTTAATACTTGCAGTACTAATGCAATTGGCCACATTTGACCATACATATCTTTTTCTTCAAGTAGCGTTTCATCTGTCCATTGTTCTTTTATCGCTTGAACCATTGCATCACTTGATTCTTTATATGCTTCTACCATTTCGTTTACAGTTTTAGGCTGTACTGCATCATGCGGAGTTGCTATGAATTGTAGGCCAGTTTTTCCGATCATTTCATCGATGGTGACAACAATATGCCATGCAATTTGTCCTAAGGTTCTGCCTTCTTCATATACTTTTTGATGTAAAGATTCGTCTGTTAATGTATGTAAAATTTTAAGTGTAGAATCACTTTCATGTTTCCAGTTCGTTAAAAAATCTTCTAATTTTCTGATCAAATAAATCCCTCCAATTAATTTATATGCTCTATTTCGATTCTTTAGGAGCGAAATCCTGCTTACACGGATACTTTACGAATAGATATTACTTTCCGATTATGGTAGACTAAAGGATAGACAATAAGAGGACGTGAGCGAATTGATTAAAATCGAATTACCAAAACCAAACGTAACAATTACCCAACGCGAACAAGTACTTAAAGAAGGAGAAGTTGAAATTCCATCCATTTATGGATTTATCGATTTCCATCAAATTCCTCGAGATACAGGTGGCATCTTTATGTTTTATAACAAAAATGATGAGCTACTATTCGTGGGTAAAGCACGTAAAATTAGACAACGCATTAAAAAGCACTTCGAAGACAATGTGTCTCCAATGATTAAACATCGTGACGAAGTGTACAAAATTAGCGTTTCTATCGTAGAAGAAGCAGTGGATCGTGAAATTTACGAAACTTATGCCATTAATACACTTAAATCAAAATACAATATCGACAAAGCATTTTTTAAATAAGACTAAATCCCATGTCACTTCTTTGTGACATGGGATTTTTTAGTTTCCTTATTCAAAAATACTCGTACTATGAAGTGGTTGCACCCGTGATTTTGGATCAATGAATGTCTTAATATGGCTAATAGCAATTGGTACTTCACCAAAACCAACCGCAATAAGCTTCACTTTCCCATCATGCGTGCATACATCTCCTGCAGCATAAATACCTTCTATATTTGTTTCCATTTTTTCATTAACAACGACAGAATTTTTTTGCATTTCTAGCCCCCAATCCTTTAACGGGCCAAGCGATGCAACATTTCCATAATTGACGATGACATGATCTACCGGAATTCGTTGTTCTGATTTATCTTTTCCTACGATTACTACTTCATGAACACTTTCTCCGTTTCCAACTAATTCCTTAATTCCAAAAGGAGTTTTCACTTGAACTTTCGAATTATGAAGTTGTTGGACAGTCATCTCATGTGCTGTAAACTGTTCTTTGCGGTGACAAATAGTGACGTTCTCCGCAACCTCTTCTAACATTAAGGACCAATCAAGTGCAGAGTCGCCTCCACCAAGTACCAGTACATTAGAGTCTTTGAAATGGTTAATATCCTTTACTTTGTAATGCAGGTTTTTCCCATTGTAATCTGCGGCACCCGGAACATTTAACTTACGAGGTTGGAAAGAACCAATTCCCGAAGTAAGTAAAATTGTTTTGGAATAATGCACACTTTTATCTGTTGTTAATGCAAAGTACTCGGGTAGTTTTTCGAGTGTAATTGCCGTTTCTTCTAAACAAATTGTCGGATTACTATATGCAGCTTGCTCTTCCAAATTGGCTACTAAATCTCTAGCTAAAATCTTTGGAAGTCCACCAATATCATATATATATTTATCTGGATATAGCTCCATTAACTGACCACCAAGCTGTGGTAAACTATCAATTATTTTCACTTTTAAATCGCGAAGACCTGCATAAAAAGAAGCAAATAATCCTGTTGGACCACCGCCTATTATAATTACATCGTACAATTCCTTATCCATACTACCTTTCACCTCACTGCTTTTTCGAGAATGAAAATGATTCTCATTCACATTTTACCACAGCTTGCTTCGATCTCACAGAAATCGGTTTCGGATTTCTGGAGAAGGAATCATACAATTATCTTTTTTCCCGAACATTTTATAACGATTTTTAGCGAAGGTTTTATATAGAGCTTCTCGTATTCTCTTGGGGATAACTTTAAAAATGTAAAAGACCTTCCACAATCCTTTTAAATGCTTACAAATAAAAAGAGCGGCATCGGAGGAATCATATACTGCATCATTTTCAATTACTATAACACCATCAAGTTTCTCACTTATACGGTGTTTCTTTTTGAGTTCATCTCCAATGTCACTTTGCAACGCAGCAAATTGAAAATATCCTTTTGGATCTCTTGCAATGATAAATTGGACACTTGCATCGCAAAAGTTGCATTCCCCGTCAAACAAAATAATAGCAGTCATATAAACTCCCCCTTTTCCACAGTTTAACAGTTGCCGCTGAAAAAGAATATGCCCCAATGCAAACTTGTAATGGGGCATTCTAGTTATTGCTTATCGGAAGGTGTATCGGAAGAACCGACTTCTTCTAAAATTTCAAAACTGTTTTCATAATCTCGAATTCTTGGGTCTTCATTTTCCACTGGTTGATCAGTCGCGGAATTTAGAAGAGATTCTTCAACCGGTCGAATCTCCTCATTGATCTCTTGTTGTGCATGCTCTACACAAGTAGTTGTTGATGGAATAGCTTCTAGTCTTTCCAGTGGGATTTCCTTAGAACATTCGGTACATATACCGTATGTTCCCTTCTCCATTGCTGATAGTGCTTCCTTTATATCTTGTATTTCATCTTCGTAGTGTTTTCGTAACGCTAGTCGTGTATGTTTATCGGTTAGGTCCGTTGCATTATCTCCCGGATGATTATCGTAATTGGATAACTCTGTTGTTTCAAACTCCTCATCATTATCTATACTATGCTCCAATTCATCTAAGCGTTTTAATAAGGTATTTCTTAATTTATCGTATTTCGCCATTTGAACTCCTCCTCGTTATTTAAAGGATTCCCATATATCACCGAAATAAAACTATTTGTACATCTCGATTTAGTAATAACAAATATTGGTATAGCTGTGAACGGTGATGTACTAAGTGATTTATGATTTGAATAAACCATTCTGCCATACTGTATTCACTTCCCCAATACGTCTTGAATTGTCTTTCTAATTCTTCTTTAGAAAGTTCTTTATAGTAAAAAATAAGTTCCTGTATCCCTTCTAAAAAGTGTGCGATGACATTCTCAATAGTATCCGGTCTATGCGTTTGATAATATTCCGCCATTTGCTGTTTCGAATATTTTTTTTGAATATGCAAATCTGCTCCTGGTATTTGGGAGAGATGCACACAAGCCTCCCATATACTCATCTTGTCCGCAATTGGACGTTTATGTAAAAGTTCATGATCTACTTGTTGAAGTAATTCTATAATTGTATTTGAAACAAATTGTAATTGTTTTATTGTATCATTGATCATTTGTGCACTCTTTTCCTACTTTCGAATGCGTAAATTTTCTTACCTTCTTTTTTATATTCTCTACTCTAAGAAATCGAAGTGCTAACCAGTCTTCATTAATTGCAATGTTTCGTACAGGTTCGAATCCTTCATTTGCAATTATATCAGTCAAATTTATTCCTCTTTTCATTTTTCCATTCATATTACCTTATTTTTTTGCCAACATACAATAATACTTTCATTACATTATTTCCACCAATTAAAGTATTATAAATAGAAAGGAGTGTTTGTTAATGGGTATTCATAAGTTTTTTATGAGCATGAACGATTTAGAAAGAATTATACGATGTCCCGGACGCTTTAAATTTGAAGAGCATAATGTAGCTGCTCATTCTTGGAAGGTTTCGCAATATGCGATGTTTTTTGCTACAATCGAAGAGAACAATGGTGCAACTATTAACTGGAAGTCGCTTTACGAAAAAACCATTAACCATGACTTTGCAGAAATATTCATCGGCGACATTAAAACACCGGTGAAACATGCTTCTCCTGAACTGAAACAAATGCTTTCTCATGTGGAAGAAAAGATGATGGAAAAATTTATCTTAGACGAAATTCCAACAGAATTTCAACCAATCTTTTTCGACCGAATGAAAGAAGGAAAAGACGAAACGATTGAAGGTAGATTACTAGAACTTGCTGATAAGTTAGATCAAGTATACGAAGCTTTTGCAGAGCTACAACGAGGCAACACGGATGTAGAATTTTTGAAAATGTACGAAAATGCACTAAAGAAAATTCTTCATATTCCACTAAAAAAAAGCATTTCTTATTTTAAAGAGGTCATGCTTCAAGATATAATAGCAGAAGAATCTGTAATAGATGTAAAGTCAATTACGCTAAAAATTCTTGAAAATTAAAAAAACTGTACATTAAGAATACAATATATTGTATAATACTATTAAGATAATTGAGGGAGGGTTTTCCTATGCCTATACCAGTGAATCATACAAAACCTGTTCGAACTACCGCAAAACGCCATGCTTTTAATCAGTTACAACAGTGGATAATCGACGGGACGCTTCAACCTGATGAAAAACTAAATGATATAGAGCTTGCACAGGCTTTAGGTGTAAGTAGAACACCAATACGTGAGTCTTTGCAACTTCTAGAATCGCAAGGGTTTGTAACCATGCAACCTGGCAGAGCTACCCAAGTAACAGCTGTAGAAACGCATGATATTAATAATTTACTACCACCATTAGCAGTATTGCAAGCGCTTGCAGTAGAGCTCTCTATTCAAAATATGGACGATGCTACGCTTGAATTGTTGGAAGAAAAGAACACGGAATTTGCCGATGCATTATATGCAAAGGAATTTACTACTGCATTAAAGGTGGATGAAGAATTCCATCAAATTATTGTAGACAGTGCCAATAATCCTTACATACTTTCTATGATAGAGATGCTTCAAGCACATGTTCGAAGATTATTCTATTATGAAAAGATTGTTTTAAGAGAACACTCCATCAAGCAACATGCAGAAATTATTCGTCTATTAAGAGAAAAAGATTCTCAAAAAGTAGCGGAAACAATGCGAGCAAATTGGATCTATACAATTGAAGAATTTTAATAGAAACAAGCCCTTGATGATTAATCAAGGGCTTTAAAACTCTACATTTGTATCTGTACGTTTTCAGTTCGCTCTGGACGAAATTATCACCACATCATAACCGTTGAATAAGGATGGGAGATCGCAATATAAAAAGGTACATTTTCGAGAACTTCGCTGTTATATATATGCGCAATTTTATATAGTGCGCAACATGGAATCTAAATAGTAACCACCGGGATTTAGCGCTCTGGTATTCGCTTTCCGCGGGCGTTGCCTTAGCCTCCTCGCTTCGCTGTGGGGTCTTCGGCTAACGCTATTCCCGCAGGAGTCTCATACCGCCGCGCTAAATCCACATTATGTAGTATTCTATAAAATAAAAACCGATAAGTGAATAAGCTAAAAAATACGCTTTGAATGTGACCACTGTCTCTTAATATAGCTTTTACTTGGCATGGGATAACACTTATAAAATGTCCACTACATAAATTGCACATAACGGTAGTTATCTTGCAATTAGCAAAAAGTGGCATCGTCTTATGATAGAAAGCACCTATCCTATGGTAACGAGTCCCTTTTTGAGCTTTTCGCGACGGCACACACAGAATAGCCAACAAGCTACGTTGATTGTAGCGGAAGGGCGGCGACTCCTGCCGGATGAGTGAGGCAGATGAGCCATCTCAAACGACGCGAATGCGGCGGAGATGGCTCATCGCTCACCCGGCGGAAATCCTATCGGAAACTAACTAATGCGCACTATATAAACAATGTGAAGTTACGATGCTAAAAAAATATAGAGGGATGCAACAATGTCGCATTCCTCCACATTATGGAATCCTTGAAATGATGTATAACTAGTTCAGTATAAAGTACTCTATTACAAGATTAAGTAATAATTTACTGTTCTTTATTGACTGATCAACAGACCTGTAATTATCTAGTAATTCACTGGATATTTTTACTTAATCAACAAGTGTGAAGACTTTTATCTCTTTTGCATTCTTCCGATAACACCTGTAACTAGGGTTACAACTAAGAAAGGGATTAACCATCCAAGACCAACACCGTAAAACGGCAAATAGTTTTCATAAAAGAACACTATTGGATTCATCCATCCGAAATAGTCAATTTCTAGAGAACCACATAAAGCCTTCAAACCATCAATCACACTGATTAAAAATGTGACAAACATAACACTTACATAAACAAGCCGCGCATGTATAAATAGCGGTGAAAGAAACGTTAACAAGATTAATACAATCGCTAATGGATAAAGTAGCATTAATACTGGGATTGAGTATATGATGATATTTGATAGTCCAAAGTTAGCAATAATACAAGTAAAGACGCTGATGAAAACTACAAATGATTTATAGCTTATTTTAGGCATTAACGTATGAAAATACTCTCCACAAGCTGTTGTTAGACCAATACTAGTAGTCAAACAAGCTAATAAGATAATGATCGATAAGAGAATGGCTCCAAATGATCCAAAATAATGCTCGGACGCATTACTCAAAACTGGACCTCCGTTTGCAAAAATGCCAAAAAGCTCTGTACTTGTTGCTCCTAAATAGGCAATACCTGCATAAATAACACCTAAAAAAAAGATGGCAATCCCGCTAGACTTAGCTGTAGCAGCAATTATTTCTTTTGTCGAAGTTATCCCCATTGAACGAACAGCATTGATTACGATAATTCCGAATACTAAAGAACCTATAGCATCCATTGTATTGTAGCCTTCTGTAAAACCAGTCATAAATGCATTATCTACATAACTTCCATGAGGTGATTCAAATCCCCCCATCGGTTTAATGAAAACAAATAATAGTAAAATGAATAATCCAATAATAATCCCAGGGGATAAATACTTCCCTACATTGTCCACAATTTTAGATGGATTAAGTGAAAACAAAAGCGTAACCCCAAAGAATATAATTGTAAATATTAATAATCCTATCTTCGCATGATCAGCACTCATAAACGGCAAGATTCCAACTTCAAAAGAAACCGCACCTGTTCGTGGTAATGCAAAAAACGGTCCGATCGTTAAGTATAATATAGTTGTAAAAAATACACCGAATATTGGATGTACTCTACTAGATAAGTCTTGCAAATTTTCACTTCCTGAAAAGCCCATTGCGAGTGTACCTAAGAAAGGTAGTCCAATTCCAGTTATCAAAAATCCAATCACCGCTGGCCATACATTTGTACCAGCATTCTGCCCTAAACTTGCAGGAAAAATGAGGTTCCCTGCTCCGAAAAATAATGCAAATAACATCACTCCAATTACAAGATAATTGGTAAATGATAATTTTTTGTTCATTTAATTTGCCTCCTAATGATAAACAATCATTTTTGTTTCTGCTATATTTCCTCTTTGATGAATGCAATTCAAATGATTTCTGTCATTTCTCCAGCATGCAATATATCAGAACTGATGATACTATGTATAAACACAGAATGCAATATATCATATTAAGTTTATAGGATATTGATGTTATTATAATAGTATATTTCACTTTTAACATTTACATAATTACCTTAATTATGCTACTATTAGTGAAATTTAAATGCGATGAAGAGAAGAGTAAATACACAAATTCTTTTGCAGAGAGCTCCAGTTGCTGAAAAGGAGCATGAATTGTTTATTGAACCAAACCTCTGAGCATTACATCGGAACCTTGCATTTGGGGATGGTGTAACGGGAGCTCCCGTTATAGGGCTTAGGTAATCGCATATCTTTTAACATGAGCTTAATTGATTTGCTGTACCGAATGAGATTAATATGGAGACATATTAATAAACTGGGGTGGTACCACGACGACTTTTAAAATCTCGTCCCCAAGACATTAGTCTTGGGGGTGAGATTTTTTTATTTGCACTTTTTTCTATGAAGGGAGAACATAATGGAATTCAAAAAATTATTATTAGCTTGGAAGTATCCATCCATCTTATTATTTGGCATTGGAATTTCAAATTTTGGCGCATGGGTTTATTTAATTGCTCTAAATCTAATTGTATTAGATATGACCAACTCTCCACTTGCAGTATCAGGGCTTTATATAGTTAAACCTTTAGCTACATTGTTTACGAATACGTGGACTGGTAGCGTAATTGACCGTATTAATAAACGTAACCTTATGGTTGTCCTTGATTTGTTTCGTGCAATATTTATAGCAGTACTACCTTTTGTTTCTTCTATTTGGATTATATATGCACTCGTTTTTGTAATAAATATGGCAAGATCAATTTTTGAACCAACTTCCATGATCTATATAACAAAGTTAATACCACTTCAACAAAGAAAACGTTTTAATTCCTTAAGGAGCTTAATAGACTCTGGAGCATTTCTAATTGGTCCAGCTATAGCAGGTGTTTTATTTTTAATAGGCACACCAATTTTAGCAATTTACATTAATGCTATAGCTCTACTATTATCAGGAATAATCACTTTGTTTATGCCTAATCTTGAAAAGGGGAATATCCTCGAATCATCTGATAACTATTTATCATGGAGTGTAATCAAAAAAGATTGGGGTGTTGTTTTAAACTTTAGTCGTAAACACGTTTATATTATGCTTATTTACGTTTTATTTAGTTGCACAATGGTAATGGCAACAGCTATCGATTCTCAAGAAGCTGCATTTGCTAAAGCAGTGCTTTTTTTATCTGATGGAGAGTACGGCTTCCTTGTAAGTATTGCGGGGGCAGGCATTATTGTAGGGGCTCTTGTAAATGCAATGTTTATAACTAAAATAGGAATATCTTTGCTAATTGGAGCTGGCTCCGTATTTGTTTCTATTGGTTATATTGTTTACGCCTATTCCAGTTCATTTTCTATAGCAGCAGTAGGATTTTTTATCCTTGCCTTTTCTCTAGCTTTCGCAAATACAGGATTTCATACATTTTATCAAAACAATTTTCCAATTGATATGATGGGGAGAATAGGAAGTATATATGGGTTATTTGAAGCGTTATTAATCATTATTGTTACTATAATATTTGGCATATCCGCTCAACTTAGTTCCATTCAATTTGTTGTCATCATTGGCTCTATACTCATGTTACTTATCACAATTTTATTGTTATTTTTTAGCTTGTTACCTTCGAAAAGCGGGCATTATGAAGATATATGTATAAAATGAAGATTGCAATTTACTTAGTTTCAAATTGAATAAAAAGTTTATCAGAATGACGAAAGTTGCTCTTCACATATAATGTGGGAGCAACTTCAAAAAAATAAAAAGGTACTCTTTTCTATTATTGATTTGTCGTAACTTTCCGATCTTTAGGCAATGCGATTGCTACAAGTCCAATAAGTGGAAGTGTGGAAACAACAATCATTGTCGTATAAACCCCTACATGATCCATCAAAATACCAATAACAACTGCTCCTATCGCTCCCATTCCAAATGCAAGCCCAACAGTTAAACCTGCCATTGTGCCAATTTTACTTGGTACAAGCTCTTGTGCGTAAACGACGGTCACTGAAAAACTGAGCATGAGGAAGAATCCAATAACTATTAGTAATAACACCACTGCCCAAATTGGAACATACGGCAATATTAAACACAAAGGAATCGGCACTGCCATAGATAGTAAAATAACATTTCTTCTACCTAGACGATCCGCCATTGGCCCACCAAAGAAAGTGCCAACTGCTCCCAAAGCTAGAAAGATGAATATTAATAATTGCCCTTCTTTGATTGTTAAACTGTAGTTTTTCATCAAGTGAAAAATATAAAAGTTAGTCATATTCGTTACGTAGAATGATCTTGCGAAAATAATAATCATCAGAAGTGATAAAGCAATTCCTATCTGTTTTTTAGACAGTACTGGCAATGAGGAAAGAATCGCTTTTTTCCTTTTTGAAAACTTTTCTTCCTCCAATTGCTTCTTATACCATTTTGAGATTTTAGATAATAAAAATATTCCAGCAGCCGCTACAATTAAAAAAAGTGCTGCACCTTTTTGACCTAATGGCACTAAAATAAAGGCACTGATAAGAGGTGCTAATGCTTGTCCAGAATTTCCACCTACTTGGTAAATAGACTGTGAAAGTCCTCTTTTAGAACCTGCCGCCATATAGGAAACTCGAGAACCTTCGGGATGAAATACCGCAGAGCCAAGTCCAAGGAATATTACGGATACTAGAATCACCCAGTACTGAGGTGCAAAAGCGAGTCCAGCCATACCGAAAAAAGAACTAATCATTCCAAGTGGGAGTGCGTATGGCATCGGTTTTTTATCACTAATAAATCCAACAACTGGTTGTAAAACAGATGCAACAATATTTAACATAAAAGATATTAATCCTAATTGGGTGAATGTTAAACCTATCTCTTTTTCCAAAACAGGAAACATTGCAGGAATCACAGATTGCAATGAGTCATTAAATAAATGGCAGACACTAATAGCAAACATGATTGGATAAACAGGATTACTAATTTTATGCGAAGCATTTGATGTAGACATATTTTTTCTTCACGCTCTTTCACTTGTTGAATTTTGTTAATGGATTCATTATAACGCAAAAGTCAATTCTAACCCGGAAGAAAAAAGGATAGTTCGAACTCTTTTGGAAATACTATATTGGAGAACTTTAATTTACAAAGGAGTTTAGATAAATGAAAAATTTATTTGATATTCACTTTTGGGAAATGATTATACGTACGACAGTTTCTTTTGCAACCCTCCTTTTACTTGCTAGGATATTAGGGAAAAAACAACTTAGTCAACTAACGTTTTTCCATTATATTACTGGTATTACGATTGGTTCCATTGCTTCCGAAATTGCAGCCCAAAAGGAAACTCCATTTATCGATGGTTATATCGCTCTTATCTGGTGGGCAATACTTACATTAGTCATGAGTTACATTACGTTAAAATCGACAAAAGCACGTACGCTAGTCGACGATAATCCTACGATTGTTATTAAAGATGGAGAAATTTCCGTTAAGTCCATAAAGAAAGCGCGATTACATATGGATGATGTATTAATGATGCTTCGTGAACAATCTATATTCTCCATTCAAGACGTTCATTATGCAGTGCTCGAAACGAACGGAAAATTAAGTGTCTTTAAAAAAGTAGCGCAACAAGAAGCAACCAAACTCGATGTAAAAGCGGATGTATCACTGCCAACCTATATGCCTTCTGAAATCATCTCAGATGGGGTAATTGTTTACAAAAACCTGGAGGAATTAGACTTAACGGAGGAGTGGGTGATGAAAAAACTTCGGAAGCAAGGCATTGATTCGGTAGAAGAAGTTTATTACGCTCAGCTCCAAACAAATGGATCTCTATATGTGAGCTTGCGAAAAAATGGGATATAAGAAAAGTGCAAGCGTTCTTAAGTGCATTATGTCTTCTCTATTTCCCGAGTACTATTTATTCGAAAGCGAGACCAATTTTAATTTACCCGCGACTAATTGGAAGGCATTGAAAAATAGCGAGTGGAATGACGCTATAAATTTAGCTACCTCTTCCGGATTTCTAGCAACCCAATTCATATACTTTCTCTTAAGGAAAACCGGGCAAAAAACGCCCGGTCCTTTTAAGAAGAGTAACTTAGAAATACCACCTGATTTCCGCTATGGCGGACGCTTTTCGCGGGCATGGCTTCAGTCTCCTAGGCCAACAGGATGTTGGTCATGTAGGCGTTGCCTCAGGGAAGAGGCGTCTTTAGCCTTCCTTCCCTCTCCTGCGTTTCTGCGGGGCCTTCCGCTCACGCTATTCCCGCAGAAGTCGCCGCCGCCGCCTCCGCTCCAATCAACTAGTATGTATGGGGCGAATTATAATTGCTTAGTAAGATTGATGACATTTAAATCCTATGAACACTGGTTTCGCAGGTCGATAATCCATATACTTTCTTATCTTTTAAAAAAGGACTTCCATTAACGCAGGAAGTCCTTTTCTTATTGTTATTTCCCTATCGTTTGTTCTATCGTCTGGTTTAAGTCTTTTAAATCTAACTCTTTTACTAATTCGTTGCTCAGTTTATACTTTTCTTTCAACAAAAGAATGCGACTGACGCTTGTATTTATTCGTTCCTCTGAAATCTCTCCATTATGAACTGCTTGTTTTATCGCATCAAAGGCGCTTTTCACCTTTTGGTAATCATGCGCTATTAACACGATATCGTTCCCAGCTTTCACAGCGTCCACTGCAGCTTGTCCAATTTCATAATGTCCTAGTATTGCATTCATTGTCATATCGTCGGTCATTACCACTCCAGCAAATTGAAGTTGTTCCCTTAATATACCGGTAATAATGGTATGGGACATAGAAGAAGGAAACTTTGCATCAATCTTTGGCAATAAAATATGGGCAACCATGACTACATCCGCTCCAAGCTCGATGGCATCTTTAAATGGAATTAACTCAAGCGCATATAATTCTTTTATATTTTTCTGAATGATTGGAAGTTCTAAATGAGAATCCACAGCGGTATCACCGTGTCCTGGGAAATGCTTCACCACAGAAATAACATTTCCACTCTGAATGCCTTTCATCGTCTGTATGCCAAGTTTACTCACAATCTCTGCGTTTTCACCAAAAGAACGATCTCCAATAATAGGATTCTTAGGGTTGCTATTCACATCCAGCACAGGTGCAAAATCGAGATTAAAACCGAATGCATTCATCTCTTTTCCTAGAAGAGCACCTATATTATAAGAAAGAACCGGATCATCTTGTTTCCCAATTTCTTGATTTGTAGGCGTCTTATCCAGTCCAGGTAGCCTTGATATTCTACCTCCCTCTTGATCAACACCTAAAAATAGTGGAAGCTTTTCCTTTTCATTTTCGGCTTTTATTGCATTTAATAAAGAGATAGTTTGATTAGCATTTTTTAGATTTTCTTTATAAAAGATAATTCCCCCGATTTTATCCGTTGAAATTAATTCCTTAGATTCATTAGTTAAACTTGTACCATCTATCCCTGCAAAAATCATTTGTCCTATTTTTTCGTCCAAACTCATGTCAGAAATAGATGGGGTTTCTTCTTCCACTTCCATATAAACGGATACATGATCAACTGCTGGATTAGGTTCACTTTCTGTCACTTTCGGTAAAATCCATTTCAGTTGGTATTTGGAGGAAACTTCATAAATGAGAATCGTTTGGTTTACTTTATCGTCTTGGTAACTTCGAATTTCATCTGCTTCCCCCTTTATCCTTTCAATATCCTCTAAATGGATTTGTTGAATAGCTAGAGAAGAGGATCGAATATCGAAAACAATATTGGAACGATGACCTATTGTCACATTTTCGGATAAATAGTCTTCGTAAATGGCTGTTGAAACTTCGCTTTTGTCCTCCGGCATTCCCCATAATTTATGTACATTTTGAACATCCGTCTGACCTACAATAAACGGAACATCCATTGATTTCCCTTTTTCTGCAAGTTCAAAAACTAGCTGTACTAGAGATTCCACTTCGGATGGCTCTTTTACTATAGGTGTTCTCCCTTTATCAATCATCTCTTTTTGTTCTTTATTGCTTTCTATAATTAACGAAACAAATATGATTACTAAAAACAAAAAAAGGAATAATATCACTTTTTTGATCATAAAAGAACCCCCAAATGAATGATGTTGCTCATTTTCTATTTCTTTAAGTGTAACCATTATACCCTTAATTTAACTTCATACAATGTATGGACCTATCTTAATTTCAATTCAATTAAACTAACAAAAGCGACCTCAAGAATGATCTCAAGGTCGCGAATTTTATTCTGGCAATTTTTCATAAGCCATTTTACGAATAATTTGTTCATGTTGCGGATGCTTTTCTAATAATTCACTTTGCGTGAAAAGTTCGAAGTCTTCAAAATCAAAACCAGGAGCAACCATACAGCCAACGAGCGAAAATATCCCATTCTCGCTAACAGATGAACCAAAAATAGCGTTTTTAGGGACCAATACTTGAGGCGTTTCTCCGTTTTCTATATCAAGCCCTAGCTTATGCTCAAAATAATTTCCCTCTTCATCAATTACATGTACTAGCAAAGAACTTCCACCGTGAAAATACCATATTTCATCCGACTTAAGTCGGTGGAAATGCGATACATCTCCTGCTCCTATTAGAAAATAAATACTCGTATATAGCTTTCGAGTTGTTCCAAATGCATCTATTGATTGATCGGAATTATATGTACTTTTATAATACCCGCCTTCTGGGTGAGGCTCCAAACCTAAATGGTGTATGTAATAGTTGGCATCCTTCTGCATTATACTTCCCTCGTTTCTAAATGTTTCATACAATTGAATAGGTGACATAAATTTTTAGAGTCTTGTAATTCTATCACTGTTAAAGAAGTATTTCCTATATCTCGAACGAATTCACCATTTGGTACAAGCACATTAATTAATCGTCCAATAAAGCCTCCGTGACTAACAACTAATACTCGTTTTCCAGGGTGCGCTTGCTTAACATCTTCTATAAAAGACATACCACGAGCAATAATAACCTCTTCTGGTTCAAATCCCAATTCTAACTTCCTCCAGCCAAAGCCCCATTTTGCAACTCGCTCTCCCTCTGTTGTACCTTCAATAATACCTCCACCAACTTCCCCCAATCGCTTGTCAACAACAAAATCAATCTCCAGTTGTTTTTCAGCAATGATCTCAGCAGTTCTTTTCGCACGAATTAAAGGACTTGTATAAATGATGTCCCATTCTTCCTGTTCGATTCTATCGGCAACCCTCTCCGCCATTTCAATTCCTTCCTCATCCAGTGGTACATCTGTTGTTCCTTGTGCTCTTCCCTCTTTATTCCAAGCTGTTACACCATGTCTAACAAATCCTATTGTTGTCATTTTATTTCCCCCTTGTTATGTTCATATTTATTTCACCCATGAATCATTGTAGAGCAAAAGAAGAAGTACAACACTTTGTTACTGGCTTATCATCCAGTTTCGCAATTGGTTCACCTAAAATCTATCTTCCACTACTCCAAGCCTAGCATAATTTGCTTTTCATTTTTCATTCCCTAATTATTCTACTTGTTGCATGATTTCTTCTACTCGAATGAATAAAACCTACTTCTTATTCTTTCATTATAAAGAAATAAAACAATTGGAACAAATACTTATTATTCACTTGACCTTAACGTTACGTAAAGGTTTAGACTGTAGTTATGAGGAGATGTTGGTGTGGAATATACGATACAAAAGCTTGGTCAATTAGGGGGAATAAGTACCCGGACGCTTAGGTATTACGATGAAATTGGATTGCTTAAACCAGCACGCATTAATTCATCTGGCTATCGTATTTATAGTTCTGAAGAAGTAGATCGACTGCAGCAAATTCTTTTTTACCGAGAGCTCGGGGTGAATTTGGATAGCATTAAAGAAATAATGACTCCTGAGGCGTTCGACAAAGCAACTGCATTAAAAGAACATCGGGAAAAATTGCTCAAAAAAAGAACACAATTGGATTTATTAATCCACAATGTGGATAAATCTATTCAACAAACTGAAAGGGGAATTACAATGGCAGATAAAGAGAAATTTGAAGGCTTCAAACAGGAACTTGTGGATAACAATGAGATAAAGTACGGGAAAGAAATTCGAGAAAGATATGGTGAGGATGCTGTCAATAAATCGAATGCTAAAATAAATGGTATGACGAAAACACAGTACGAAGAAGTAACAAGCTTAGAGCAACAAGTATTAAATAGTTTGAAAGATGCGATGCAAGCGGGTGACCCCGCGGGAGAACTTGCGCAAAAAACAGCAGATATGCACCGCCAATGGCTAAGCTTTTACTGGGATAAGTACTCCAAAGAAGCACATGCCGGACTTGCCGAAATGTATGTAGCAGATGAACGATTTACTGCATATTACGACAAAATCCAAACTGGTGCTGCAGAGTTTTTAAGAGATGCAATTTTAATCTATGCAAAAAACTAGAAGGTTTGATCCTTCTAGTTTTTTAATACTTGTTCGATTATGTGGATATCTTCTGGATAAGCCAAAGGAAGGGTCGCAATTTCTTCTATCGATTTCCAAGCTATTTCATGGATAAACTCGTCTGGATCTTGTATCGTTATTTCGCCACTCATTATTTCCACTAAAAAATATTCCACATTGTAAGAAATTTTATGTTCACTAATAATGCCGTTTTTATTATGTACTTTTTCAGTAATACGAATGTTAAAGCCAGTTTCTTCCCAAAATTCTCTTATGCAGCATTCTTCAAATGTTTCCCCATCTTCCATTGTCCCCGATGGAACTGTCCATTGCTTTTCTTCTCCCGGAGCTGCTTGAAGAACCATTAACACCTCTTGTTTTTCATTGATACAAATACCTGCTGCACCTTGCCAATTAAACATGTTCTTTTCCTCACTTCTTTTATTAGATTAAATCTACATCATTGATTTCGGATACATATATTGATTTTTTTAAATCCACAAGCCCATTAGAACGAAAACAGACGCCTTCTGCTTCTAGCATCGCTCTTTGAGAATAGGCAGATTCTTCATCAGGAATAGCAATCTCACCTTTAATATTAATGACACGATGCCATGGTAGCTTGTGCTTTGAACTCATTGTGTGAAGTATGCGCACCACTTGTCTTGCACCCCTCGGGCTTCCAGCAACCTTTGCAATTTGTCCGTATGTCATGACTTTTCCTGCAGGTATGGATTTTATTATTTCAATCACTTTTTCAGTAAAAGGGTTCATACAAATTCATCCTTTCGTTACTTCGATTATAACTTATTTAGAATATTTTATTCAGTACCTTGCATAGAATAATACCGTATGATATATTACTATCAAAGGTACTGTTTATTGAATAGTAGTGAAGGGAGTGGAAGACAAATGAATATTCAATTTAAGAAAGGCGTACTGAATCTTTGCGTACTTGTTTTATTGGATAAACAAGATCGATATGGCTATGAACTTGTACAAAAAATTTCCGACCAAATTTCAATTTCAGAAGGATCTGTTTATCCATTATTACGTCGCTTAACTAAGGAAGGATACTTTACGACCTATTTACAGGAATCATCGGAAGGCCCACCGCGTAAATATTACAAGCTTACCGAACTGGGGAGAACTTATTTACATGAACAATTAAATGAGTGGAAAAGCTTCACAAATGGCGTGAATAATCTAATCGAAGAGGGTGTAAAAAATGACTGAACAACAATTTATAAATGAACTAGAACTTGCTCTAACTGGACTTCCTGCAGATGAGCGTAATGATATTCTTTCTGACATAAAAGAGTATTTTACAAATGGTCGTGAGGATGGAAAATCGGATAACGACATTGCGGCTTCTCTGGGTTCTCCAAAAGAAATCGCAAAAGAACTTTTGGAAAATCATGTTCCTGAGAAAATCATTCGTGATAATAAAGTAATTAAAATCCCTAATCCTACCTTTTCCAACGTTGTAATGAACATCGATCACGGCTCTCTATACGTTTTCCCCTCAGAAACAGATGAGACAACAGTGGAATTAATAGGGGAAAACGACAAGTTAGAATTCACTGCTAATGTCATAAACGATACATTATCGATTCAATTAAAAACAAAAAAATTCCAGTTATTTAACTTCCTGTTCTTTATTAAAGAACTCCGAGTAAATGTTTCACTTCCAAAAAAACTGTATGCATCAATCATCATGAAAACCGATAATGGCCGCATTCGTGCAGAAAAAATACTTGGTAAAGCTATTAAAGCCTCTTCCGATAACGGTAGCATCGGTCTAAAAGAATTTGCCGCTACTGTTTTAGAAGTAGAAACGGATAATGGTCGCATTGAAATTGATAAAGTGCAAACGGATAAACTTTCTACCCAGACCGACAATGGCAGAATTGAATTGCGAAATGTCGATGCAGAGCAAATTATTACAGAAACGGATAATGGACGAATCATGATGGAAAACGTAAATGGGGATATTATCGGGAAAACCGATAATGGGCGAATTTCTCTACTCACAGCGAGTCTCGACCGCATGATCCAGTTAAAAACGGATAATGGTAGTATTTTAATTGAAACGGAAAACGATCCAACTGACGTATCAATTCATACTAAAACGGACCATGGCAGAGTTAGTGTATTTGGTGAAAAGAATTCACGTACTGTGTTCGGAAATGGATCGAATACTATTCAGCTTTCTTCTGATAATGGGAAAATTACTGTTATGAAAAAAGGTTTAAGTTAAAACTGAAGCTACGTATAAGATTAATTATACGTAGCTTTAGTTTTCATTTATGTGAAGCGCTCATGGGATTTTGAATCATGTTAGTATCTTGTATTTTATTTTATTCTTCTATTTTCAAAACTGCTTTTGTATATTTCGTGAAATCTTTGAGATGTTCTTCAATAATTGCCTGAAGAATTTCTAAATGTACAGCTTGATAATCATGTACGGCAATGTTCCGGAATCCAACCATCGATTTTAAGCTCTTCGCAAGAACTGTATCTAGTAAGCCCGCTTGTTCAACTAAATCAAAAGCTTCGCGGCTGGATTTAGGTAATCCTAATTTTCTCTCACTGACAATATGCATTGCAAGATCGATACTTGCTTCACAAGCTCGTTGAATATTTAAGATGATACTATCTTGTCTCGTGTAATCATTTAAATTGTTAGGATTATTCTCATATACTTCAAGGACTCTTTTCACGCAGCGTTCAATCGTTGCCACCTTATTGTAAAGTACATCACTTTTCATATATTTGACCTCTTTCATCTATTTGCTGAAGTAAGTCAGCTCGATATTCATTTAGTTGGACGTACATCGATAATGCTTTCATACGTTCTTTAATAAATAGATCTTCATTTGCACAAGACACAACCTCACCGCTTGAAAATATTTGGGCTGCAAATACTGTATCTATTTGTCTAATATCCACTAAATCTACTTCCCTTTTTAATGCTTCTGCTAATTGACCTGCAACTAAAAAACGATCGTACGCCGATAATTGTTTTTCTGCTAAGTAGGCGATATCTATATCACTGTCAGTACGTGCATTTCCTTTAGAAAATGAACCGAATATCAGAATAAAATGCGGGTTTACTTCTTTCATTAATATTCCTTCAATCTCTTTCTTTAAATAGTCGTTCATTATAGCACCTCCATACGTTTAGCTTGTTATTTACATTGTAAGGAAGTACCAGTGAAAAGTCTAATATCCCTACGGTGCCAGGAACCAACACTATTCCGAATAGTTTGGGTTCCTGGCACCATACACTAGTAAGTACGAACAGGCACAATTAATTGTAAAACTCCTTCATCGTGAACAGAATTTAATATAAATGGACGCATGGCACCTGTAAATTGGACGATTACATCATGTCCATCCAAAGCTCTTAATGCATCCATCATATATTTTGCACTAAATGAAATTTTTATCTCTTCCCCTTCAATTGACGTTGTTTGAATCTCTTCTTCTACTTCCCCAATTTCAGGTGAGCTAGATGATATTTCAACAATATTTCCTTCTATTGAGGAGAGTCGAACAATATTATTACGCTCTTCCCGTGCCATTAAAGAAGCTCGGTCAATTGCTTGAAACAAAACTTTTCCATTCATAGAGACAGTAGTTTTATATTCAGTTGGAATTAAGCGAGAGGTATCTGGGTAATTCCCTTCTAGTAAACGAGAATACAGTAATACATTCCCTGTTTTAAATAACACTTGCTGACTCGTCATCGCAATATAAACTGGTTCTGATGAATCACCGATGATTTTGCTTAATTCGTTTAAGCTCTTCCCCGGTATAACTACACTATATTCTCCTTCTGGTAGTTGCACTAAAATCACTTTACGACGTGCAAGACGATGACTATCCGTAGCTACGCAAACAAGCTCACCATTCTTCACTTGCCAATGAACACCTGTTAATACAGGACGACTTTCAGATGGTGATACAGCAAATACAGTTTCACGAACAATTGATTTTAATAAATCGGCTGGCATAATAAACTGACGATCATCTTGAATCTCTGGAAGCAATGGATATTCTGAAGGCTCTAGTCCGATTATATGAAACTCTGACTTTCCTGAATGAATATGCGTATGATAGTTCTCTTTTACTTCAATTTCTACATCACTAGTTGGTAGCTTCCGTATAATTTCATTAAACATACGTGCTTGCACAACAATTGAACCTTCCTCAATAACACGGATCATTTGGTCCCCATTTTCCTCTGACTTGATAAACGTCTGAATCGTTATATCTGAATCACTACCTGTTAGGCGTAATCCATCTTCCGTAACTTCTAGTTTTATCCCCGTCAAAATTGGAGTGGTTGTTTTCGAGCTAACCGCCTTCATTACATCATTTAATCCCTCTAGTAACCGATGGCGCATAATTTCAAACTTCATCATTTCCCCCACTTTAATATGTATTATTTCGAATTAATTCGCCTTACTAAATATCCATTTAGAATTAATGTAACATTACGAAAACTAATTTGCACTACGTTTTTTAACCATAAAAATCCCCATCACTAGAAAATCGTGACAGGGCCTTTATAAAAAAATAAATATAAACCAATTATTTTTCAAATCCCAAATGTACTGAATCTATGATTTTTTGATATCCTATTTCCTGATAGATTTTGTTGGATGTTGGGTTGAGCATATCTGTGTAGAGTACGCAAAATTGAAATTCTTTTAGTAATTCCTTGCTACCGGC
This sequence comes from Psychrobacillus glaciei, assembly GCF_008973485.1. GTDB lineage: Bacteria > Bacillota > Bacilli > Bacillales_A > Planococcaceae > Psychrobacillus > Psychrobacillus glaciei. Next base: position 3,874,564 of record NZ_CP031223.1, read on the forward strand.
TGCAACCATGGTTCGAGCGTATCCTTTTCTCCGTTCTTCTTTTGGTGTAAATACGAGTGAAACGGTTACTCCGTGTGCTGTAGGTCTTGCTTTCTTCATCATCGATACAATTTTACCTTCGTTTTCCCATAGGAATGCTTCATTTGCATCTAGCATTGCTTTTACTCTGTTCTTTATTTCCAACGGTGCGGTTTTAGGAAGTGCAATATCTTCTTCAAAGTGGTCATACCATTTTTCTATAAGGGGTGCATCCTCTATAGTTGCATAGCGCCATGCTCCTTGGCTCATTTCGAGTGACTCATCTATTTGATCTAATCGGTATAATCCTTGATCCATTAAAATAGAAAAATTTTGTCCTGCTCTTTCCTGCCACTTTTTCGCAAAAGAGTATGCCCATTCTTTCACACTAATAATAGATTCTATAGCAATAGATTGGTTGATTAATTCATTGACACTCATATCGATGCATGCATTTATCCGATCTTCATTCACAAAAATAATATTGAGAGGATGTGGTGGCGTCATTTGAAAAAGCGCTAGTAGCTCACCATCTTCTTCTATGGAGGCCATATACGGATTTTCATATTGTCCTTCTTTAATTCTTTGTAGTACTCCTAAAAACAAACTAAACTTGTCTTCGTTTTTTACTAAAAAAGGCATTGCTACTTTTGCAAAATCTTCTGCATTCTCATAGTGCTGAAAATTCATATTATTTCCCTCCTTTTTATCTTTGTATGTTAATATAACCTAAAACACCGTTGAAGGGGAGTTATTTTTATGAAAATTTTTTCTATTCGGGATATTCATATCGGAGAAGGAATACCGAAAGTTATTGTCCCACTTATGGGAAAAAATACGGAACAACTTCTTTTGGAAATTAAAATAATAAAGGAAGCTACCCCCGATATTGTGGAATGGCGTGCTGATGTACTAGAAGAAGTGGAAAATATAGAAGCGGTGAAAAAGACACTTTCAGCCATTCGCACAGAGTTATACCCCACTCCACTATTATTCACTTTTAGAAGTCATCGTGAAGGTGGAAATAAAAAAATTACGGATTCTTATTACAAACAGCTTCTTGAAGAAGTTGTGCAAACAAACGAAATCGACATAATTGATGTGGAGTTATTTTCTTTAAATGTGCATGAAATTGTGGAATCAGCAATTGCTAATGACGTGTTTATCATTATGTCTAATCATGATTTTGAAAAAACACCAGTAAAAGAGGAAATTATTTGGAGACTCAGAAGAATGCAGGAGTTCGGTGCGCATATACCAAAAATAGCTGTTATGCCTAAATCACCAACTGATGTGCTCACATTATTAGATGCAACGTACACGATGAATTCACTGTATGCAAATCGACCAATTATTACGATGTCCATGGCCTCTACTGGTATCATTAGTCGCTTAGCTGGACAAGTTTTCGGTTCCGCCGCAACGTTTGGTTCAGGAATCGAAGCATCCGCTCCTGGACAAATACCAGCTAGTGAGCTTAGGAGAATGCTAGAAATATTACATACAAACTAGAAACGATGTAGTCTTTTATTAGGCTACATCGTTTTTATGGAAAAATAAACCTGGACGCAACAAAGTAACAGTTAAAGACGACGAACACGTATGCAAACGTGACATCTTTTCTATAATTGCCGTCCTAGTCTTATCATATCCACACATACGATTCCGTTTTCCACAATTTCCTCTTCATAATGAATGGTGAAAAAGTCTTTATCCACACCTGTTATGCGAAATCCACATTTTTGATATAAGGCAAGTTGCCCAATACTAGAATTGCCTGTGCCCACTTCCATTATCTTGTATCCTTGTTGTTCTGCTTTTTGAATCGCATCTAATACAAGTGCTTTGCCAATTCCTTTCGCCTGATGCTGCTCCGCAACCGCAATATTTACTAGTTCCACAGTTTCTGGTCTAGTCGGAAGTAAGACATATACACCGATTGTTTCCCCATCTTGTTCAACAATATAACATTGTCCACGATCTACATATTTCTTCACAAGTGTTTCAGATGGATCTGCAAGTAATAACAAATCCAGTGGATATGCTTCTTTTATTAATCTTGTTAGCAATTTACATTTCTCCATTTTCTAATGTTAGTAGCTTTTCTTTCATTTCTAATCCCCCACGGTAACCAGTTAATGCACCATTTTTTGCTACTATTCGATGACATGGAATCTTGATTAGTACTGGGTTTGCTCCAATTGCTGCTCCAACAGCTCGAATGGCCGAAGGATTATTAATCATATCAGCAACTTTAGAGTATGATGTCTTCTCTCCATATGGAATTTTCATTAACGCATCCCAAATAGACAATTGAAAGGGCGTTCCTTTCAAATCCACTGGCATATGAAAATCACGTCGCTTACCGTCTAGATATTCTTTTATTTCATTCGTATATACGGTTAGCGCTTCGTCATTTTCCACTAACTCATATTTTGGAAAATGCTTCGTCAGCCACGCTTCCATTTCTTCGTATGGTTTACTAGGAGAACCTACGTAACAAAGCCCGTTTGCTGTTGCAGCCATATATAATTGCCATTCATTGTGTATGAAATGAGTCCAGTATATTTTATTCATTCGTTGAAATCTCCTTTTTTCTATATTAATTGGGTGTATCGCCAGTGATCTTTTTAAAAAGTGTAATGAAATAGGAGGTATTATTCATTCCAACCGTAGAACCTATTTCTACAATTGGTTTGCTTGTTGTTGTCAGCATTTCTTTTGCTTTATTTATTCTAATTTGTTGAATATATTCTACAGGAGAAATGCCTATTATTTTTTTAAAAGTTCTTTGTAAATGGTACGGGCTTCCATGACAAATGTCTGCAAGAATATCCAAAGTTAACTGCTTCTTGTAATACTTTTCGATGTACTCCGTAATTTGGTTGACCCATTCCTCATCAGGCAAGCGCAGTCCATTTGGCTTGCAACGTTTGCATGGACGAAAGCCATTCTCTATCGCTTCTTTTACTTCTATATATATACGAACATTTTCTTTCTTCGGCGGTCGAGATTTACAAGAAGGCCTACAAAATATTCCCGTTGATTTTACGGCATAATAAAATACATCGTCATAGGTTGAGTTATTTTCAATGATTGCTTGCCAATATTCCTCGTATATTTTCTCGTTTTTCAAGAAATCACCCCCATTTTTAGTATACTTTTATTTAGATAGAAAAGCTGATTTTCACGACATAATAGCAAGATAACGAAATTTTTTACGATTATTATAAAATAATAAAGAGGTGTTCTATATGTTATGGCAAGAGAATGATGAGCAAATCATCATAAATACATCATCCGAGTTCAGTTTTATCCAGAACCTTCAATATTTGTCCAGATCCACGAATGAATGCTTATTTCATATTCATGAGAATAAAGTAAGAAAAGCAATTCCGATGGATGAATGTACACCGCTAGTAGAGATTAGCGAGCAAGATGAATATTCTATCCGTGTACAGTTTTTAGGAAATACAAGACCTACAAGTAAACAAGTGCGAGAAGAAGTGGTTCAATATATTATCGAATGGTTCGATTTGAAAACAGAGATAAAAGATTTTTATGAGCTGGCCAAAAATGATGCAATCCTTCATCAAGCAGTTGTGGATTTTAACGGATTACGAATAATGGGTATTCCAGATTTATTCGAAGCAATGGCTTGGGGTATCCTGGGCCAACAAATCAATTTAACGTTTGCGTACACATTGAAGAGACGTTTAGTAGAAACATTTGGACGATCGATTGAATTTGAAGGTGAACAATATTGGATGTTCCCGAGACCAAGTGATATCTCGAAGCTCTCCGTGGAAAATTTAGTAGGCTTAAAGATGACGGTTAAAAAGTGTGAGTACTTAATAGACGTAGCAAATCAAATTGAAATGGGGTTACTTACAAAAGAAATGTTAATTGAAACAAGTGATATAAAAATAGCAGAAAAAATGCTGACGAAAATTCGTGGAATTGGACCATGGACTGCTAACTATGTTTTAATGCGCTGTATAAGGTTTCCTTCCGCATTCCCTATTGATGACGTAGGTCTGCATAATGCGATTAAACATGTGACTGGTTCTGCGCAAAAACCTTCAAAGGATGAAATACAAAAACTATCCTTGTCTTGGACAGGCTGGGAAGCATATGCGACTTTCTATTTGTGGAGGTTTTTATACTAAAAAAATCCCTTCCATCTCTTTTCTGAGAAGGAAGGGATTTCTTTTATTGCTGATTTAGTAATTCTAAGATGTCTTCTGAAACATAGATTTTATTGTTCTTTAGTACTGGTTTTTCTTTAAATTGTTGTATGCTTTTATTGTAACTATACGTTTTTTTACCGCGTGTAACTTGGATGGTACTATTTCCTAATGATAGGGTCGTACTAAATCGTTTTGAATTTGTCTTTACTTCGTACCCTAGTTGTTCTGCAACTTTACGAAGTGGAATCATTTTGACCCCATTCTTCATAAAATGATCCTTTTCAATAATCTTTTGTACTTCCTTCATTTCTGGAGAAAGATAGTTAATCGCTACGATTTTAGTTGGTGGTGTTTGTGCTGGAATACTCATAGTTGTTATTGTATAAAATACAACTAGCTCTTTTCCGTTTAAGTCTTCTTGTTTAATCTTCTCGCCTTTTTCATTTACTAAAAGTGTTTCTTTGCCAATGTTTAACTTTAGCTCTTTATCTAAACTTAAAAATTTATCGTCAAACTTTGATACTTTTACAGATCCAACCTGTTCTTCGTCATGTACAATAATCAACTCTGGAGTAATTTGCGCAGGGTAGATTAAAATCATTGGTTTGTTTTTATCATAGTATGCGTCTATTCGTTGTCCTTTTTTGAAAGACTCTATTTTTACCGTTTTTGTTGTACCACTATTGAATACAAGTGTGTCATTAGTGATTGTAAAAATTGTGGTTATTGGCTCTTTTTCTTCTGTATCTACCGTTAGGATGGCTTTTCCATCTTTTGAAGCAATACTTTTAATAATCCCAGTACTCTCCATGAAATTGGTTGTATCTTGTGGGGAAAGATCATCCATCACTACAACTTTACTTGGTGTCGTCTGAGCAGGAATACTTCTAGTGGAAACTGTATAAAATACAACGAGCTCTTTGCCAGCTATATCTTTTTGATCCAGTTTCTCTCCTTTTCCACTTATTATAATAGTTTCTTTTCCAATGTTTAATTTTAGATCATTATCTAAACTAACAAATTTATTATCGAACTTGCTGATTTTTACGTTGCCAAATTTTTCAGCGTCATGCACAATCACTAACTCTGGAGAGATTTGTGGTGGATAAATCGCAAGCATCGGTTTATTCTTACCGTAATATGCATCTACTTTTTGCCCTTTTTGAAAGGTTTCTTTTTTTAATGCTTTTGTCGTTCCACTATTGAATATAAGCGTGTCTTCTGTCAGCTTTAATATAGTGGTTTGTGGCTCTTTTTCTTCTGTCTTCACTGTAAGTGTGATTGTCTCATCTTGCTTTACAACATCTGTAATAATTCCTGAAGTTTTTATAAAATTGGATGTGTCTTTTGGTTTCACTATTGATTCTTCCTCACTTTGCGCTTTAGCAACTGGCTGATGGAAATTGAAACCTACCATTAGTAATAATGCTACTGTAAATATGCTTATTTTCTTCATCGTATCACTCCTTTTTTTGCCACTCATTGCATTTGACGTATCATTTTGGAAAACGTTACATAAAAAACTGAAACATTCTATATACTAAAAACGTATACAGTAGTTAGAAGAAAAAAATAAAAGAATGGAGTCTACATATGACGTTATCTATTAATCAAGTAACAAAGAGATATCAAGACTTTGTAGCCGTTGATAATCTATCTTTTACGATTGAAAAAGGTGAGATTTACGGTTTGATTGGGCAAAATGGTGCTGGTAAAACAACGACATTTCGGATGATTTTAGACCTTCAAGAAACGACAGAAGGAACAATTACATGGGAAGGGAAACATATTAATTCTATTAATAGAAATATTTTAGGATATTTACCGGAAGAACGTGGTATTTTTCCTGCAATGAAAGTGGAAGATCAACTTTATTTTTTTGGAGAGTTAAGAGGGAAACTTCGGAAGGATCTACATAAAGAAGTGGATTATTGGATTGATCGTTTTCAATTAGAAGATAAACGAAAAGCAAAAGCCGAAACTTTGTCCAAAGGGAATCAACAAAAGGTTCAACTTATCGCGAGCTTTATTCACCAACCGGATTTTCTTATTTTAGATGAACCATTTAGTGGGCTAGATCCCGTCAATATGGATTTATTGAAAAATGCAATATTAGAGTTAAAAGAAAAAGGGACAACGATTTTATTTTCTAGCCACCAAATGGATAATGTGGAGGAACTTTGTGATCACCTTTGCCTTTTGAAACGTGGTGTCTCTTTATTTTCCGGTAGTTTACTAGATTTGAAAAAGCAATATGGGAAAACGAAGCTTACCATACGAACCGATGTCCCAAAAGAAACGCTTCAAAGTTTGGATGGCGTGAAGGATATTCATGTTGGAAAAGATCAGTATATCCTTACTTTAACGGATGAGTCATACGCTCAATCTATTTTTGACTTCGTTTCAAATGGGAAATATATTGAGAAGTTCAGTTTAGATTATTTGTCGCTAGATGAAATTTTCAAAGATAAGGTTGGTGGTACGCATGTCTAAGTTTTGGCTTCTTGTTAAGCAATTATATAAACAAAAAATCAAGGCAAAGTCATTTATTATTTCGATTATTTTATATGTTGGTATTATTAGTGTTGCAATGTTTTGGACCGATATTAAGGAAGCTTTTTTCCAAAGCGAACCTTTGCAAATTGCTTTATTGAATGAAACGAATGCTGATATTGAAGACTTATTCAAATCGAGTAACGATATTGAATTTACGTTTCCTTCCAAAGGGAATGCAGAAGTAGAAAAACAAGTTATTGATGGTGATTTTGATGCAGCAATTTTTGTGAAGGATCAAAATCAATCATTGGCGGCGGATATCGCTACATATAAGCCATTAACTTTTAATGATCAACAGAGTTTATCATCGCAACTTCAGTACGCTGGAAAGCTTTATGAAGTTCAGCAGCTCAATTTGACGGCAGAGCAGGCGGAGAAAATTCTTCAGTCTCAAACAGTTATTTCGATGAAAAACTTGAATAAGGAATCGGAAACCGGAAAAAGTGAAGATGAAAAAGCAGCAGGAATCGGCGCTTCTTTCTTAGTAGGATTTCTAATCTATTCCTTTGTCATGACATTCTTGTCCATGATTACAACCGATGTTGCCTCTGAAAAAGGATCCCGTGTTTTAGAAGTATTACTCGCAAGCGTGAAACCATCTACCCATTTCATGGCAAAGCTTACAGGAACCTTTCTATTAGCATTGACTCAAATTATGACACTTTTGGTTGTTCAAAGTTTACTGTTCATGTTAATAGATAACGGCTCTAAATGGGATGCTGTATTAGACATTGTTAACGAGTTGTCCTATGGATTTATCGGATATGCAGTTATGTTCTTATTGTTTACGATTATGCTTTACTTAATCATTGGTGCATTACTGGGCTCTCTCGTTTCGAAAGTTGAAGAATCGAGCCAAGCAATGATGCCTGCGATGATGCTTGGCATCCTTGGCTTCTACGTGTTACTTTCCGGAATGTACAGTCCTGATACATTACTGATCCAAGTATTCTCTTACATCCCATTCACGTCTGGAATGGTTATGCCACTTCGAATTGGCGCAACAGACATTTCGTCATTCGCACCTATGCTGTCGATGCTTGTATTAGTTGGAACCGTCGTGTTAATGTTCTTAATCAGCCTATCCTTCTACAAACGAAGCGTATTAACATACAGCTCAGGTGGCGTCATTCAAAAAATTAAAACGGTGTTAAAAGTAACAACGTAAATCAACATTTATGAAAATTATAATAGGAGCTGCCTTGTGTATAGGCAACTCCTATTTTTATAGGATGAGTATATCAGAAAAATTAAACGATAAATGTATTCCGAGTTCTCAAAACAAACGTGAATGTTCGAACATTCACGTTTGTTTTGGTGCCAGGCACCTGAAATATGTTTGTAATATATGATGCGAATATCATCATTTACTGTCGAATTATAGGAAAAAACCGAGAATACATTGTTAATCTACAGAATAAAAGTATAATAATGTTAATCTTCTATCTGATGTGCTAACCAATCCACAAGTTATATGTTCTTTATTTATGAAAGCGCTATCAAAAAAGGGGAAATATTAATTTTGGAGGAGAGAGAATTGAAGAAGAAATTACTAGGTTTTGTTACTGTACTTCTCAGCATGATGTTACTGATTGCTGGTTGTAGTGAGGGGAAAAAGAATATTGCAATTGGTCCTCCAGCAAGTGAGACGAACTCGATTTCCAAACTCATATTGGACGCATATGGTATTGGAGATGACGACTATACGGGTTTTCAAGAAGGGTTTGGAGATGCAGCTGATGGCGTGCAAGATGGGAATATCGACATTTCTATTGGAATTTTGGGACTTCCGGCAGCTAGTATTGAAAGCTTACAAGCATCCGTCGGGGATGTTGTTATGTTAAGCCTCTCGGATGATGCTATTGCAAAAATTGAGAAAAACAGTGGATATAGACATCACACGATTCCAAAAGACACCTACGATTTTCTTGAGAACGATGTTCAAACAGTTACGGCATATGCTATTCTCATGGGAAATACGGATACAATCGACGATGAATTAGGCTATGAACTTGCCAAAATAATGATAGAAAAAGCTAGTGAGAACACGCACGCTCAGGCGAAACAAATGACTTTAGAAAATGCACTTCGAGGTTCAGAGGGACTGCCAATCCATCCTGGTGCTAAGCGCTATTACGAGGAACAAGGTTTAACAGTAGATAATCCTGTTGCTGAACTTACTGCTGATAAAAGTAAACGTAAGAAAGAGTTAATTTTAGGTACGGGCAGTCAAGGTGGTACTTATTATCCCCTTGGAGGAGAAATGGCAAGCATTTGGAATAAAAATATTAAAGGCGTTAACGTAACGAACACTGAAACAGGTGCATCCGTTGAAAACTTATCCAGTATCCGTGACGGAAATATGGATCTTGGAATGACCGTTCATGTTCCAGCTTTACAAGCAGTGAAAGGTGAAGGCGCTTTTGCCGGTCATGAAGTTCCAAACGCCGCTTTTATCGGGCATATCTATCCAGAAGTTATTCAGATCGTCACACGTAAAAGTACTGGAATAAAAAGTTTTGATGATTTGAAATAACATTGAAGGATAAATATACCTATTGGAAAGTGTGGTGGGAAAATGAATGAGCAACAAACCGTTGACGCTCAGGAAATATTAGAAAAATACGACAAAGAAAATCAGTTTCGAACTAAGATTGGCAAATGGGCATGGATTGTCACATTTTTAGGAGTTTCTCTTACCGTGTTCCATCTATATACTGCATATTTCGGTACGCTCCCTTCCCAAAAGCAAGGTGCAGTCCACTTAGGAACCGCACTCGGAGTTATATTTTTACTGTATCCTTTAAAAAAGGGTATGCAGAAAATCCAGAAAACAGTTCCGTGGTATGATGTTTTGCTTGCCTTTACCGCGATGTATGTAACTTATCATAAGATTTTTTTCTTTGATTCCATCCTGCAGAGTAGGATTTCCGGATATAGTTTACCCGATGTCATCATCTCAGTACTTGGTATCGTTCTAGTACTTGAGGCAACAAGGAGAACGGTCGGCTTACCAATTGTTATTGTGGCCCTAGTTGCCATGCTATATGCGATTTTCGGAAATTTCGTTCCTACACAAATTCTTTCGCATCCAGGCTTTTCATTCGATCGTACTGCAACGACACTTTGGTATAAGGAAAGCGGAATATTTGGAACACCAATTCAAATTTCAGCAAAGTTTATTTTCCTGTTCCTATTTTTTGGTGTAATGCTTGTGCAAACAAATATTGGAAAGTTTTTTAATGATCTAGCATTTGCCCTAACTGGTCGCTATACAGGTGGAACAGCAAAAACTGCAGTAGTGGCAAGTGCATTACAAGGAACTGTTTCGGGAAGCTCGGTTGGTAATACGGTCGCAACCGGTTCTTTTACAATTCCGATGATGAAGAAAGCGGGATTTAAACCTGAATTTGCTGGTGCGACGGAAGCCGCTGCATCAACCGGAGGTCAAATCATGCCCCCAATGATGGGGGCTGCTGCATTCATTATGATGGAATACTTAGGTGTTTCATATGGAGTCATTATGTTGGCAGCTGTCATTCCAGCAATTCTTTATTTTACGGGAATTTTCATTGGGACACATTTTGAGGCTAAAAAGCTAAAAATAAACGGTTTGCCAAAATCCCAATTACCTTCCTTTAGAAAACTAATGAAGAGAAACTGGTTTATGCTATTACCTTTGCTTATCATTATGGGAACAATTATGAATGGCTTCACACCACAGCGGGCGGCCCTTTTTGGAATTATCTCGGCATTTTTAGTTAGCCTTGTTCGAAAAGAAACAAGAATGTCATTCAGGCAGACGGTTAATGTTCTTGAACAAGGTACTAGAGTAGCACTTCCTGTCATTGCTGCTGTTGCAACTGCTGGTGTCATCGCAGGGGTCGTTAGTATGACTGGGCTAGGTTCAAAATTTGCTGCTGGTGTTATTGCTCTATCTAATGGTTATCTAATACTTGCACTATTCTTCACAATGATTGCCTGCCTTATCTTAGGAATGGGGCTGCCAACAACAGCAAACTATGTCGTAACAGCAACCATCGCTGCCCCGGTGCTTATCAATGAATTCGGAGTGGCACCAATCGCGGCTCATATGTTCGTTTTCTACTTTGGCATTGCTGCCGATATTACCCCTCCTGTATGTCTTGCAGCATACGCGGCGGCTGGAATTGCGAGGGCCAATCCATTTAAGACAGGAATGAATGCAGTTAAACTAGCTATTGCAGCATTCATCGTTCCATATATTTTCATTTATAATCCGATTTTAGTTATGGTTGACGTAAAATTAAATATGTTAGTTTTTTCAGTTATAGCCTCCCTAATTGGGATGGTTGCTGTTAGTAGTTCAATGATTGGCTACTTTATACGAAATTCCAGGATTTGGGAGAGGATCGTTCTATTTGGAGCAGGTATTATGTTAATTGTACCTGAAATTGTAAGTAGCCTAATTGGTGTAGTCCTAATATTAGCAATATGGTTCATCCAAAGACAACGTACTGACGATGTATTTGAACCAGAAAGCTCATCAGTCAGTCAAGCTTTGTATTAACACAAGAGTTACAAGTATATTAGTGGTGCTAGGCACAAGTAATATACTTGTAACAAAAATTAACGAAATATGTTATAATTCAGTTAATATCTTTGAAGGGACGATGGGTGGACAATGAAGTTCTAATCTTATTTCTCAGTGAAAGTTTTTTCTGCGATTTACTTGCGCAGTAACAAAATAAACTTTACGAAACGGAAATAGGATTAGTCTGCCCATTTTTCAATTTTAATACGTTTAATTCCCTACATATTATCATTTTGTAGTGGCTTTTTGTGTATTCATTTAATGGTCAGTAATTAATCCTTCCGTATAAAATCGGAGGGATTTTTTTATTCCTCCAAAGGGAGAGGATATTATGACACTACACGGTAAGTTAGTAGATATATGTATCATGTATGGAGAAAAAGTTATTTTAGAAAGTTTAAAAGCCGATATTGGTACTGGGGCAGTTATTGGTATTGTGGGAGGAAATGGTGAGGGTAAGTCCTCCCTCCTTTCTATACTTGCAAATGAGGCTGCTCCCACGATGGGACAAATTGAATGGTTTGGTACTCAACCGACTATTAGTTACTTTAAACAAGAGGATGATCAATTTCATAAAACTGGTTATGTATACGATGAAAGGGAATACTTTAGTAAATGGTCTGTTCCTCATGAGCGTGATTATACGCAACTTAGTGGTGGAGAGAAAATGAAGAGAAGATTGTCTCGTGTATTTGCGGAAAAGGCTCAACTCCTTTTATTAGATGAACCTACTAACCATTTAGATCAAGAAAGTTTATCTTTCCTAAAAAAGCAAATACACTCCTACCAAGGAACAATTATTTTAGTGTCTCATGACCGATATTTTTTAGACGAGGTAGCTGAATGGATTTGGGAAGTAGAAAACAAAAAGTTAACGGTCTATGCTGGAAATTACACTTCTTACAGACAAAAGAAGGAAGAAAACAGATTAACCCAACAACGACTCTATGATGGACAACAATCAAAAATCCAACAAGTAGAAAAACAAATATCGGACCTTAAAAACTGGTCATCCAAAGCACATGCAGATTCAACTAAACATGAATTTAATAAAGAATATTATCGTGTCAAGGCTAAGAAAATGGATGTTCAAATTCGTTCCAAAAAGAAACGGTTAGAATTGGAACTTTCTAAAAATACTATAGAGAAACCTGAAGAAGAAAAAGAAGTGATTTTTTCAATAGAAGGAAATAAGAAAAAGGGGAAACGTGTTTTAGAAGCCAAAAGTATTTCCAAAAGCTTCGAGGACAAACTATTATTTCAAAACGCTTCCTTTACTATACAATCTCAAGAACGGATTGGCATCATCGGTTCTAACGGAAGTGGTAAGTCGACATTTTTCCACATGTTATTAGGAGAAGAAAGTGTACAAGGAGAACTTTGGAAATCGGAAGCCATGAATATTGGCTATTTACGTCAGACGGTATTCGACTTGCCAGAGGATAAAACCCCTTTTGAATTTTTTGTACCATCTGATTTTGAAACAAGAGGGCAAATTCAAACACTTATGATGAATTTAGGCTTCTCAAAGGAACACTGGTCTCGTCCGATTTATACAATGAGTATGGGTGAACGAGTAAAGTTAAAACTAATGGAGTTTATGTTAGATAAAAAAGATGTGCTGCTTTTAGATGAACCAACAAACCATTTGGACCTTTCTTCTAGAGAGCAATTGGAGAAGACCCTCTCCGCTTATCCTGGAACTATTTTGTTAGTCACGCACGACCGTTACTTCTTAGAAAAACTAACTAATAAACTGCTTGTCTTTGAAAACAACACGATTCGAAAAGTAGAAATGAGCTATAAAGAGTGGATGCATAAAAATGATGAATCTTCTCTAGAAAAAGATCTATTGAAATTAGAAACCGAACAACAAGCCGTATTAGGATTACTCAGTTACATGAAGAAAAATGATCCTAAATACACCGAATTAGACCAAAAATTTATGACACTGTCTAAACAAATAAACGAATTAAAGAAAAAATAACTCCAAAAGCTATCCTAGAAGTTTTAGGATAGCTTCTTTTATTACAAGTTTGTTACTGGTGCCTGGCACCAGTAACAAACTTGTAACACACTATAATTTTTCGTCAATTTGTTTAGCAGTTTCTCCATTTGTTTAATCCAAGTTCAATATACTTTTTAACATCTGAACGTTTTTTTCATCTAGTTTTCCAAGTGAATTCGCATCGCGATTAATAATCGTCGCCGTCCCATTTTGATTAAACCATATGAAGTATCCATCTAATAATTCAGGCATATTTTCTTCAACTTCCATAAACAAAACTACTTTTATATCTGCTTTCCTCACCATTTCTGCTTTTACATTTTGTTCCCATACTATTTGTTCAAACGCTTTACTTAAGACATCCACCCCTGACTTATCTGAGATAATCACTTCTTCCTCATACTGTTCGACTGCATTTACTTTATAAACATCCACTCGAGTTAGTACGTTCTTATCCTCTTCCTCACTACATCCTGTTAATAATAGAATGAAAAAGATGAAGAAAGGTGTAAACCATCTTTTCAAGATTAAACCCTCCAAATTTCTTATTCATGACGAAAATCAAATTTATCTCGAAGGACATCTAATACATGACCATTAATAACGACAGTATCATTGTCTACCCAAGAAATGTCCGCTGACTCCTCACGGTAATTCCAGTAAATATTTTTCTTCCTTCCCTTTTCATCATTAAATACCAGTTCACCCCGGATTGCATAGCTTGTTGTAGCCCCCCCGTCTGAAATGTAAGCTCTTAAAGTATACTTACCATTTGGAGAGAATTCTTCGGTCAAAAAATCTCCTTTAGGCAACCTATTCATATCAAAAAAAGCCCAATAGACTCCAAAACTTACTAGCACACCAATTATTGAAATAGGAACTGCTAATACTAGTAGAGTTATCTTTATCTTTCTCTTTATCATGTTTCCGCCTCTACTTCCCTACTTTCATAGCTGTTTGACTTATAATTAAACTAAGATTTAAACGACTGTACCATCTTTCAGACTCACTAACATTTCGGTTCAAGCCATTTATTTCTTCTTGATACTCTAATCCTTCTACAGCACAATAAGCCACTTGTCGTTTCGCAATTCTTAATGCAATCATTGCCCATTCCGCATCCGTCATCTTTTCTTTAGAATATTGATTAATGAAATCGGCACTGATTCTAGAAAATGCACATGAACCTGCAGTTACATCTGCATCTTTTCCTAGTTCTATTGAAAAAATTCTATTCGTAATTTTTTCTGTTTCTATCCATTCAATAGGGTGAGTATTCATTGCTCTTTCTGTCCGACCAATTATCAAATAATCATGATTTGGAATATCTTCAACTACTTCCTTCAACTCAGTTATATAATTTTTTCCCCATGTTAATAACCTATCAAAGTCGCAGTAATGATAATGCTGACTTTCCCCGGTAAGTGCAAATTTTAATGCTTCCCTTCTTGCATATGCTGCTCCATTTTTAGGGATGATTTTATACTTAAATTTACTTTTTTCTATTTCTTTTATTAGATCCAAGGAGGATTCTTCACTAATTGTAATAAATAGCTTTGAATATATTGCCTCCAAAGTATATTGCAACTCTTTAAAGATTTTGATATTTCTTCCCTCAGGGTCATGCGTTACTGTAACTAGCGCCGTTGTTAACAAAGATCCCTTCATTCCAATCTACCAAGTAAATTGTACGGACTCACTTCCCATGTTTCATAAGGGATAAAATTTACTGACTTCATAGCATCCAATGTACGTGATCTCATATGTGGACGTGTGATAAATTGTTCAATATTTATCTCTGTTAATTTAACAAACTTAGCTTCTTTTATTTCTTCAGGTTGGATTTTCAATTCGCCACTTACATATTCTGCTTTGAAAATAACAGATAGAATATGTTTTGTTACATTATAATAAATACCTGTAATTCCAAGAGGTCGTACGACAATCCCTGTTTCCTCTAGTATTTCCCGATATACTGCTTCATCTAAAGGTTCCCCTACTTCTACCTGTCCTCCTGGTGCTTCCCATGTATCTGAACGCCAATGTGTTTTAACTAATAAAACTTCCCCATTATCATTTGTAACATAAGCAGAAACTGCGATTATATGCTTCGGATGCTCATTTACCATTTTCATTTCTCCTTTTACTAATAAAATAAATGCTCAAAATAGCAATTAACAAAGTTATTAGTGTCCATAAAATAATAGTCGAAGAACTTTTCTGCAGAATGTCGTATATATTTCTAGCGTATTCTCCATCCCTAGCTGCTTTAATGTATTTTCCCTTTTCATCTTTTATTGCAATTGCCTCATCTGTGTTAAATCCAACTATTGAATAGTATTTAGTCCCTTTCGGATAGACATTTGAAAAGTTACCAGAATAAGTCCCTTCCCTATCCGAATACCTGGTCACATGTCCGATTTCTTTTTCTACCTCATTTACAATTTCATCCGTTATGACATAAACATATCCATCCCAAACGACAAATGCATATGCCCAATCCGCTAGTGTTTTAGATGGAAATAAAATCGATGCAAATAAGGTAAAAATGATTGCATAAGAAATTAAGGACTTATCTTTCATTCCATATCCACCTCTTTATGGTATTGGACGTTCTATATTGGTTTCAGTTCCACTTTTTACTTATATTGGTTGACGCAATTTATAGATTACAACTAAACCCTGGGGTTTTATGGGATACCTCAGGGATTTTCTGAGATACTCCTGTGTTTTCTGAGATACCTCAGGGATTTTCTGAGATACTCCCAAGATTTTCTGAGATAACCCCCTTTTTTAAAATAAATCTAAGACACAAAAAAAAGGCTGTCTCCCAGTAGAAAACCTACTGATCAGACAACCTTTTTCTCTATTATTCTCCTAAGTCTACGTTGTGGTAAACTTGTTGAACGTCTTCTAAATCTTCAATTGCGTCAATCATTTTCTCAAATTGCGCTTGAGCATCCGCATCTAATGCGATGTCATTTTGAGCAAGCATTGTCAGCTCGGCTACTGTAAAATCTGTTACGCCAGCTGAACGTAATGCCTCTTGTACTGCATGGAATTGATCTGGATCAGCGTAAACGATGACGGAATCTTCTTCTTCTAAAATGTCGCGAGCATCTACGTCCGCTTCCATCAATATTTCTAAAACATCGTCCGCTGTTTTTCCTTCAAGACCAATAACAGCAGTTGCATCGAACATATAAGCAACAGAACCGCTGACACCCATGTTGCCGCCATTTTTACCAAATGCAGCACGCACATCCGATGCAGTACGGTTTACGTTATTTGTTAACGCATCCACGATTACCATAGAACCACTTGGACCGAAACCTTCATAACGAAGCTCATCATAGCTTTCTTCTGATCCGCCTTTTGCTTTTTCAATTGCTTTATCAATAATATGCTTCGGCACACTGTATGTTTTTGCACGTTCCAATACTACTTTCAATGCTTGGTTAGAAGTAGGATCTGGTTCACCTTGTCTTGCAGCTACATATATTTCACGTCCAAATTTCGCGTATATACGGCTAGTATTTGCGTCTTTGGAAGCTTTCTTTTCTTTAATATTATTCCACTTACGACCCATAAAGTCCCACTCTCTTCCGATTAAGTTTCTACTTGAATTTACACTGTGTTATTATACATTAATTTCATATTAAGTAGCAAAGGAAAATACATTAACTTCCATATATTATCAATTATCTGGATATAATTTTTGTAAAAACGTAATAGATTGTGTAATCATTTCTTTTAAAACATCTACTTCGATATCATCTACTTTATTAATATATACACAT
Source organism: Psychrobacillus glaciei (assembly GCF_008973485.1). Taxonomy (GTDB): domain Bacteria; phylum Bacillota; class Bacilli; order Bacillales_A; family Planococcaceae; genus Psychrobacillus; species Psychrobacillus glaciei. Next base: position 3,891,709 of record NZ_CP031223.1, read on the forward strand.
GATTTCCCTGAAGTATACTTCCCAAATCGTTTTAAGCTTTCTTCACGAGTCGTATCACCTGTTGCAAAATAAAGACTAATCTTGGCTTTTCTTGGAGAGAACCCAACAAGAGGTGCATCCCCTTCGTGACCGGTCGCATATTGATAATGATACGTCCCGAAACCAATAATACTTGGCCCCCACATTTTCGCTTCATAACCTGATGTTTCTTCAAAAATCTCTAAAAGTTTGTAAGCATCTGCTCGTTTCTTCAGACTATCCACTTTTTCGATAAACTCTACAACATCATGATCCGTCTCTTTCGTCTTTTGCTCATATTTAGCCATACATTGACCTCCTTAAGAATTTTGTTTTGTAGTAGCATCTTATAATCTTCTAGAAGTCTCCTGTAATTCCTCTATTTATCTGTGATGGTTGATGACAAAAAGGAGCATTCCATTTTTATGAATGCCCCTTCTTTCAGCTATAATTCTTTCTCCATAACAATCTTATGGGTCCCTTTTTCACTCGTAAAAGCTTCCAGTACATCAAACCCATGCTTAATATTTAATAAGAGCATCTCTCGTCTTTTATTTCTAGAAATTGTACGAACCTTCGTGTAGCCAAGTGATTTAATAAGCATATGTTGTCGTCGCATAAGTTCTGAAGCAATTCCTTTTCCACGATAATCAGAATGGACTCCGCCGAGCCAGCTATAAAAAGTGTCCTCTGAAAATTTATATCCAATTTTAAAGCCTACAACTCTAATCCCATCTACCGCTACAAAGATTAATACATTTTCTTTCTCTACTAACTCTTCTTCCATAAGCTTTGCACCTTCAAATACATGCTCATGAACTTCCATAATTCCTGCAAGTATTTCAGAATTCGGTGTTGTCAGGAAATATAGGAACTCCAAGTGGCTATTCCGATTCAACATCTTTCACCCATCTCTGCAATCTTTTTTAACTCAATTGCTCTAGTAATAATAAAGTTTTTCATGTATTTTTCTAAAAACAATTTATCAGCTATTTTTCCAACTAAACCAAAAGGTGATTTATACTCGAATGTATCCTTCATCAAAGTTCCACTTCCACGTTCTTCAAACTCATGCGTATGAGTAAATGAATGAAAAGCACCTTTCACCATAACATCCACAAACTTATATGGCTCATTCATTTCTATAATCTTGGCTGTCAACCTTTGCTTAACACAAAAGTGGGTTGCCTCCCACGTGATACTTTCCCCAAGATTCAAAAGACCCTTCGTTGCCCCAGTGACCGCTTTTTCATTCGTATTCCTAGTAGTTTTTGTATGAATCTCCACATGTCTAGCAAAATCAAAACACTTATTAATAGGAGCCTCCATATATGTAGTATGTTTTATAACAGGCATATGAACACCTACCTCTTACTTTTCCTTGTCACTCAAATTTTGGAGTATCTTTTCGTATAAGGTTAGCAGCTGTTGAAGTTCTTCCTCACTTAATGCACTAAATAATTCAATGTGAAGCTTTTCTCCTTTTACTATCGCCTCTTGTAGTAATTCTTTTCCTTTTGGGGTAATTTTAAGCAAAACATTGCGGCGATCCTCTTCATTGTATATTCTTTCTACATATTTTTCTTTTACAAGTTTTGTAGAAATGTTCGTGATAGCTCCCGGCGTGTATCCTAAATTTGATGCCAACACCGTGGATTTCTGAAGTCCATTTTTATTAAGCTCTGATAAAACGAGTATTGGGGACAAACCAATACTTTTGTTAAACGATTTTGTAAATCTAACTATTGTTTCATTCGATAAGGTTTCGAATTTTCGTATCACTTTAAAAATATCTTGTTCCAATGCAAACTCCTCCAAAATATAAACGTCATTACAGTTATTTTAGCTTACTTTTTAAAGAATTGGCTTTTATTTTTTATAATAGGCACGTGACACGAGTAATCCAACCGCCCCAAGAGTGATGAATAGCAATGCTTTAACAGGTACTGAAACAAATGGTAGGTCTAACAAAATAATTTTTGCTAAAGTAAAAAACAATATACCAACACCAGCATACTTTCCTTGTTGTAACGAATACCGGCGACTTAATAACATATATAGAATTGCTACAGCAACCCATAAAGAACTTGTAAATACACGCTCCATATTACTTCCGGAATCTCCTACAAAAATACTAGCAATCATATGTAAAAAGTATAATAACAAAATGCTGAAATAGGCTATTCCAATATTAAAAACCATATACTTGTTCTGTTTGCTAATAACTGCAAGCAAATAAATTCCATAGCCAGTTATCGCTATAAAGACTAGCCAGTGTAACATCTCCCACGAAAGCCAACTAGTAATGGGAGTGTAGAATACATAGTACAATGCGATAAAGTAGGTGATACCACAAAGAGTTGCGTGTAATATATGATTGAACTTTTTATACACTAACAAGTAAATAATACTCAAGCCAACAATTCCTTCAAAGAATAAATCATCTATTAGTAACTGCATAAGCATTAACAAACCGATTGAACCATTTGCAATAAAAATAGGCGTACGAATCAAGTCGTTCTTATTTATATACAGGCAAACTCCATACACAAGTGCAATGACCACTAATAAAACGGATGCTTCATTTTCTGTGAAAACAATCTGAACCCACATTGCAGTGAAAAGCATCACTGAAAAAAGTGTATAAGCCTGATCCTTTAACATTCGTTTTGTTTTCAAGAAGCCAACCAATAAAGCTCCATGCTGTAGCAAAATCGGAAGAACAGCAATCCATTTGAATGCTTCGGGTATATTAGTAAAAATAAAAAATACTACAATAGCTATTTGTAGGAAAATAACAGAGATATAATATAAAGCTTTATAACTATATCGAAGTGCTATCCACAAGAAAAGTATAAAGAGGAGGGCTTCATAAAATGAAAAAAGCGGAATATTTGGTGAAACACTTTTAATCAAAAATGGGACAAATACTCCTCCTATAGTGGAAACAATTCCAATTCCTTGTGATTTGAATTTATAAGTTAGAAATAACCCCAATATAATCCAAGTTACATTTAAAACAAAGGATATTCCAGGTCCAGTCATCGCATAGAGTTGATGCATTGCAAAAGTGGTTAACATGAAAATAGGAATAGCCCCGCCTAGTAGCATTTGACCTAAATTTTTTCGACCTTGTTTTATTTGCCATACACCTAATCCCATTAGTATGAAACCAACGATAAATCCAAGTACAACTTTTACTTGACCATTTAAAATACCGTAATCAGAGGCTGCCTTGAATGCCCAAAGGATACCTACAATAAAAACAATTATAAATAAAGGGGGCAAGATTTTCTGAAATATAAGCGTATCCCATTCAATTGCTGTTTTTTCTTGTTGTTTCGTATGTACAATAGGATTTTGAGGTGGAACGATAGATTGTTTCATATATAATTGTTCTTCTAAAAAACGAACACGCTCTTCCAAGTGTGCTACTCTTTTTTCTAGAACTTTATTCTCTCCCATTTAAACCCTCCTTCTGAATAGCTTCTACTCATACTATTAGACAAATGATGAGAATATCCTTTATTTATCCTCTTCGTTCTTTTTTCAGACTGACAATTAATATTAGTTCATTCATTATTTTCACTCTTTACGATTAATTATTGTTATACTTTTACTATTAAAGAAGATACGAGGAGAATTACACATGAGAAACCGAGGAGCCACTGTCATTATCGAAAACGGCCGTGTTGCGCTTATCAAAAGAACAAAACCGCATATGACCTATTATGTATTTCCAGGTGGTGGCATAGAAAGTGGTGAAACCCCGGAACAAGCAGCAATTCGAGAAACGTACGAAGAACTCGGCGTTAACATCCGAATTCAACGCTTACTAAAAGTACTAGAGCAAAATGGAACACAGCATTTTTTCTTAGCAGATATTGTAGGTGGAAACTTTGGGACAGGTACAGGAGAAGAATATACACATACTTCTATTGAACGCGGAACTTACGAACCAGTATGGTTGGATATCGATGACCTTTCTTCCTTTGAAGTTCGCGCTCGAGAAATTGTGGATATAATTCTCTCTTAATCAAAAATCACTTGTTGTTTTTAAGTTTAGATTTCCAACCTTAGTTTGAAGTTAGTTGAACAGTCCAAAGTTAGCACAAAATGACAGGATTCATCGTTCATAACATCTTATGATATATGCAAGGAGTGAAGGCCATGGGATGGGTGGAGTCGATTCAAAAAGCAATTAACTATATGGAAGATCATTTACTAGATGAGTTGAAAATGGAACAAATCGCGAAAGAAGCAAATTCTTCGGTATTCCATTTTCAACGAACGTTTGCGATTTTAACGAATATATCCGTAGCAGATTATATCCGACAAAGACGATTAACATTAGCCGCACAGGAATTAATGAATACAGATAACAAAATAATCGATCTCTCCTATAAATATGGCTACGATACTCCCGAAGCTTTTACAAAAGCCTTTCGCAAACAACACAGCATAACGCCTAGTGAAGCACGAAAGAAACTAGGTAAATTAAAATCATACAACCGCCTGGTAATCCAGGTGAGCTTGAGAGGAGCCGAACCGATGAAGTACAAAATTGTAGAGAAAGAAAGTTTTCAAGTAGTTGGAGTAAAAAGAACGTACAATTGTAAAAACGGAGAAAACTTCCAAGGAATCCCTGTGTTCTGGGATGAAGTAAATGCAGATGGCACAGATAACTTGCTGTTTCAATTAAACAATGGAACAGTAGAAGGTGTGCTAGGAGTGTGCGTTGCAGACAAGGATTATCAAGAGAACAGCTTGATTGATTATTGGATTGCAACAACTCGTGAAGGGGATGTACCAGAGAAATTTTTAGGAATGGAAATCCCAGCTTCTAAATGGGTAGTTTTTGAAGTACATGGCCCAATGCCCGATGCTATGCAAAACACATGGAAGCAAATTTTTTCTGAATGGTTTCCATCTAACCCTTACGAGCACGCAGGTACACCAGAGTTAGAAGTGTACTCCGATGGGAACGCGTCTAGTCCGGATTATTATTCAGAAATTTGGATTCCGGTAAAATAATAAAAAAAAGTATCACCTAAGTAGTAAAAACTACTCCTTGGGTGATACTTTATTACGGCAAAGTTTATTCCAGTTCGTTTATCATCCGATCTTTCTGGTTCATCATCCGATTCTCCATTAATTAGCTAGATTCAACTGCCATGATACCCCAAACTTATCTTGTATCCAGCCAAATTTTTTGCTGAATGGATACTTGTCAATTGGCATTAATGACTGTCCACCCTCTAATAGCTTATCATAGGCTTCATCAATTTCTTCTTCCGAATCACACTCAACAAATAAAGATAAAGAAGGTGTGAATGTGAACGCATGTTGAACAAAACTATCTGTACACAAAAACTCTTGCCCATTAATATTGAATGCCGCTTGTGATACTTCTCCTTCTTTTCCAGGTCCATCTGCACCGTAGTGAGCAAGCCTAATTATTTTGAAATCCCTGAAAACTGATGTGTAAAAGTTTATTGCAGCTTCTGCTTGGCCTTCGAACATTAGAAATGGTGTGATTTTAGACATAGTATTAAACTCCCTCACATTTTATTTAATTTTAACATTCCCTTATTTTTATGGAGGAATGAAAATTCCCTGTTTTTATGTTACTGTTTTGATATGAAAAAAATAATTCCTCTATTCGTTTTACTTATCATCGTGTTCATTGCATCTGGACAATCATCTGAACAGCAATCACTTATCCCTTTATTAGAGACGTGGCTGCCAAATAAACCACTAGAATCTTTTCTTTCTTATCTTCAAATTCCATATTGGGGCATTCTAGTTTCTATAGAGGAACGTGGTTACTATCCCTTTATCGAGTTTTTAATTCGAAAAGGTACGCATTTTTTCTATTTTGGAATGATCGCTCTTGCAGTTTATGCTGCCTTGCCGAAATTCAAATATCGGTTCCTGACTGCAGCAATTCTGACCATGTTCTTTGCCATTTTCGATGAATTTCACCAGTCATTAACAAGCGGACGTACAGCTACTGCTCAGGACGTCATGCTCGATACAGTTGGTGCCATTAGTGCACTTCTATTATGGAAGTTTATTAAAATAATAGAACAAAGGAGATTCGCAAAGGAGTAATCCTTTAGCGAGTTTTCTTCCATAGAAAGACAAGTCCAAACGTGAAAGAGTTAGAACAAGCTTCAAGTGAATGATAGGCTTAACCTGAACTTTTCTGCTTACCTTTTGGATTATAAGATTAGTACCATATGATCCTCATCGTAGTATGTATCTTCCACCTTTAGCGCTTTTTCTTCCACACCAAAAACTTTAAATCCTAACTGTATGTAAAGTTTCTTTGCTGCTTCATTGGTCGATACAACAGACAGATTAAGTTTTTCAATTCCTTCAATCGTTTTAGCTTTATTTATTGCTTCATTGACCAATGCTTTGCCAACACCTTGCCCACGCGTCTCAGGTCTCACGTACATCGCGTAAATATTCGCTCGGTGGTTCAATTTTAATGAACTCTCCCGAACTAAAGTAACCATTCCCACAAGCTTATTCTGAATGAATGCCCCGAATGTATAGTTTCCTTCCGTTCGCAGATTATTTTCTACTCGTTCAATCGGATTGGTTCTTTGTATCGCTTCCTCATAACTTGAGGCAAATGATTCTGGACTTAGCTTGAGTGCTTCTAATCTTAAATCCCAATAAGTTGCTGCATCATCTGCTGTTAATAGTTTTATTTCCATAGTTACCCCTCTTTAAAAAGTCTTCTTTATATAATTGATGTGTATACAATATAAAATCTCTACAATCTTTTGCTCTTTTTATTTTGTTTTTATATAATGATTTCTTATTTGCATTTGATCGAATTCGTGCACCTTCATTTAAAAGAAGATGCCATTTTTCTGGCAGTGTGGCCAAACATAACTTAACAGCTTCATCTTTCGAAAAAATAGCTTGTTGTTCAAGCGAGCATATGATTCTACTAATCGTACAAGTTGTGAATTCTATCATACTATCGAACAAAAATAGATACCTTTTTTTAGTCTTGGTGAACCAGTATTTGTTCACATTATATTCCAACGTTTTCAAGATATCATCCCATTCAGTGGGAAGATTTAATTCTGCTATTGGTGTACCTTGCAGCGCAATCCCATGCCGTTTTAAAACCCACCATGTAATATGATTAACATCCCAATGCCCCAAACTTACTTTTCCATCCGAGCAATATGGATACATCGGTTGCTCTTCATTTGTTTTGCCCACTAAACTTGCTTGAACGTAAACCCCGTCCATACGTTTTCCAAATTCATAATTGTTCATTTGTGAATGGATTGCTTTAATAGCCCCCACTTCTTGATCACTTAGTTCGCGCTTCAATAAAACAATAAAGTCGATATCGCTTTTCTGTTCATTAAAAGCCCCTAAAGCAATCGATCCATAAATATAAACACCTTCCATAATATTTTCAGGTAAATGTTTATTGAGCGCTCCTACAAATAGTTGTGTAAAAGCTTGAACTCTCTTTGGCAGACGTTCATTCATATTTTTTGTACTCATCTTTCAAAATGGAACATACCGAAGCATCACAAAAACGTCCCTTTTCAAAGGAAGATTTCCGCAAAGTTCCTTCATAGATAAAACCTGCTTTTTCAAGCGTCTTTTTAGAAGCTGTGTTTTCTGGATCATATAGAGCTTCGATTCGAAAGAGCCCCATTTCTTCAAAACCGTATTGTATTACATGTGGTAGAACCTCTGCCATAACCCCTTGTTGCCAATACTCCGGTGTTACTTCAAACCCTACTTCTGCTTTGAAGTGTTCCTTTTCCCAACAGTGATAACCACAGCTTCCGATTATTTTATTTTCATCTTTAGTTGCAATTCCCCAGCGAATGCCTGCGTTGCTCACAAAGCGTTTTTGCCAGTTTTCAATTAATTGAATAGCTTCATCCACATCCGTAAACGTATCCAAATCATAGTACTTTGTTACTTCATCTTTTGAAAAATAATGAAATACTGCATTTGCATCACTTATTTCTATTGAACGCATTAGATAACGTTCTGTCTCTATATGCGGAAAATTATTGAATGTAATCATGAAATCCCTCCTACTAGTTTTATTCGAGAAGAATAATGAAAAATCCTTTGTAGGAGAGGTATTCGTTATTATAATTCTTTAAATTCTTTGTTCAGCATTTAAATATCCAATCAATTCATCCATATCCATTTCTCCAATACTTCCTTCTTTATGCTTTCTCACAGAGACCATACCATGCTCCATTTCCTGGTCTCCAATTATCAACATATACGGATGCTTTTGCAGTGCGGCTTCGCGTATTTTCAAACCAATTTTCTCTATTCGGTCATCCATTTCAACGCGATATCCCTCTTGTTCAAGTCGTTGTTTTACTCCTACTGCATACGAAACATGTGCATCTGCTATAGGTAAAATTTTCACTTGAACAGGTGCCAGCCAAAGTGGAAAGCTTCCTTGAAAATGTTCCAAAAGAATAGCCATAAAACGTTCGATGGATCCATAAATTGCACGGTGAATCATAATTGGTTGATGTAGTTGATTGTCCTCGTCGATATATTGACATTTGAACTTTTCAGGCATTTGAAAATCAAGCTGCACTGTTCCACATTGCCAACTACGTCCAAGAGAATCTAAAATATGAAAATCGATTTTAGGACCATAAAATGCCCCGTCCCCTTCATTTACTTGATAATCTAATTGTTTTTTCTTTAAAACTGATTCAAGCGCTAGCTCTGCTTGATCCCAAACTTCTACTGCACCCATAAAATCTTCTGGACGAGTAGAAAGCTCTATTCTATAGCTAAAACCAAACTCTGAATAAAATTCATCCACTAAATCCAACACTTTATCTATTTCAGTTTCTATTTGTTCCTCACGTACAAAAAGATGTGCATCATCTTGAGTAAATGCTCGAACCCGTAACAGTCCATTTAATGATCCTGATAGTTCATGACGGTGAACTAATCCAAGCTCTGCATAACGAATAGGTAGCTCCCTGTAGCTTCTTTTTTTGCTATTAAAAATAAGTACTGCTCCTGGGCAACTCATTGGCTTAATCGCGTATTTTTGTTCATCTACATCTGAAAAATACATATTTTCATGATAATGATCCCAGTGTCCCGACTTCTCCCAAAGTTCTTGTTTCATCATTATCGGAGTTTTAATCTCTTGATATCCTGCCTTTTGATGCTTCATTCTCCATAAACTTTCAAGCTCATTACGCAACACCATACCTTTTGGCAAATAAAAAGGCATGCCTGGCGCTTCTTCACTAGACATAAATAGTTCTAACTTTTGACCTAATTTCTGATGACTAACTCTTTCTTCTGCTTTTGCTGACATTGTAAATTCCTCCATTTTTTTATTTTATTAAATACAAAAAGACCACACCCATCCCGGCAAAGGGACGAGTGTGGTCGTGGTTCCACCCTAATTCTGCAACACAAAGAATGTATTGCGCTCATACAAGATAACGGTTTTCCCGATTATGGATAATCACATGAATGCTTTCCCCATAATAGCTCCAAGGTGGTAAATCATTCGGTTTCCTTCAGGGCTCTCAGCCAATGACCCTGTTCTCTGATAAGAGAAATGAAAATGATTCATATCCTTTTCTTCGCTTCATTATTTGATTATAAATACAAAAAGACCACACCCATCCCTGGTAAAGGGACGAGTGTGGTCGTGGTTCCACCCTAATTTTGCAACACAAAAAATGTATTGCGCTCATACAAGATAACGGTTTCCCGATTATGGATAATGGCATTCATTGCTTTCCCCATAATAGCTCCAAGGTGGTAAATCATTCGTTTTTCTTCAGGGCTTTCAGCCATTGGCCCTGTTCTCTAATAAGAAAATCGGAAAATAATTCATGTCCTTTTCTTTGCTTGTTAATTTTCTGAAACTGATTTTGATTAGTATATGCAACAAAAAGAAAATCGTCAAGGTCTTTGTTTCCTTATTTTCTTTCCATTCGCTTTGCCAATTGTTGTAAAGGATCCCAAACCCCGTTGTATGGTGGTGCATAGGCAAGATCTAAATCTAATAACTCACTTATCGTCATCTGATGGTAAAGTGCCGTAGCTAACACATCAATTCGTTTATCTACTCCATTTCCACCTATGATTTGGCCTCCTAGTAGTGATTGATCTTCTTTTCGATAGAGTAATTTGATGTGCATCGTTTTCTTACCGGGGAAATAACCCGCAATATCGGTTGCTTGCTGCATAAGTGTCTCGTACGGAATGCCAAGCTGCTCCACTTCTTTTTCAGAAAGCCCAGTTTTACCAAGCGATAAATCAAAAAATTGCATAATGGAAGTTCCAACAATCCCTTTGAATTCTCTTCCATCTTCCATCATATTGAGTCCAGCCAAACGACCTTGCTTGTTAGCTGTAGTACCAAGAGGGATGTAATCATCTTCTTGTTTTATTCGATGAAAATGTGTTGCACAATCTCCTGCTGCATAGATATTTTCCACATTTGTTTCTAAACGAGCATTAACGACGATTGCTCCATTAGGTAGTGTAGTAATTCCGGTATCCTTTAAAAATTCTGTTTTCGGTTTTACACCTATTGCTATTAACACTAAATCGGTTTGGTAGCTTCCTTTGTTCGTTATGACCGACTCTACTCTTTTCCCACCAGCAAACGATTTTACTTCTTCATTCAAGATTACCTCTACATGGTGGTCAGCAGCTTTTTTGTGAATAAAAGTTGCCATGTCTTTATCAAAAATGCCCGCTAATTGATCTCCGCGTTGAATAATTCGCACTTTCTTTCCTAGACTTGCAAAGTTCTCCGCCATTTCTAGACCAATATAACCTCCACCGATAATCGTCACCTGATGTGCATTTTCTAAATCAGCTATAATCTCTTCTGTATTAGGTATTGTTTTAATCGTATGAATTCCAGCTAAATTACTTCCATCCCATTTAGGAATAATTGGACTAGCTCCTGTAGCTATAAGTAGTCGATCATAGTTTACTTCAAATGTATCTTTTGTTTGCAAGATGTTTCCCGATACTGTTTTATTTGCTACATCAATATTGGTTACTTCATATCCCGTCTTTGCGTCAATTCCATACTTACTTCGAAATGTTTCGACGCTTCTTGCAATAACATCCTCAGAAGATGGAACATGCTTTCCAACTACATAAGGTAAACCACATTGTCCATACGAATATATATGTCCTTTTTCGAGTGTAGTAATTTGAGCAGTCGGATCCTTTCGAACAATTTCCATTGCTGCACTCATTCCTGCCGCATCCCCACCAATAATTACGTACTGCATAAATCTCCCTCCCTATAAGTTTCTACCTTCCAATTACTATACCCATAATTACTAATTTGAATTAAAAGGATTCTCACACATAAAAGGAAGGAAGTTTCAGAGTGTGAAAAACCTTTTCTCAATTATTATTCACTTGAGTATCCAAAAAAGTAAGTTCTTCTCCAATCAAGTCGATATCCAATCGTTCAAATAACGGGGAAACACAAGATAATGTGTAGCTTTTTTTCTGAATTACTTTCCAACTATGTTCTTCTAGATTCAACGTTTCTTTTACTGTTGCACTGGAGAATGGAAGAAACGGTTCTAGTATTTGTGAGACATTTGCAATGATGAAAACACAAGTAAGAAGAGTATTATCACATGAATCTTTTTCTTCGTTAATTTGTTTCCATGGTTGCTCTGCATCAAAGTATTTATTCGCAGATCGTATAAAATCAAAGACCTGATCTATCGCTTGTTTAAAGTGTCCTGATTCAATTAACCCTCCAACTATGTCATACAGGCTCTCCATCTTTTCTTTTATTTCAATATTTATCACTCCGCTCGAAATAATCCCACCATATGACTTTTCAATAAATTTCAACGTACGATTGATGAAATTCCCATACGCTCCAAGTAACTCTGAATTATGACTTAAAATAAATTCCCTCCAAGAAAAATCCGCATCCCGGTTTTCCGGTGCATTCGTCGTTAAAAAGTATCTGATTGAATCTGGATGATACTTCTCTAAAATATAAGGCACCCAAACTGCCCAATTTTTACTCGTAGAAAGTTTCTTTTTCTCCAATGTTAAATACTCATTAGAGACAATATGTGTAGGTAAGGAGTGATTGTTAATTCCTAATAATATCGCAGGCCAAATGATTGTATGGAATGGAATATTGTCTTTTCCATGCACATAGTAAGAAGTCGTATTTTCGCTCCAAAATGCTTCGTCATTCGTCCCCTGAAGAGATGCCCATTCCTTACTTGCAGAATAATAACCTGAAACTGCTTCAATCCAAACATATACCTTTTTATCTTCATAACCTATCACAGGTATACCAACACCATTAGGCAAATCCCTAGAAGCCGCTCGGTCAATGAGTCCTTCATGAAGATATCTCTCAGACAAATTTAGTGCATTCTCTCTCCAGTGATGTTTCCTTTTTGCTGTATGAACATACGATTCGAGTTCTTTTTGAAATTGGCTTAAAGCAAAGTAAAAATGCTCTGTTTTTTTCACTATTGGTTCATTTCCGCATATTTTGCATTTTAGATCAAGTAAGTCTAATGGATCTAGAATGGTTGAACAATTATCACATTGATCCCCTCTTGAAGGATGTAAGCAATTCGGGCAAATACCTTCCACGAATCGATCCGGAAGAAATTGATTGTCATACTCACAATATGTTTGATCAATTTCCTTTTTATAAATATGACCGTTTTCGAGCAATGTCAAAAATATTTTTTGGACAATCCGATGATGAAATTCTCCGTCTGTTCGTGTGTATAAATCATAAGTGAACCCTAGATTTGTAAAACATTCTTGAAATTCCTTATGATAACGATTGGCTATTTCTTTAGTTGTTGTACCTTCCTGTTTTGCCCGAATGGATATAGGTGTTCCATTGCAATCACTTCCAGAAACGTATAACACATTTTCTCCTTTTAAACGATAATATCTGGCCAATATATCCCCTGGTAATAAAGCTGCTATATGTCCTAAATGTAACGAGCCATTCGCATAAGGCCAAGCTCCTCCAATAAAAATACTCATTTTCCATCTCCTTTTTATTTTTAAAATTTAACACAAAAAACCCCGTCCTAATAAAAGGACGAGGTTAAACTCGTGGTACCACCTAAATTTATAAACAACTCTCATTGTTTACCTTAGCGAGTATCAAAACATAATACTCCGGCATTTATAACAAGTGCCGATACTTGTCGTAGCTTACTAGTAAGAATACGTTCAGTACGAAGCTCAGAGGCCATTTTCAAATAAGTGTTTTTTGCTTCTTTTCAGCAAACGAAGCTCTCTTTTAAAAAACAACATCACTTTACTTTTCTCTTCAAAGCTTATAAAATATCCATTTATCAGAATATATCAAATACTAAAGGATTAGTAAAGCGAATTTATTAGAATTAAACTTTTTCAAAACCATCCCTAGCTAACTGGGTAATCCCCAAAGAATATTAACGCAAGAGTAGAATCAGAAATTATTGAAGTTCCACATCTACCTTATACAGCACGATCCCAAAAGCGGTGTTTAGCAATTAACTCAATAAAACGAGCAATAAAATTGTTTCCTGCTTCATTCATTAAAACGCCAATTTTTCCAGTTAAACCGAGTTCATCTATAAGTTGGTTGCCGCTAAATGTTGAGGCAATTGGCTTATAATGAGCAAACGCTTCTTTAAGAAAGTAAGATGCTTCTTTTTTATATAGGGAAAATTCGCCTTGTGCACATGCAATGTAGACTGCGTCAAATAAAACTGAGTCGGCTGTTAAGAAAGTATGATCCACCGGCAACTTAGATCCATCATCCCCTTTAATAAATCCTTGATGATCACTTACAATTTCTGGCTGAGTACATTTCGCTTTTAAATCATCTAAAATGGCTGGAAGTTCACTATCAAAACCATCAGTAGCTAAAACCGCAATTTTACGTGTACTATGTGTCATGATTGTATTAAGCTGGCTAAGTGCTGGAGAAGATTTAGTGTTCGTTGATACATTTCTTCCCTGCACTTCTAAACCTAGGTTTTCAGCTACTCGATTTGCTAATCCCAAATCAACTTTTGCAAACATTTCCAACACTTGTTGGCGAACAGATATTTCTTTACATTTTCCTAGCTCGAAGCTGAACGCATTTACAATATGCTCTTTTTCGAGGTCACTCATACTATTCCAAAATAATGTTGCCTGTGAAAAATGATCCTTAAAACTTTCACTTCTTACACGAATTTTACGCCCTTCTATTTTTTCTTGGTAGCTTGCATAACCACCCTCCGCCTCACTTACAGGTGTTGGAGTATTACCAGCAAGAGAGTTTTTATGATAGCTTACTTGCCCTACATTAATCGTTTGTCTACCATACCCATCTCGTTGATTGTTATGGAAAGGACAAACAGGTCGGTTAATCGGAAGCTCGTGGAAGTTTGGTCCTCCTAATCTGATTAATTGTGTGTCTGTGTAAGAAAACAGTCTTCCTTGCAGGAGAGGATCATTTGTAAAGTCTATTCCAGGGACAACATGTCCAGGATGGAAAGCAACTTGTTCCGTTTCCGCAAAAACATTATCTACATTACGGTTCAATGTCATTTTCCCAATAATTTTTACCGGCACTTCTTCCTCTGGCCATAGCTTTGTTGGATCTAAAATGTCAAAATCAAATTGGAACTCATCTTTCTCTTCAATTAGTTGAACTCCTAATTCAAACTCCGGATAATCCCCATTTTCAATAGCTTCATAAAGATCTTGTCGATGGAAGTCTGGATTTTTCCCATTTATTTTCTGGGCTTCATCCCACACAACCGAGTGGACTCCTAGCACTGGCTTCCAATGAAATTTTACAAAATGAGACTTTCCTTCTTCATTAATAAACCGGAATGTATGGACTCCGAATCCTTCCATCATTCGAAAACTTCGAGGAATTGCTCGGTCAGACATTGCCCACATTATCATATGTGCGCTTTCTTGATTGTTTGCGATGAAATCCCAAAAAGTATCATGTGCTGTTGCGGCTTGTGGTATTTCGTTATGTGGTTCAGGTTTCAAGGCATGCACTAAATCGGGAAACTTTATAGCGTCTTGAATGAAAAAAACAGGGATATTATTCCCTACTAAGTCGTAATTTCCTTCTTCTGTATAGAATTTAGTAGCAAAACCTCTAGCATCCCTTGCTAGTTCACCAGATCCTCGAGACCCAGCTACCGTTGAAAACCTTACAAATACAGGAGTTTTTACTCCGGTTGTTTGCAAGAATTTAGCTTTAGTATAATCTTGCATTGATTCATATAATTCGAAAACACCATGCGCCCCATATCCTCTTGCGTGTACAATTCGCTCTGGAATTCGCTCATGGTCAAAGTGAGTCATTTTTTCTCGAAGATGAAAGTCCTCTAGTAATGTAGGACCACGTTCACCAGCTTTTAAGGAAAATTCATCTTCCGAAACTTTTAGCCCTTGGTTTGTGGTCATTGCTTTATCTTTGTCATCTACGCGAAACTGTTCCAATTGTTTATTTTTGCTGTTTTCATTCACCTTGTTATCCAAGCTTATTCCTCCTCTGAATTCGTATCATATTTATCTCTAATACCCTTTGACTCTAGTAAAAAACATTTTTAAAGGAAAAAAAAACTAGCAGACAACAAAAAAACGGATGAAGATTCACTCTTCATCCGTTTCTATTTATCTTTCTATTCGAATGACAGCCCTTTTTCTGCAAGAGCAGTTTGAAGCCGGTTTTTCCAATACCATGGAGTTCCATAATCTCTGCTTTCGTAAACTTGGACAATTGCTCAAAATTCTCAATTCCTACTCCTGCAAGTGCACGTTGCCCTGGCTTAGCTAGTATTCCTTGAAAATCATTTTTAGTCGTCATTATACACTCTCCTCATATTAAGGTTAGCCCATAATATTATATCCAGAATCCACGTAAACGATTTCTCCTGTTACACCTCTAGATAAATTACTTAGCAGTGCAACTGTCATATCTCCTACTTCTTCTGCTGTAACATTGCGTTTTAAAGGAGATGTTTCTTCAATTTTATGCAAAATAGTATTAAAAGAAGAGATTCCTTTTGCCGCTAGTGTACGAACAGCTCCAGCAGAGATAGCATTGACACGAATATTATTTTTCCCAAGATCTAACGCCAAATATTTAACAGAAGCCTCTAATGATGCTTTTGCAATTCCCATTACGTTATATCCTTCCAACACGCGCTCTGCTCCTAAATAACTCATTGTAACAATAGAGCCACCTTCAGTCATGAAAGGAGCCGCTTCTCTAGCCGCAGCAATTAGTGAATACGCACTCGTGTCTTGTGCAAACGCATAACCTTCTCTAGAAGTATTAATAAAATCATTCTTCAAGTCTTCCGCATTTGCAAAAGCAACCGAGTGGACAACCCCGTGGATTACTCCTACTTCTTTCCCAATCAATTCGAAAGCGGCTTTCATGCTTTCATCACTATTAACATCACACTCAACTACTAGTTTTGCTTCCAAATTATTATCATTTAAAGCTTTTTCAATTTTACTTAAAGAACGTTCTTTACGATAAGTGAAAATGACGTTTGCGCCAACTTCAAATAGTGATTTAGCCACTCCCCAAGCAAGACTACGTTCATTTGCAACACCCATTACAACTATATTTTTATCTTTTAATTGAATTAAATCTTTCATATAAACCTCCCATTTATTATCGCAATATACTATACCTATTATTAGTACCAGTTACTAATTTTATCTTATCATATTTCCTTCCTTTTGTACTATTCTCTCTCCTATTTTCGTTTTGATTTTTCAATTGAATGATGTACTATTATGTCAATTAGTAGAGTAATCTTGGAGAAATAGAGGTGCGTTACATGAAGCTCTTGATAGTGGAGGATGATAGGCTCTTGGCTGAAAGTGTGCAGGATATGGTTAGTGAGTGGTACGAAGTCCGCATGGCGCATAACGGCGAAGATGGGTTATTTATGGCGGAGCAAAACGTTGATGATATTATACTTTTAGATGTCATGATGCCAGGTTTGAACGGTTATGAGGTTGTTGAAGCTATTCGTAAAAAAGGAATTATGACACCAGTTCTTATGCTAACTGCAAAGGATGGTATATCAGATAAAGTGAAAGGCTTTGAAACAGGAGCTGATGATTACTTAGTGAAGCCTTTCCATCGGGATGAACTACTGGTTCGATTGCAATCACTCGTTAGACGCTCCAATAATCAAATAAAGATTAATACATTAACTTTTGAGGATTTGCTGCTTGATTTAACAAATAAGCAGGCATCCATTAATGGTGAACAAATTCAATTGAATGGTCGCCAATTCGATGTATTAGAATTTCTTGTTAAAAATCAAGGAACAATCGTGACGAAAGAGCAACTTTTTGACCGTGTTTGGGGGTTTGACTCCGAAACTTCTCAAACAGTCGTAGAAGTATATGTGAGTCATGTTCGCAAGAAACTTAAACCATTTGGATATGATGAAAATTTCCGTACATTCCGCGGACTGGGCTATATGCTAAATAAGGGTGCTCCACATGTATAGGAACCAAATGATTAAAAAGCAGCAAAATAGACTTGCACTATTGAATTTTGTAGCTTTCACAATTATTTTTTCTATTTTTTCTTTTATTATTTATCAACTCGTGGAAGGAACATTATACTCTTCAGTGGATAATGAATTAAAAATGGCAAAGCAGATGGAAGAAAGGCCTGGAAATAGACCCCCTCGTCCCTTCAACCCCAGAATGATTGTGCTAGTTAGAGATGATGCAGGAAATATTTTAAATGGCGAACAAATTGGCACGAGATTTTTAAATGACTTCTCAGGAGATATTCCTTTTTTACCGGACACTGTAGATTCAATTCAAACGACCAAAATTGGTAGTGATTATGTATTTCGTTCACTGCTTTATGAAAATAGTAACGGTACTTTCACAGAGTTATTAATCAGTATCGAAGCAGAACAAAATGTAATTGGTAACTTTATCGAAATACTCGCTACTTGTACGATTATATTCGTACTTCTTTCCATTACTGCGAGCTATGTTCTTGCAAAACGATCAATGAAACCAATTATTAATTCATGGAATAAGCAATCAGAATTTGTCGAAAATGCATCACATGAATTACGTACCCCCCTTACCATTATTCAAAGCAAGCTAGAGCATCTATTAACAAAACCAAATGCTACTATTATGGAACAATTTGAGTCGATTGGGCTTAGTCTTTCCGAAACTAGAAGAATGACCAAAATGACGAGTAATCTGCTTACACTCGCTCGAGCGGACTCATTAGAACAGCAGCTCCAAAAAGAATCAGTGAATATTAGCGAGCTTGTGACAGAAGTTGCACAACCTTTTATCGAAATGGCGGAACTCGAAGAAAAAGAATTAATCGTGCAAACTCACAATGATCACGCCATTTTAGCCGACAAAGTACGAATTCATCAGCTTCTCATTATTCTGTTAGATAATGCACTGAAATACACAAATGCAACTGATAAAATTTATATTGTTGTAAAAAATGTTCCTGAACAAGTCATTATTGAAGTAAATGATACAGGAATTGGCATTAAACCTGAAAATTTACCCCGGGTGTTTGATCGATTTTACCGCGAAGATACAGCCAGAGCCTTTGAATCTGCGGGAACTGGTCTCGGACTTTCCATTGCACAGTGGATTGTAGAAAGTCACAACGGGTCCATACATGTATTTTCTAATAGGCAAAAAGGAACTGTTTTTCAGGTTACATTACCAGCTAATAGATGAAAATAATAGCGCTTTTGTGTGCCACAACCCATGAGGTTGCGGCACTTTTTTGGTTGGGAAATGAGTTAGTTGGAATACTCTAGTTTCATCAAAAGTCCCAGACGCTTCATTTAAAGCTTTAAGGTTTCTTTAAGGTTTCCTTTCTATACTTCATTACAGGAATAATATTTCACCAATGAAGGAGAGAAAAAAATGAAAGGAAGACATGAGCTTAAACACGAAATGTCTAAAGCAGATTGCTATTTGTTAAAACAAAAGCTACAGCATATCATGTCCCCAGACCCACACGCAGGTCCAGATGGTAAGTATGTAATCCGCAGCATTTACTTTGATAATTTTACAAATAAAGTATTAACCGAAAAGAAAGAAGGTTATTTCAATCGTTGCAAATTTAGAGTGCGATTGTACAACAATAATTTTGCTTACATGAACGTAGAGAAAAAAACGAAAGTAAACAATATGACATTCAAAGAAAAGTGCTCACTTACTCCTGAAGAATATGAAAAAATTCGACTAGGAGATATTGAGTGGTTGCAGAATGATGAACGTAAATTGTTAAATGAGCTTCATCTTCATATGACGCTTTATCAGTTAAAGCCGGTAACAATCATTGATTACACGAGAGAAGTTTTCATCAAAGAAGAAGGAAATGTGCGTGTGACATTTGATAGTGACGTAAAAACAAGTTTTCATAATACAGATCTTTTGAATCTTCATACACCAATGATCGACGTGCTCGATTACGGGACTGTTATTGTGGAAGTGAAATACGACGGATACTTACCAGATGTAATCAAAAAGTTGCTTCAAATTAGCGATAGACGAAGTAGCGCGTTTTCAAAATATCAATTAGGCCGCATGTTCGGCTAATTACTTAATGGAGGAAATAATAATGAATACTACTACTTTTAAAGATATATTCAAATCAAGTTTTCTGGAGCAAACAACTAGCTTCTCGCTAGTAGATTCCTTAATAGGCCTACTAGTAGCTTTTGCAGTTGGGTTATTTATATATGTGATTTATAAAAAGACCTATTCCGGTGTAATTTATTCGCATACTTTCAATATTGCATTGATTGTCATATCTATGGCAACTGCCCTAATTATTATGGGTATATCTTCAAACGTTCTATTGTCTCTTGGTATGGTTGGTGCACTTTCCATCGTCCGCTTCAGAACACCTATTAAAGATCCTATGGATTTAGTTTACTTATTTTGGTCCATAGTTGTAGGTATCTTATGTGGTGCTGGATTTATTCCGCTCGTGATTTTAGGCTCTGCTTTGATCGGTCTTGTTCTTGTTTTATTTGTAAACCGTATTACAGTCGAAAATCCATATCTTATTGTAATAAAATACGACCATATGGAAGTAGAAAAAACACTTGAAAAATTAGTTGGTAATCTTTCTAAAAAGCATACATTGAAATCTAAATCTGCCGTTGGACAAAGTTATTATGAGAATACGTATGAAGTTCGTTTGAAAAAAGAGGAACAAAATATTATCAATTTGATAGCTGACGTAGACGGGGTTACCTCTGCTGTAATGCTTAGCTATGATGGTAATTTCACTGCCTAGTAAGGAGGAAAAAGCATGAAGAAAACGCCCGTTATCTTGGTGTTTAGCCTCCTGTTAGTCCTCTTTTGTTTTGGCCTATTTGTTTATCCAAAAGTTGGACTCGAATCGACAAACAGAGGCTATGAATATATGGACACCGTCTTTGACCAAAGCAAAGTTACAAGTGTGGATATTAAGTTGGATGATAAAGATTTAACAACAATGCTTGCAAATGCCTCTGATGAAGAAATAGTCGAAGCGAATGTAACCATTAACGGCACTACCGTTAATCATGTTGGCTTACGGACGAAGGGTAATCTGTCGCTTCGGTCTGTCGTTCAAATGGATGATTCGGAACGATATAGCTTTAAGATAGACTTTGACTATTATGACAGTACACAAAGTCTAGATGGATTGAAAAAATTAAATTTGAATAATAACTATAGTGACGCTTCTCAAATGCGAGAATTTATGTCCTATAAAATGATGGACGGTCTCGGCATTGCTACGCCAGGTTATTCGTATATGTATGTAACGATTAATGGAGAAGAATGGGGACTATATCTTGGTGTGGAAGCAATTGAAGAAACATTCCTTGCTCGAAGTTTCGATAAAGGATCTGACTCTCTATATAAACCAGATGGTACTGGTAGCGATTTAAAGTATATTTCCAATGATTATAATGATTATACTGGAATTGGGGCTAAAACAGACATTAGTAGACAAGATGAAGACGAATTTATGGACTTTATTAACGCGATAAATGCAGAAAATTCCGATTTGGAAACCGTTTTGGATGTAGATGAAATGCTACGTTATTTTACAGCTAATACGGCACTCGTCAATCTTGACAGCTATCAAGGGAATTTGAAACATAATTACTATTTGTATGAAGAAGATGGGATATTCTCTGTCTTACCATGGGACTATAATATGGCATTCGGTGGTTTCGGGGCAGGCATGGGTGGCGGCGGTGGAAAAGATGGATTCCCTGGTCGTGAAGATGCCGCTGCTGGAAACGTTGGAAATGCAGTAGCCCCTACTATAAATGACGCACAAACAGAAAGACAAAATAATATGGCTCCTGCAAATGCTAATTCAGGAGCTGCTCAGAGCGATGCCCGTCAACCAATGGGCATGATGGTTGGTAATGCATTAAGTGACAGTACTATTAACTTAAGCATCTATGAGCCTGTAAGTGGTACAACAATGGAAGAGCGTCCACTTATCAATGCACTACTTTCCAATGAAGGAAATGTAGCATTATATGAAAAGTATGTCTCTGAAATTGCTACTTCTTTTTTGGCGAAAGAAAACTTCACTCAAATGGTGGATGAAGTTTATACATTGATTCACCCATATGTAGAGAAAGATCCAACTGCATTTTATACAGTAGATGAGTTTGAAGAAGATGTTCATGGTGACAATGGGATTATCGAATTTGCAAGCAAACGAAGTGACTCTATACTTGCACAACTATCGGGAGAATTAGTGGTGGAAAACACTAATTCTAATACTAGCGCTCCATCAACTGATGGCGCAGCGAATAAAAATAGTAACGATAATGCAGTAGACGGTGCGCAATCTCATAATCGTGGGGAAATGCCTGAAGGTATGCAACATCCTAATGGCGAGGGAATGCCTGAAGGTATGCAACATCCTAATGGGGAAGGGATGCGTGGTGGACAAGGTGGGCCTGGATTTGGTGAAAACGGGACAATTGGTACGCAATCTACTGGATATTCAAAAACAATGATTATTACGTCTGCAGTAAGTGTGGTTTTATTAGTTCTACTCACCTTTGCAACTAGCCGATTTAAGCGACGAAGGGAGTAATATAAAAAGCCTTGCTTGGGGTTCCAATGATACGGAATCCCTATAGCAAGGCTTTCTTTCAATTAATCCAGGAGCAGTTAAAGTTTTTTTAAGGATTCGATAAATACTTGAAATTTTATTGACAAATGCAATCGATTACAATAATCTTTATACTGTTCAGAGAAAACGTTTTCGTAAAACGTTTTCCTAACTAAAGGAATAGGTGATACATATATGGGGAAGTTAACGATTAAGGATATTGCAAGAGTAGCAGGTGTTTCAATTACTACTGTTTCAAGGGTTATGAATAATAAAGCAGAAGGTATGTCAAAAGAAACCCGTAAAAAAGTTTTGCAGGTAATAGAAGAGTTAAATTATCAGCCAAATAAATTAGCACGTGGTCTAGTGACAAAGCGTTCCAATATGCTTGGGTTAATCGTCCCAAATATCTCCAATCCCTTTTTCCCAGAACTTTGTAGAGGTGCTGAAGATGAGGCAAACGAAAGAAACTATAGCCTCATCATTTGTAATTCAGATGATCAATCCCAAAAAGAAGAAAACTATTTACGATTGCTGCAAGAACAACAAGTTGATGGGATTTTACTTTCAAGTAAGAATCGGTTGTCTCAGACTAGCAGAGATCAATTAGAGAGCGGAAAAATTCCATACGTATTATTTGATCGTGGCGAGGAAGCAAGTAACCACCCCGGTGTTTTCTTAGACAATGAAAAAGGAGGATATATTGCAGGAAAGCATTTGGCTGACTTAGGGCATACTAAAATGGCATGTATGACAGGTCCATCTGAGATTCTGAATGCACAACAACGTCTTTCCGGATTTCAACGTGCCTTAACAGAAGCTTCTATAGATCTCCCTAAATCATTTATCTTAGTTGGTGACTTTCAGATGGACGTGGCTTATCTAATAGCAAAGAAATTTCTACAAAATAACCTCGTGACTGCAATATTTGCCAGCAATGACTTAATGGCATGTGGAATTTATCGGGCTGCTCATGAGCTAGGAATTCAAGTTCCTGAACAACTGTCCATCGTCGGTTTTGATGATATTCCTTTAGTAACTGCTTTAATCCCAAAACTAACTACCGTTAAACAAGGTACATATGAAATGGGAAGAAAAGCAATCGAACTACTCATAAATGAAATTGAAACCAATTCATCTGAAGGAGTAATTTTTGAACCAACTTTAATCGTTAGAGAAAGTACGAAAAAAATAAAATGAGGTGTAATGAAATGACTATTCCCGTAATTATTGATTGTGATCCTGGTATTGATGACGTAATGGCACTAACCCTTGCATTTGCACATCCGGAATTAGATATTAAGTTAATCACAACAGAGCCTGGAAATCAAACGCAAGAAAAAACGATATACAATGCACTCGCTTTCACTAGTTATATGAAAAAAAATATCGAAGTTGCTAAAGGTTTAGATAAGCCATTTTTCCGCAAACTTGAAATTGCTGATGAAGTACATGGTGAAAATGGACTCGGTGATGTCCAATTTCCTGAACCTACACTCCAGTTAAGTAATCGCACAGCAGTTGAAGCAATGAAAGAAACACTACTATTAAGTGATGAGCAAATAATTCTTATTGCAACTGGCCCACTTACAAACGTAGGCGCACTTCTATTAGCACATCCAGAAGTGAAATCGAAAATTAAATACATTTCTTATATGGGTGGCGCCGCTGTTGGTGGAAATATGTCACCAACTGCAGAGTTTAATGTATACGTCGATCCACATGCAGCAGATATTGTCTTTCGTTCAGGAGTTCCTATTGTAATGAGTGGACTTGATGTCACTCATAAAGCTTACGTCACAATAGAAGAATTAGATGAAATTGAAGCAATAGGAACTGAATTTGCACTCAAGGTTGCTACAATGCTTCGTTTTTACATTCATACTGCAAAGCAAACTGCTTTCCATACCCCTAATTTTGAAGGACAGATTCGTTTACATGATTTATGCGCAGTATCTTATGTATTAACACCCGAGCTATTTTCAGGGGATGATTGCCATGTGGCAGTGGAACTAGAAGGAAGACTTACATCCGGAACAACGGTTGTAGATTATTCTCAACGAACAGGGCTTCCTCATAATGTGAAAGTATTGCATACGGTTCACAGAGAGAAGTTCCTCGAGCAATTTCTGAATGCAGTTAAAATAATGGGCCAACAAATCGGATAAAAAGTATGTTAAACCTGTTGCGATAGCTCAAACGGAAAGGAGCGAGATGATTCATGAATATAGCCGTCGTAGGGAGCATCAATATGGATCTTGTGTATCAGGTTCCCCATATTGTGAAAGCAGGGGAAACATTACACAGCACCAAACATGAGATGTTTTTTGGAGGTAAAGGAGCCAATCAGGCAGTAACCGCTGGGCAATTAGGGGCCGATGTCAACTTTATAGGGAATGTCGGAGTGGATGTTTTCGGTGAACAAGCCTTGCAAAACCTACAAGCGAGAGGAGTTAATACTTCCGCTATAAAGAAGGTTGGATTAACTGGACAAGCGATAATTCAACTAGCAGATTCAGGGGAAAATTCGATAGTACTTTTTGCTGGAGCAAATTTCCTTGTGACAACCGAACAGATTCAAGCAGAAAGAAGCAAAATAGAAGCGAGTAATGCCCTACTTTTACAATTGGAGATTCCGATGCCAACTGTAGAGTTTGCAGCAAGTATTGCAGCACAAAAAGGTATACCAATTATATTAAATCCAGCTCCTGCACAAGAAATTAGCAATTCCTTATTAAGTAAAGTGAGCATATTAACACCAAATGAAACAGAGTTAGAAGTATTAACGGGTCTAAAAACTGAAACCGATGCAGAGCTTTACCAAGCATGCTCCTTATTAGTTCAAAAAGGAGTCGGAGCGGTAGTAGTTACTTTAGGTGAAAAAGGGTCATATTATTTGAATAGTCATGAACATGGCCGCATACAAGCAAACCAAGTTAATGTGAAAGATACAACTGGGGCTGGGGATGCATTCAACGGTGCGTTAGCTGTAGGCTTATGTAAAGGACACTCCTTGAAAGAGAGTATCCTTTATGCATCCGAAGTCGCTGCATTTGCTGTTACACAAATGGGAGCACAACCTACCTTGCCCTCGTCATTTTAAATAAATAAAGATGGAATCCCGTAGCAATCCTCTATATTGCTACGGGATTCCAATTCTACTAAAGTACATTTCGTTTTTTTAACCCAAATAAAAAAACCGACTACTGTATAAATAATCGGCCTTTCTGTATTTATTTTTCTTTATCTTCTGTTTTAAATTCCTCTGTTACATCATCCACAATATTCTTTGTTGACTTCTTGAATTCTCTTAACGTTTCTCCAACAGCTTTGCCTAGTTGAGGTAGTTTGGCTGGTCCGAAGACTATTAGAGCGATGACTAGAATAATAATTAAACCTGGTACTCCGATGTTTGGCATGGTTTTTCCTCCCTATTACTGTTTTTATTAGAATCCATTGGCGAATAGTTAATAAAATGACATGTAAAATTTGTTTTCTTGTTTCATTTACACATTATACTCCTTCATTGCAATTTGTAAACAAATGTGATAAAGAACTTTTGCAACTTACAATAAAGTATGTATAAACAATTAAAAATCTAAGCTTTTTAATTCCTACAAGCATCTAATACATCTTCAATTGAGTTGGCTACACGAATGGTATTTAAATGATGCTTTTTTAAATAGCAAAGCGAACCAGCACCACCAATATAAAATTTAACCTCGTCATTTTCTGAGGCAAATTGGTCCAGTTTTGTTAATAAATTCGGGTATTTTTCAAAAGGAAGCGTGGTAGAAGCAGATAATAAGACGATTTTTGGCTTAAGCTTTTTCACCAAAGCTTCAATAGAGCCAGGTGCAGGAGATGTCCCTATTAGTATCCCTTTCCAACCTCTCATCATGAATTGTAGCAATAAAATATGCATAGGTACTTCATGGTGTTCACTTGGGAGACAAGCCCCAATTATTAAAGGTGCATCTTCTCTATACTGATAGTTCCTACGAATCTGTACCAAAAAGTCTCGCACTACTTGACTACAAACAGATTCTTGGTATTCGTCCCATTCTCCTTTTTCCCATCTTTTACCAACCTCTTTCAGAAAAGGTATCACTACTGCTGTCAAAAAATTATCTAGTCCAAAATGATGATATCCTTGCTGCAATATGATATTTAATTCTATTTCATCGCAGTAGGAGCCTTTTTCAAGTAACTGGAATACATAATCATTAAACTCTCCATATGATTCTGAAGAAATTGGTTTAAATTGTTTCTCAAATGTTTCATTTTCATCTTTCACGAGAACAACTGCTTGTTTAATCGAGTATCCTTGTTCTGATAAAGTTTTAACCCTTAAAAGGATATTTACATCCTTTTCACTATAAGTTCTATAACCATTTGCTAACCGATTAGGTTGAACAAGTTCATATCTTTCTTCCCATTTACGAATGACTTGTTTAGACAATCCTGTGACATCTGCCACTTGCTGTATATTATAGTGACCGCCTGGGCGTGACTGTATCATTTTCTACTTCCTCTCAATCATTATTACTTATTGAGCAATAGGGGTTTAATTTAACTTTACTCCCCACATCTTTTACTGCAATTAATCTAGTTGTACAATGTTTAATCATTAAACATTGTACAACAGTTTGACTAAAAAGCATATATCTGATAAGAGTAAAGTATCTTATTTCAGAAGGGTGTTATTTGATATGAAACTACAAATTGGACTTCAAAAACCTTTTATAGATGGAATAATCTCGGGCATTTTGTTAACTATTTTCTTTAAGTTCGTAGAGTACTTCACACCCAATAAAGTATATACCCTCCTCTTAAATGTGGATTATATTCCCTTTCTTAATCAGCAGAAACTCATGGAAACGATAGAAGTTGCCCTACATCTCACTATCTCTATTATCCTTAGTATGTGCCTTTACCTACTTGTCCATTACTTAAAAATAGTTTCGCCAAGAAAAATTATTATTTTTTATGTACTTGTATGCTTCCTCATTGGGTTATTGTTATTTTCTACAACTGCTTTATCTGTGCGAACCCCTTCTATTACTAGCCTTCCTGCTATTACATATTGGTTAGTAGGCCACATTTTCTATGGATACATCTTAGGCTTTTTATTCATTAAGAGGTTAAATTAATTCGGTACTAATTAATTCATTCCTGTACAACAAGGAATGAATTATACTATACAAACCTTTGACAAAATAATTGTAAACTGTTAATAATAGTAATAGAAGCTAGCATACAATTCACACAGAATATTAGATTAGGGGAATTACATACGTTACTACCTTTCTAAGTGTAAAAAAATTCAATTGGATACAACAGGCGGAAATGCAATGGTAGAAAAATTAGAATCCAAATGGAATTCATCACTGGAAGTACAAATCATATGGTAGATATGATAGAGCAATTAAAAGTGTCCTCCAATGAGATTAGTAGCATTATTAGTCTAATAAAACAAATTGCGGAACAAACGAATTTACTAACGGTAAATGCCTCTATTGAAGCTGCCCCAGAGCTGGAGTTCATGGAAATGGATTCGCTGTAGTTGCACAAGAAGTTCGAAAAGCTAGCCAAACAATCCAAAAGTTCAGTGTTAGAAATAACAAATCTTGTCCAAACTTCCACAGAACTTACAGATCAAGCGGTACCCACTATTTCTGATACTAAAAAAGTGGCACAATAGGACTCGACAGCTTCATTGAACCGCAAAATCGCTTCCACCAAATTCTTTATTCCATTAAAGAAAACAATATACATATCCATCGAGTTGAAACAGATGTGACCGAGTTAGTGCAAGTTATTAAAGCCATTGGAAGTAACACAAAAAGTGGCGATTACTGCGGATAGGTTTCATCTAAGGCGACTCAACTATAAATAACTAAAGGAAGTGACCAAATGTTTTTAGCTTGGAACGAAATTAATAAAAATAAATTACGTTTTACTTTAATCATAGGTGTTTTAATGCTCGTCTCCTATCTCGTGTTTTTCTTATCTGGACTTGCAACTGGACTCGCTAGTCTAAATAGAGAATCAGTAGATAAATGGGACGCAACAGCAATTGTCTTAACAGAACAATCCGACAAGAGTTTACCGCAATCATTCATTACAACAGAAGAACTCGACCATATCGAAGGAAAAGAAACTGCTGTCCTTGGCCAATTAAATTCTATAGCAACAAATGGGGATTCAAAACAAAATATATCCCTCTTCGGTATTCATCCCGATGAATTTATCATGCCAAAAGTAATAGAAGGCGAAGTATTTTCAAGTGAAAATGAAGTTATTGCAAGTGATTCATTGAAAGATGAAGGTTTCAAAATTGGAGATACACTTAAATTATCTTCTTCAGATGAAATCTTAAAAATCGTCGGTTTTACGGATAGCGCAAGGTTCAATGCAGCGCCTGTTCTTTATAGTGAACTATCTACTTTCCAAAAAGTAAGATTTGGCGACGCTGCTGAAGAAAGTAAAGACAAAATTAACGGGATTGTCGTACGCGGCGATGATATGTCCTCCATTTCTACTTCCAATAAGGACTTAGAAGTCATTGAAATTGAGACGTTCATTGAAAACTTACCTGGATATACTGAGCAAGCATTAACGTTGAACTTTATGATTTACTTCTTATTCGCTATCTCTTCTGTCATCGTGGCTATTTTCCTATATGTATTAACAGTACAAAAAATAAGCATGTTTGGCGTCATGAAAGCACAAGGCATTTCAAGTGAATACTTATCAAGATCTGTCATTGCACAAACGTTCATTCTAGCAGTAGTTGGTGTAGTTGTCGGATTTATATTAACCCTTATTTCAGGAGCATTTTTACCAAGTGCAGTACCAGTTGCTTTTGATATTCCAACGATGATTATTTATGGCGTTGTTCTTATTGTTGTTGCTATTCTTGGAGCAGTATTCTCCGTATTAACGATTGTCAAAATTGATCCGCTTAAAGCGATTGGAGGGTAAATCATGGCTATTTTAGTATTAAAAAAGGTGAAGAAATCATTCGGAACTGGCCATAAACAAGTAGATGCACTGAAAGAAACAGACTTCATCGCCGAAAAAGGAGAACTTATTGCTGTCATTGGTCCTTCTGGATCCGGTAAAAGTACTTTTTTAACCATTGCAGGAGGTTTACAAAGCCCAACTAGTGGAGAAATTATTATTAATAAACAAAACCTATCCGAATTAAATGAAAAGAAACGCTCTAAGGTTCGATTAAACGAAATCGGTTTTATTTTGCAAGCTTCTAATTTGGTTCCATTTTTAACAGTGGAAAAACATATGAAGTTATTAGACAATGTCAAAAAAGATAATATGACTAAAAAAGAATTAGAAAAGTTATATAAAGACTTAGGAATAAGTGATTTACGTAAAAAATATCCTGCTGATCTATCGGGCGGAGAGCGTCAACGCGTAGCCATTGCAAAAGCCTTGTATAGCAAGCCTTCCATTATCCTTGCAGATGAACCTACTGCCTCTTTAGACTCTAATCGTGCATATGAAGTGATGGGACTACTGAAAAAAGAAACGAAAAATAATAATACAACCACTATTGTTGTGACGCACGATATACGCTTAATCGATTATTGCGACAAAGTGTATAAAATGACAGATGGTGTCCTAAGATTAGAAGACAATCTGAATGTGAAAGAGATGGAGTCTTCTTAATATGAGAAAAATTATCGTGTGGTTTAGAAAAGACCTACGACTACATGATCATCCTGCATTATGGGAAGCAATACAACAAGGGATTGTCATCCCTATCTTTATTTGGTCGAAGGAAGAAGAACTAGAATATCAAGCGAGTGATGCCTCTTTATGGTGGCTCCATCACTCGCTACTTTCTTTTCGGCAACGACTTCCTCTTATAATTCGAGAAGGAAATACTTTAGAAATACTCCAAAACTTAATCGATGAGACCCAGGCAGATGCTCTTTTTTTTAATGAACGATATGAGCCCTCTATAGTGAGAAGGGATCAACAGATTGTAACTCAGTTGAAACTCCAAAATATTGATGTTCGTACCTTCAACGCACATCTACTTTATTCTCCAAAGGATATGCTCAATCAAAAACAAGAACCCTATAAAGTATTTACATCTTTTTGGAAAAAAAGTATGCAGGTAACTGCCCATCGCCCATCGCCCAACGCCCACTCCCCATGCTTTCGAGATTTACAGGGAACCTCTAGAAAGTCTAGAAGTAGAAGAACTCACTCTAGTTACATCTTTGCCCTGGAATAAAAGATTGAACTCATATTGGGAGCCAGGAGAACTAAGTGCTATAAAAACATGGGAGCAATTTCAAAGTGGAGATATATCTATTTACGATCAGATGAGAGATTTCCCTTTTAAAATAGCTACTTCTACTCTTTCTCCCTACCTAGCATGGGGAGATATTAGTGTTCGTTCTATTTTTTATTCAGTAATGAAGAATGATAGTCCGGCTACCCACACTTTTACTAAACAACTAATATGGCGTGAATTTGCTTATCACCAACTCATACATTTCCCTTCTTTCCCAACTAGACCTCTCCGTTTTAATTTTGAACGGTTTCCTTGGCAGAATGATGCAGAATCTTTCGAACGGTGGACAAAAGGACTTACAGGATATCCTCTTGTAGATGCTGGGATGCGTGAACTTTGGGAAACAGGTTATATGCATAATCGTGTTCGTATGGTAACTGCTTCTTTTCTGGTAAAACATTTGCTAGTTGATTGGAGAAAAGGGTATGAGTGGTTCCAACACACACTCTTGGATTTTGATGTAGCTAATAACGCGATGGGATGGCAGTGGATCGCAGGCACCGGAATTGATTCGTCCCCCTACTTCCGTATATTCAATCCAATTACTCAAAGTGAAAAGTTTGACTCAAGTGGAGCGTATATTCGAGAGTGGGTTCCAGAACTATCTAATCTTCCTGCTCCTTATATTCATCGACCATGGGAAGCACCAGATTTCATGCTAGAGGAATTGGATATAAGGATGGGAATAAAGTACCCACTGCCTATAGTTGAACATTCTCGGGCTAGACTTCGCGCATTAGATGCATACAATACGATCAAAGGAACCAAATAAGAGTAATGAAAGCGTCCTCTAAGTGCATCTGGTCTTTACCTTTTCCAAAGTGCTTTGGACTAAACATTAGCTACACTATTGTAGGAGGAATTTGGCTCGTGAAGTGACTGCATCACTTCACGAGCCTTTTTCGGTAATCTTGTGGCGGGTGTTTGTCCGTCGCCCTCTTGGAATATGTAAAGACTTGACACATTTGTTTTGGATAATGAGGAATAAGATGCTTTCTTACTCTTTTAAAGGCGGACGTAGATACAATTTCGTCTGCTCAGCACTTCTTTATCTATTAATGCTATCTATTTTTCTACAGGTTCACCAGCACTAATCATACTCACACAAAATCAGTTTAACTTTTTATAGGAAAGTAAAAGTAAAAACAATAAAGATTAACCTATAATTTATTGGAGCGAAAGGTAGCGACACCTTGGGGAATAGCAAGCAAATCAATACCCCGGACGGAGCATAGCGTAATTAATTTTTGCGACGAGCTTGCGCAGGAGCATATCTTTCTTGCGACGATTTTGCGACGAGCTCGCGCAGAAGCAAGCGAAGCGGCTTGATGCTTGCCTTCAGGAATGCGTCCGCCTGCAGCGGAAATCAAGCTGTACATGGGTTAGTAGGTTCATACTTAATTCACAAAATAGTCAAATTATCCAATAAATTATAGCCATATTTTTCTCAATATTGTAGTAACTTGTGATAGAATGAATGATAAATTTATTTTTGCTAGTGAGGAGTGCTTTTAATTGATTATCGAACCATCTAAAAAAATGTCTATATTTGAACCAGCTATTTTCGGTGATTTAAAAGCAGCAGCCGCAGCTAAAAAGGCAGCAGGTTTTGACCTATATGATTTAAGTTTAGGTAGCCCCGATCTGCCGCCCGACGAAAAAGTTAGAAAGATTTTATCGGAGCAAAGCTACTCAGTAACTACATATGGCTACACATTAAGTGGCACAAAACGTTTTTGCGAAGCAGTAGCTGATTATTATAAACGGCGTACTAGTGTTACCATAGACCCTCAAACAGAAATTGTACAAACGATGGGATCTCAAGAAGGACTTGTTCATCTTCCATTTGCCTTTTGTAATGAAGGAGATTATGTGTTAACGACCAATCCTGGATATGTCGCGTACGATGCTGGCATTAAACTAGCTGGGGCAGTTCCATACTATATGAATCTATTAGAAGAAAATAATTTTTTACCTGATTTAAATGCAATCCCAGATGAAGTGGCTTATAAAGCAAAACTAATGATTTTGAACTTACCAGGAAACCCTGTTCCTGCTATGCCAGATGCAACTTTTTTTGAAAAAGTCGTGGCATTCGCAAATAAATATAATGTTATTATTCTACATGATGCAGCTTATTCCGAATTCTACTTTACTGGCGATTCTCCAAGTAGTTTCCTAGCTACACCTGGAGCATTAGAAGTTGGAATGGAGATCAATTCTTTATCCAAAAGTTTTAGTCTTGCAGGTACACGGATTGCTTATATCGTAGGAAATGCGGAAATGATAAGTATAATGAAGCAGCTTAAATCGAATCTAGATTTTGGTATTTTCGGACCTATCCAAGAAGCAGGAATTACTGCATTAAATAATGCGGAAGAAATTACAGATCGTTTACGAAAAGTTTTTGCGGAGCGACATAGAGTATTATCGCAAGGATTGGAAAGTATCGGTTGGACAGTCACACCTTCTACAGGTGGTATGTTTGTATGGGCAAAGTATCCATATGACATGCATGATATAGATTTTGTCTTTGAAGTAATCGACCAAACAGGTGTCGTCATGGTACCAGGTACTGTGTTTGGTTCAGCAGGAGCTAGATTTGTTCGAGTTGCTCTAGTGCAAGATATAGAGATTCTAAAAAAAGCAGTTGAGCAGTTGAAAAAGTTAAAAATTAAAGTCCCTTCGCCAATTTGATTAATGAATTTAAAAAATATGACCAATCAAAAACGCTTCTAAGTATAAATCCTACTTAGAAACGTTTTTTGTTTTCTATTTTCAAAGCTGTATTGTTTAAACCGTCTAATTTTTACTTGTTCTTTTTTCATTCTCCTGAGGATGCACGAGAGCGAATCTCTCCCATCTTCTAGTTCTCCATCTGAAATACATAATTGTTGCTCTTGTCCATTCGTCAGCGGCGATTGCTAACCAAATTCCGGGAAGTCCCAAATCTAATACAAATACAAAAAAGTAACCTAGTGGCAAACTCATCATAACCATAGAAAAAGCGCCAATCACAACTGGAAAGCTTGCATCTCCTGCAGCTCGCAATGAGTTAATAATAACTATATTCATTGTACGCCCGGTTTCAAGAAACAGACTTAGTATTAATACAGACGCTCCAATCTTTATGATTTGCTCATTACTTGTAAACAGCCCCATCAGTGGATATCGAAATATTGTTACAACCGTAACCATGACTAATGTGAAAAGTAGTGCCCACTTTACACTAAACCAAACTGACTTATACGCTTCGTCTTTTTCATTGGCCCCCACAAATCTACCGACAATGATTGCCGTTCCCATACCAATCGCAATGGCAAATAAATAAGTGAACATCGATATATTTACCGCATATTGTCTAGCTGCTAAGGATTCTGCACCTAAATATGTCGCATAATACAAAAATACAATTTGGCAGCCTTGGTATAAAATCTGTTCAAATGCAGATGGCAAGCCAATTTTTAAAATCTTACGAATGTACTCTTTTGAAATTGTGAAATAGTAATGCACTTTCACACGATACTCCATTACTTGATATAACAACCAGAAGAAAATAAGCAATGCAACAAATCGACTAACTACGGATGATATCGCTGCTCCTTGAACCCCTAATTCTGGGAAACCAAACTTCCCAAATATCAATACATAGTTTCCAAAAACATGAATTATATTCATTCCTAATGAAACAAACATCGTCTGTTTTGTATATCCATGTACTCGAATAATAGCTGCTAAAGCATTAATTATTGCTTGCAGGAAGATCGCTCCGCCAACAATCGACAAGTATTTATATGCATAGGCCAATACATCTGCCTGTAAGTTCATCGAAATCATAATACTTTTAGAAAACAATATAAATCCTATACTTAGTACAATTCCAACTCCTAAATTTAATGTCACAGCTAATCCAGAAATTTTAGACGCTTCTATGTATCGCTTTGATCCTAAATACTGCGAAACAACAATCGCTGCTCCGTTTCCAACCACTTCTAATATTAATATAGCTATATGAATATACTGATTTGCTGCTCCAACACCTGATACAGCATCATCTGACAATGCACTAAGCATAAAGGTATCTGCAATACCCATTAACATAAACAAAAATACTTCTAGAAAAATAGGCCAAGTCAAATGATATAAACTTAACTTTTCTCCTAGATCCTTTTTCTTACTAATTGCCATCTAAATTCCTTCCTTGCCTAGTTACTTTCAATCGGATGAATCTTACCATATATGTAGTAATTCTAAAACAGCTATACAAACTAGTTTTGAATATTATAAAATGCAATGTGAAAGAACCCATTCAAATCATAGAAGCCTAGTTCTCATTCCAAACTAAAAAACGTTTGACTACAAATTATAGTCAAACGCCATAATCTTTTTTAGTTTGGTGTTATTCAATCAATACCTACATGCTTATGGATATATTCTTTCAACGTGCCGTTTGAAAAAACCATTTCATTAATTAAAAGACTATCTTTTACATACGCTAATTTATTTCTTTCCGTCGCATCAGAGTTGATATGCAAAGTATTATCCATATAAAGTATTCCTTCATTTGTAGTTCTTTCTTTTCCATCGTCCTGTGAATTATTAACTAATCCCTCCCTCTTCAAATCTTCCAAAGTTTTTGTGTATTCATTCTGCAAAGCATTTTTCAACGTATTCTCTAATTCTTGCATGGATGCTGCTTTTTCCTCTAAAAAGTTATAAGTGTAATAGGCAAGCAATACTTGTTCTTTTAAGGTCAATGTTCCCAATAGTAATCCTCCTCCGTATACCCTTTATATCCATTATTCCTTTTCTTACGTACGCTTAAACCTAGAATTTATTAAAGATAAAAATAGCTCGAATCTACTTTAGATTCGAGCCATAAAACTATTTACCAAACACAAGAATTTCTATTTTATAAGGAGCTTTCTAATAAATAAATCGAAAAAATAATAGAAAATGGAACAGATCATTCCACAAACTAAAATTGTCCACCCATACATAAAGAAGTCTGTATCCCAAAAAGGATAAAGACAGGGAATCCCAATGAAACCGATTCCGAATGCACCATGTAAAGCAAACATTACAAGTTCTTTCTTTTTTTCTCTCCTATTAGCAACCCGTTCCGCCCAGATGGAAGTAAATATTCCATAAGTAAAGATGATCGGAGCAGATACAATACTTACACCTAAACATACCTCGAAATAGGTATCATAAGGTTGCATGAAAACGAGTGGTAAAACAAAAAAGGAAACTATTGAAGTGAGCAATGCTGCTAATAACTTTCTATCTCCCATCTACTTTCCCCTTCCCTTATTCAAAAACAACCAATTGCTTATTCGGTTTTACTAAGGTGTAAATAATACCTCCAAAAATAAGCAGGATACCGATTGATTGTAAAATAGAAGGACGGAAATCTAATATAATTGTATCAAGTAATATTGCAACTACGGGATCCACAAAAACTAGAGCTGATATGACAAGGGTTGATAACTTGCGAAGACTATCAAAAAATAAATAATAAACGAACCCGGTATGTATCAATCCAGTTCCTAATATGTAAAGCCAATTGGATATACTTAAACCATGAAACACATTAAAGTTCATAAATGGAAATAACATCAAAATGCCAATCGTCGTCTGTAAAAATGTCATGGCATACGCACTTAAGCCATTAATGCCTTTCCCAAGCAGCATTGTCATGGCATAGCACAAAGCCGATAGAAGTGCCCATACAAAACCTGAACCAAAGAAATCCGTGAGAGAAGTGAAGTTCTGAACACCGATAATGAGTATACTTCCGAGAAAGCACACTACAATTGCAAGCAATGATGTCATTGTCATCTTCTCTTTTAAAAATAAGCTTCCTAATATCAACACAAATATAGGAGCTAAGTTATAAATAGAAATGGCAACGGTAATCGACATCTCTTCAAAAGCTTTAAATAAAAACACCCAATTTAACACTAAAAAGATTCCGCATATCATCGTTTGTATAACTTCACGCTTACACCAAGCTTCCACTTTATGTTGACCTGAGATAAACCAACATAAGCCTAAAAAAAGAGTAGCGCAAATACAACGAACAAAAACTAATTCTGCCGCAGGAATTCCTGTCTTTCCTGTAAAAAAACCGATAGAACCGAAAATAGCCATCGATAAAGTCATTTTCAGCATTGCTGCTCCATTCATATTAGTAAACCTCTCTTCTTTCGCAATAAATCTGAATACTTAAATTTAACCTTATCACTCTAGTTAATAAGTTTACAATAGTAAAAATTTATCCCCCTACAAACAATGCGCATTGACTAATGGCAATAAAGAATGCCTCGTTTTGAATCGGAGAGTCCTCTTCTATTTCTAACTGAATTGAAAATTCCTCTTTTAGTTCTGCTTTCCAACGAGCAATTTCTTTGTTGTTATGTGTATATCTGGACCAACCTTCCATTTCCTTATGCAATTTGATTTGCAAGTTGCCGTCTGTAATCATGAGATCTGGAATGAGTTCTTTCCATTTATCGTAGGCAACAATGTATGTATGTTGTTGCACAAGATCACTTGCTTCATAATAGACTCTACCTTTTTTTGAAACTTTCTTACATGTGAAAATGAGCTCTTTATTTGTGTTATATACGTTATAACGTAAAAAATAGCGATAATCCATTAGCTTATCGACGAATTTCTTTAATTTATTGGAATAATATCTTTGGAATTCAACAGAAGCTACCCCTTCATGATTATAAACAGAGATCAGGGGTGTTATGTCTATTGAGTTAGGTTGGGTATACGTATATATGTGCACATTAAATTCTCCTTTATGGCTCTACTATTTTTCCTACAAAAATTTAATATAATTCAAACCTACTGCACATAAAAGAAATTATTTAGACCAAGATTTAAACAAGCTTTCTGACTAGTATCAACAAAAATTATCGAATTTTTCCGAAAAGTACTTGTTAGTTTATTTATACTGAAACAGTTCAAACATTCTATAATTATGGCTCTAAAACAGTAATTAATAACCAGCACTTCTTCGTCACTTTGGTCTGTTAGTTGCAAATATAAATGTTAATCATTAATATCAATTAAATTAAATCGTTTTTATACTTTCTTATCCAATATACAAAGAGTACGAATAAGCAAAAAAACTAAAAAACATTGGGATGTTTCTTTAAAATGAACAATTAACAAAAAGCTACTTGGAAGTTTTTCAGTAGTTCTATTATTACTAATCATAACAATTGTTGTTAGTCACATACAAATCAAAGAAGTAGACAATTCGTATAATGACTTAGCAAACAAAAAAGGGATGAAAATAGTTAGGGAGACTGGAGGAGATTACTTCATTCGCTTCGTCCTTATCAAATATAGCAGAGGATTTACAACCAGTAGTTAGCAAATTTAAAATTTAATCAAAAAGCCTCCTGTAGAATAATAACAAATTCTACAGGAGGCTTTTTCTTTGATAGTTTAAAATATCTTCCAGTGATTTTTCAAACGATATTAGGGGCGACCATCCAGCATCTAAAAGCTTTTTAGATGTAGTAACCTCTATATTTTCTTGAGTATTCTTCAAAGTTTGGATCTTAAAATCTACTATTGATAAGTTTTGTAATGCTACTGTTATCTCTTTTAGGCTTCTTAGCTGACCAGATGTAATATCATAAATTACTCCCGATTTTCCAATCTCGAATAGTTTTTCATATGCACGCACAGCATCTCTCACGTCAATAAAGTCTCTTTGGACAAATAAGTTGTTTACCGTGAGTACTCTTTGTGAACCATGCAATTCCATCTCGGCAACTTTCTTTGCAAGTATGGAGCATACTCCTGTAGAATCTCCAGGTCCTATTAAATTGGACGGTTTTGCAATTACTATATCCATTCCATAAAGTGATTCCCATGATTGCGCAACTAAAACTTGAATTGTTTTACTTAAGCTATAAGGATGTTGGAACGAAGAGTACATACCTAAATCTAATTGGAGAGCCGAACCGACAATTACTATTTTACAAGGTAAGTTTTCTTGTCTTATTGAGTCGATTATATAAGCAGTGGACATTGCATTCGCTTCTAATGATGTGATTGGTTCATTCCAAGAATCTTGCACATTATTTTGCCCAGCAAGATGAAGTAATTGTTCAGGTTTTACCTTACTTATCAAGTTCTTCACTTGATTTTTATTCGTCAGATCACATTGTTCCATATGAATTCTTTCGTCTGTTAGGTTCATCGGGAAGACTCTTGAAACAGCGGTAACATCGTATCCTGCCTTTTTGAAGTATTGGCATGCGTGTAAACCAGTAAAACCATTGGCTCCAGTTATCATTATTCTTTGTTTTCTTGTCATTTTTTTAACCACTTGATTTCTAAGCATGGACTAGTCATTGGATTTTGCCTCGTTTACGTTACTCTCAGCTTTTATATTAAAAGCATATGTCTCCTTTAATCCATCCTCTATGTTATAAATTGGCTTCCAATTTAAATGATGTTGTGCTTTTTTATTGCAAAGACAGCTGTGTTTAATATCTCCTTCTCTGGCTGCTGTGAAACCTCTCGCTACACTAATCCCATGAATGTCTGAAATGAGGGATAAAATTTCATTAATCGAAGTTTTTTGCGAAGTGCTAATTTGTATAGTTTCTTGATTACCGTAAGTTAATGCAGCAAGATTAGCTGAAACAATATCCTTTACGTAAATGAAATCTCTTGTTTGTTTTCCATCCCCATGAACATTGATACTTCCACCCTTTTTAATACGATCAAAAAAGACAGCCACAACACCTCCCTCGCCTTTTGCCATTTGCCTTGGTCCGTATACGTTTGCATACCGCAAAATAGTATAAGGTTGTCGATAAAGCTCATAAAAAAGCCTTATGTATGACTCTGCAGTCAACTTTGACAACCCATAGTAGGAAGCTGGAATCGTTACCTCATCTTCTGAGAGAAGTTCTCTGTTTAGATTGCCATATACGGCAGAAGTACTTGCAAATATGAATTTCTTTACCTTCGCTTTATGACATGCTTCTAACATATTTATAGTGCCAATAATATTTATATCTGCATCATACCTTGGATAAAGGACGGATTTCCCTACATCCGCTTGCGCCGCTAAATGGAAGACCGCGTCTGGTCGAACTTCCATAATAATCTTTCTTGCTTCTTCACTACCTATATCCACTACATACATATGAGCCTGCGGATTTACATATTCTTTCTGCCCTGAAACTAAATTATCTAGAATATGAACCTCCATTCCTTTTGAAATAAGTGCATCAACAAGGTGAGAACCAATAAAGCCTGCTCCACCTGAAACGATTACTTTCATAACTAATCCCCTTCTGACTTTTCCATACTATATGCAGAACAGCAAGCTACTTATGGGACATGTGCCGATAAAAGATTAGTAGTTATAAAAAAATTAATGAACGAAATAGAACATTCGTCGAAGTCAGCAGAAAACTAGTACTATTTACACTCATTCAAATTGTGTTTGATTAGTATTGGCAGTTCTATTTTCGTTTGGAGAATTTACAAGGACAGTAAATGTTGGATTCGGGAGGGTGTAATACTTGGGAAGATTTTTGGCTATCCTTTCCCAAATTACTTCATCTACAAAAACACTAGTCATTCCAAGTGGTTGTGAGAATAAGCTATCGTAGTATTCACTACTAACTGGATACTTATTTTTTTCAAAAGTTGGAGTAGGTAGTAGATAATCTTTGGGTAAATTATTTATCACTTTTCCCCACACTTCACGATCTATAAACATACTAGGAGTAGGGTAAGGGTTATTGAATAAGTTATCGTAAGAATCACCTCTCATAGATTTAAGAAGATTAATCGAATTGGGGTTGGGAATAATAAATTTATCAGGTAGTGAACGCTTTATCTGATCATACACTCTCTTAGAAACAAGTAT
Source organism: Psychrobacillus glaciei (assembly GCF_008973485.1). Classification (GTDB taxonomy): domain Bacteria; phylum Bacillota; class Bacilli; order Bacillales_A; family Planococcaceae; genus Psychrobacillus; species Psychrobacillus glaciei. The sequence continues at coordinate 3,932,179 of NZ_CP031223.1, forward strand.
GCCTTCGTTCGTTTGTTTTACCGAGAACATAGAATCATATCCATCTGTAGGTATATACGATTCGTCACCTTCAGGTATAGCTTTAGAGATCTTGGATTGCCATAGTTTTTTCCATGAATCCTTCCCTTTAGCGAACAAATTGATAAATAAACGCTTAATGATTTTAATCAATTTGGCCACTTTGCTCACCATTCTTCCTAATCAAAATGGCTTCTTCATAGACTTCCCATAATTTTTCTATCCCTCGATCAATAGACCAGTGTGTCATTCCCCATTTTCTTGCATTGGATCCTAATTTTTTAAGAAGATATTCATTATTCAATAATAATAACAAATTTCTATATAATAAATCTGAATTTGCAGGAGGAGTTAGCATGCCTGTCACTTTATGCTCAACCATTTCAGGAAGCCCACCTACGTCGCTAACTATACACGCCTTGCCTGCTATTTGAGCTTCTATAAGGGATAATGGTTGGTTTTCTAACAAAGTTGGTAACACGAATATATCTGATTTTCCCAATAGAGAAGGTACATCGTCCCTTTTCCCCAAGAAATGAACATAATCTTCTAAGCCTAAATCTCTACTAATAATTCGTAGTTTTTCTTCCTCATCACCTGACCCAACAATCCAACACACCCAGTCTTGTCGTACTTTTTTTAGCTTACCCAGCGCTACTAATAGATATCGGACCCCTTTTAATTCGGTGAGTCTACCTGTATAAATAATAACTTTTTTATTTTGTGGAGGTAAGATAAGTGATTTTGTCATCATATTTTTTTTAAAACCCTCTGTGTCAAATCCGTAATGAAGAATTTTTAATTGATCATTAGGCACATTAAAATCATTTACTAAAATTTCTTTTAACCAATTATTGGCTACAACTGTAATCTCCGCTGCTGTTGCTCCATTTCTTTCTAATTCTTCATAATAAGATTTTGCCATATAAGAATTTCCTGATTTATGAATAGTATCCAATTGGTGTTGTATCTCTTTTGCAATGGATCCATGTAAAGTAGCTACTAATGCAACATTGCTTGGACGTACTCGATTAATACAAGCGGTTGAAATAACATCTTGTGTATGAATTAGGTCATATTTATCTAACCCAAAGTATGCCGCTCCTAATTCAAAAACATATCGGTGAAACTCCGTATATTCAATTAATTTGTTCTCATAAATTTCAGGATAATTTTCCTTATTCAATTTGGCTTGGAGCAAAGGCAGCAATTTTTCTCGCTCAAGTTTCTTATTCTGATTGACCATATGCACATTCAGGTTGTCCTCATCATATCCGAGCACATCTACTTCGTGACCAAGCATTTCTAACTTATTTTTTAACTGACTCATATAGCTCCATACTCCACCTAAATGAGGAATAGACCAATATGTGGCTAACAATATTTTCAATATTTACATCTCCCCGTTTTAATCGTATACCTTATGTTTATTTAAAGGGTAAAAATTTGACTAGGCGATTCTTTTAATTTTTGCGACGGGCTTGCGCAGGAGCAATTGAAGCGGCTTGATGCTTGCCCGACTTGCAAGCGTCCACCTTCAGCAGAAATCAAACTGTTCATCGCATCTCAATTCATATACATTCTTCTCTTTTAAAAAAGATAACTTCTATATGTCTATTTTCAATAATTTAGCCAAAGTTGTAGTCTAGAGAAGCTACTAAGTAGAAAAGCTTTATACTCTCTCCCTAAAAAAACGAGAGTAACTTTTTATTTTTATAAATTAGGAATATAGCCTTTATTTTCTTTAATCTATTGCATTAACTATAAAACAGGTTGTTGATATGATCATAGAGGAATCTACATTCTACACCTGTGAAATAGATTATAAGGAGGTGAAGAATGTGGAATTAACTGAACTTAAAGGAGAATATGATGCAATATTTAGTTTAGGGAATCTTTGTTTAACGTCTATACAACTTAAAAAACATAACTTGAGACCCTATTCTGGTGTACTTGATTGGGTGGCCAGTCCATTTTTATCAAATGTCAATCAACTTTTAAAAAACCGCTTCGAGGGTTTCTTAGACTATAAAAATTTAAGAATTCTTGGTTATGCGGATAATTGTATTTGTGTATCAGACGATGCAAATAACATTGTTTCCAATCATGATTTTAATGTAAATACTAATAGCCTTGAACATTTGGGCTCCTACTCTGAAGTAATGGAGAAATATGAAAGGAGAATTAAGAGATTTCTTAAAGAAGCAAAAAAGGCTAATAGAATATTGTTTATTCGAACAGAAGGTACTCTTGAAGATGCTGCAGTGTTACAAGACGTATTGTCTGACCTTGTTAAGAATGATTTCAGTATATTATTAATCAATCACACATCTGTCCAAGGATTAGTAGAAAAAAACTGGCCTTTAGAAAAAATATGCTCAGTTGAATTTCCTAATTTAGATATTTGGGAAGGCAATCATTCTCTGTGGGAAGAAGTGTTAAGTGGAATTAGTTATAAAAAAAGAAAGTTTTCTTTTTTAAATTTAATAAAAAAATAATTTGGGAGGAAAAAAAGTGTTTACAAATTCAACGATACTAGTAACCGGGGGGACAGGCTCATGGGGAAATGAGTTAATCAAACAGCTGCTATCTATGCACCCTAAGAAAATTATTATATTTTCAAGAAATGAAAATAGACAAGTTACCATGCGGAGAAACTTTCCAGATACAAGAATTCAATTCTGTATCGGCGATATACGAGACAGAGATGCCATCAGTACCGCATGCTCTGGGGTAGATTATGTATTTCACTTGGCTGCATTAAAGCATGTAACAATATGTGAAGAAAATCCTATAGAATCGTTCAAGACAAATGTGTTGGGAACTTATAATGTCATCGAAGCTTCAATAGAAAACAATGTGAAGAAAGTAATTTATGTATCTACTGACAAAGCAGCTGATCCAGCGAACACCTACGGCATGACAAAAGCGCTTGGTGAAAAATTAATGATTCATGCAAACAAAAAAAACACCACTACTAAGTTTCTATGTATTCGAGGCGGAAACGTGTTGGGAAGTAGCGGAAGTGTTCTACTTTTATTTATGAAGCAAATAGAAGAGCAAAACCAAATTATTATCACAGATAGACGAATGACACGTTACTTTGTTACTCCTCAATATGCGATAAAGACCCTTCTTCAAGCCGCTGAATTAGGGAATGGAGGAGAGGTTTTTGTCATGCATATGAATGCATGTAAAATTCTCGACCTGGCAGAAGTACTCATTGACTATTTCCAAAAGAAAGATGTGGATATTATTGAAATAGGTGCAAGAAATGGTGAAAAAATGCACGAGGCGTTAATAGCTCAAAACGAAGTGCCTTTAGCAACTGTCTTTAACAAAGACTTAATACTAATTTCTTCTACTAATTCTAGAGAAGGAGAATCTTCTTTACCGCCAGTTCTGTTGGATACTGAGCAAAGGTTAATGACCAAAACAGAAATTAGAGAGTTATTAACTGAGGGTGGGTATTTAAAGTAATATTTAAATAAAATCATTAGCTAAAAAATAAACGAACAAAGCGTGACCATAGAATTCAATTAAAACCGAATTCTTTAGATCACGCTCTTCTTTTACAGAAATGAGGACAAGTCGAACAGTATTGTTTGTTTGTTGTTAGATGAGAGTAACAGCAAGTACTCCTTCTCCTGGAGTCATAATCTATATCTTCTTTATAAAATCGTGATATAGGATTTACACCATAATCACCGAAGAGATTTCCTGGAGCATGAGAAATAATGAAGTGAAAATCCTCTTTAGCACGGCTTACAATCTCTTTAGAATTTCTATCTTCTAATAAAACCTTTTCATAAAGCCAAGAAATATAGACAACTACATTTTCCCAAAGAATTAATTTAGAGACTTTTGTAATATGTGAAAGTAGTTCTATTATTGGCGATACATGTTCTTTAAAAAGAGATTCTATACAAGTTGTTCTCCATTTTTCTCTATTACTTCGTGAAATTTCCGTCTCCAAGTTATGAAAATGAAAATTAGGAAGCCAAATTTCCTTGCTATTATCCGTTTCTATCGATACATTTTCGTATGAGACATTTAGTCTTTCATTCCATGACGTCATAGCATACAAATAAATAGCCGGCAAAAATGCATAACGCTTCATAAAAAGCGATGCTGCCACCTTTTCATTTGCTGCCCCAATACGTTGGCGAATAGTATCTACATACTCTTTCAAATGCTGTTCATCTAGTAAGAGAGTTGTTTCTATCGATAGTTCGGAATGCATTCTTTCAGTAGTTAATCGCAATGAGCGCAGCTGATCCATCTTTAAATCCAATTTTAAATTCCTACTTCCTTCAGTATGCATCGCCCTTTTCCAAATGGAATACATAAAGGTGTTCCAAATAGCGGGTCCATTGTGATTTGGCAATCCATTCCAAACACATGCTTCACTAAAGGACAACTAATAATATCTTCTGGTCTTCCTTGTGCATATATTTTCCTATCTTTAATTGCGACGATATTATCGGCATACCGACATGCTAAATTTAGATCATGTAGAACCATCACAATTGTTCTATTCTCTTTTTCATTTAATTCGTAAAGTAAATCGAGAATTTCAATTTGATGTGTCATGTCTAGATATGTAGTTGGTTCATCCAATAGAATAATATCTGTATCTTGCGCCAAAGTCATGGCAATCCAGGCTCTTTGACGTTGACCACCAGATAATGAGTCCACTGGGCGATCTTTTAAATCTTCAATTGCAGTGGCTTTCAAAGCATTTGTTACTTTTTCTTCATCTTCCTCCGTCCACTGTTTTAACCATGTTTGATATGGATATCTTCCTTGCTTAACTAACTGAAGGACAGTTAACCCCTCGGGAGCAACTGGCGATTGAGGAAGAATAGACATTTGTTTCGCTACATCCTTTGTGGACATTTTAGATATAGCACTTCCTTCTAGCAATATTGCGCCATTTTTCGGCTTTAATAATCGAGCGATGGAACGTAGAACTGTTGATTTTCCACAACCATTTCCACCAATAAAAACCGTTATTTCACCTTTTGGGATTTGAAGATTTAAATCATCTATTATGAGACTGTTCCCATATGAAAGGGTTAAATTTTGCGTTTCAATCGCCTGATTCATTGCACCCATTCCTCTCCATAAATTAGAATCTATTTTATGCATTACGCGTTTTGAATAATAAATAAATAAAGTAAGGTGCTCCTATGCCAGCAGTAAATACTCCAGCCGGGATTTCTAAAGGAGAAAACATCGTTCTACCGATTAAATCAGCCAGCATAACAAGTATACCTCCGATGAATGCAGATACTGGCAACAATGCGCCAAATGAGGAACCTACTAATCTTCGTGCCATGTGAGGCGCCATTAAACCGACAAATCCAATACCTCCAGCAAATGCAACCGATCCTCCGACAAGGGCGGTACTGATTAATAACAACAAGAAACGATGTCGCTGAATACGACCTCCAACACCTGTCGCTATATCATCCCCAAGTTCTAAAATATTTATATTTTTCACCATAAAAAATGCAATAAGAATAAATAGGATGGTCCATGGTACTAATATAGCTACATTGCTCCAGCTAGAACCGTATACAGTCCCTGTAATCCATATGTTGGCCTGACTTGCTCTATATATTGGTCCCAAAATCATCATTAAAGTTGTTAGGGCTTGCATAAGTGCTGATATTCCTATGCCTATTAGTACGATTCTAATCGGAGATACTCCATTTTTCCAAGCAAGAAAATAAACAAGCATTGCTATAATTGCCGCCCCGATAAACGCAGCTAAAGGCATCCACTTTATACTAACCGTCAACGCATTATTCTTATCACTGAAAAATGTTAAAAAACTTACTACCGCTACAGAAGCTCCACCCGTAAGTCCTAAAATATCCGGAGATGCTAAAGGATTTCGAATCATTCCTTGAAGAATTCCACCAGCTACAGCTAATGCCATTCCAACCATTAGGGCAACAATGATTCTTGGAAGACGAAAGGAGTGTACAACAAGCTGTTCCATGTCAGACCCACCACCGAAAAGCACTTGCAAAACAGTGAGTGGACTTATTTTCATATCTCCAAAACCTGTACTTATAATAAAAACGAATCCTGTTACTACTATTAAAGTTATTAAAACAAGCATTGCTTTTTTATCTAATAAAAAGGAAAATTTTCCTTTTAATATTCTAAAACTTTTATATTGGCTCAACGTGCATTAAACCCCTTTCTTGCAATGTAAATAAAGAATGGAGTACCTATAATAGCAGTCATCACTCCTACCGGCACTTCCTGTGGCATAATGATATACCTCGCCATTATATCCGCTGCAAGTAAAAGAATGCCTCCAAGAATCCCGGCAAAAGGAATGAGCCAGCGATGATCAATTCCTACAATAGATCTCGTTACATGTGGAATCACAATCCCAATAAAACCAATTGGACCTGCAATTGCTACTGATCCACCTGCTAAAAGAATGACAATGACAGCGACCATTATCTTTAATAGCCCTGTATTTACACCTAATCCTTTTGCAACGTCTTCTCCCATCGACAAAACGTTCATCTTCGAAGCGATGATGAGCGAACCAATCCATCCAACTAATAAATACGGTAATACCGCTGTTAATAACTCTAACTTACGCCCTTCAACTGATCCAGCCAACCAAAATAACACTTGCTCGAATGCAGCTTCATTAATAACTAGAAAACCTTGTGTAAAAGAAGCGAACATAGCTGAAATTGCTGCTCCAGCCAAAGTTAATTTCATAGGGGTTAGTCCTTCTCTACCCGTTGAACCGATCACGTATACCGCAATAGCGGCAACTGCTGCTCCCAAAAAGGAAATCCATGTGAAAGCTTGAAGATTTCCTACTGAAAAAAGAGTCACTGCTAAAACAACTGCAAAACTAGCTCCAGCATTCACACCAAAAATCCCAGGCGATGCAAGTGGATTTTTGGTAAGAGTTTGCATCAGTACTCCTGATATAGCTAAGCTACTTCCAACAGCGGCAGCTATTAACGCACGCGGTAGCCTAACTGTTTGTATTATTATATGTTCATTTGAACCATCATTATTTTGAAAAGCATCTATAATCATTTTCCAAGTCGTATTTGTATATCCATAAACAATGCTTGTGCACATTAAAAGTAATAATAATGAAATAGCAATGATAAGGCCAAGAAATCTCTGCCTATTATTTTTTAATAACATCACAAAAACCTTCCCAATATCCAGTAGTAAACGCAATTTTACATGTTTAAGTCTATTCGATGTTATATGGACTGTCAATGAGTATGAAAATCATTTTCAATTAAATATTGACATCCAAATTGAATAATATTAATATTAACACTGCCTTGAAAATGATTATCATTCACACCTTACATAGGAGGAACAAAATTAAATGAAAAATTTTAAATTAATTATTACCCTTGTTGCAATCATGAGCATTTTCTTATTAGCTGCATGTGGAAATTCAGAAGATAAAGCTGACGAAAAACAAGGCTCAGACAACAAGACTGAAGATACAAGCTATACAGTTGAGCATGCGATGGGACAAACTACTATAAAAGAAACACCTAAAAGAGTAGTCATTTTAACAAATGAAGGTACTGAAGCTTTATTAGCAATGGGCATTAAACCAGTTGGTGCAGTTAAATCTTGGTTAGGTGATCCATGGTACGACCATATTAAAGATGATATGGAAGGCGTAGAAGTAGTAGGAACTGAATCAGAAGTAAACTTAGAGAAAATTGCATCATTAAAACCCGATTTAATTATTGGAACTAAAATGCGTCAAGAGGCGGTATACGATCAGTTAAGCGCTATTGCTCCAACCGTTTTTTCTGAAACATTAAGAGGAGATTGGCAAGAAAACTTCAAATTATATGCAAAAGCTTTAAACCTTGAAGAAAAAGGAAATGAAGTATTAGATCAATTTAATACACATTTAGAAGACGTTAAAGCTAAACTTGGTGATAAAGTTAATCAAGAAGTATCCGTTGTACGTTTCATGGCTGGAAAATCTCGTATCTATTATACAGACTCCTTCTCTGGTGTTATTTTCAATCAATTAGGATTTAAACGTGCTGCACAGCAAGCAGAGCTATTTACAGCGGATAACAAACTTGGTAACCTTGCTATTGAAGTAGGGAAAGAAGTTATTCCTAAAATGGATGGAGACGTTCTATTCTACTTCACATATGCACCACAAGGTGATCCAGCAGCTTTAGATACTGCAAAAGAGTGGACAAATGATCCACTTTGGAAAAACTTGAATGCAGTGAAAACTGGAAATGTTCATGAAGTAAGTGACGCTGTTTGGAATACCGCTGGTGGAGTAATTGCAGCTAACTTAATGTTAGATGAAATCCAAGCTATTTTTGAAAAATAAACTATACATCAAAAAAGATCCCCTTTCTATTTGGACAGGGGATCTTTTTTTAGTTTTGTTGCTCTACTATTCTATTTTCTTGTGTCGGTTTAATTGCTGCATTAAAAACATGAAAACCCCTAGCAATACAAGGATACCACCTATAATTTGCCAACCAACAAGGCGCTCTCCTAGGAAGATAGCTGCTAAAATGGTTGCGCCTACTGGTTCACCTAAAATACTCATAGATATAGTCGTGGCATTCACATAATTCATTAACCAATTATTAATGACATGTGAAATTGTCGGTACTACTGCTAGCAAAATAAAAATGCCCCATTCTTTTGAATCATATCCCCCTAAGTTAACTTGAGTTGATATATTATAGACAATCAATGCAATCGATGCAAATCCAAATACACAAAAACTATAAATCCAATGGGATACTTTTTTGACTACTTTTTGTCCAATAAGTAAATAGCCAACGACTACAATCACACTTAGAAAGGAAAGAATATCGCCTACTATGGCACTCTTATTTAACCCAAAATCGCCCCAACCTACCATAACTGCTCCCAAGACAGCTATTCCCATCGTCATTAACGCCGTTTTAGTTGTTCGCTCTTTAAATAGAATAGCTCCACCAATTAAAGAAACAATTGGCTGCAAAGCAAGAATAATCGTTGAACTTGCAACTGTTGTTAATTTCAATGAACCAAACCAAAGAGCAAAATGCAAAGCCAAAAATAAACCCGATAAGCACAATAAAAGCCATTCTTTACTTGTTAATTTTTGAAATTCTCTTCTTTTAAACCATACGATCGGTAATAACAATAAGGATGCTAATACCATGCGGTACATACTTAAAATAGTTGCTGGTGCACTCGACCATTTCACAAAAATGGCCGCAAAAGATATTGCAACAATAGAAATAATTAATGGCAATATGATTGATTTAGATGTATTTCCTTGACTCACTTTTTTACCCCATTCTCGCAACTCGTTCTATTTATAATTACTTCTATAAATATAATCGATAACCAAGAGAATAAAAAGCTATTTTAATCGACGTCTTTGCCATTTTCTATATTTCTCCCATATTAGCTTTCCACCGGTTGATGCAAGTAAAATAACAGACAGTGCAATGCCTGATAATGCTGTTATAAGTGAAATCCACTCAAAAAAGGAATAATGCGATACTTTTGACCAATCCGTTTTTCCTTTCCAGTCATCGATTGCTAAGTTCATACCATAGATTCCAGAGATTACTGTATAAACAGTTAACATAAATAACAACATATTTTGTCTTTTAATGGTTTGTTTTTCTTGCACACGAAAAAGATCGTCCACTGTTCTTTTCACTTCTTCAAACAAATAATTTATGTTAAATGTATCACGTAATATATGTGTAAACTCTTTCCCTTCTGTTCGTGAAGATACCTCATTAAAATAGTATCCTGAATCAAACTTGGATATTAATGCGATAAGTTCCTCCACAAATACCTTATCCTTCGCCCAATTTACATCACTATGTTCAAAGGATAGCTTAAAAAACATTATTTTATAATAATAATGTAGTAATAAGTTATAATAGTGAGTACTCATAAATTGGGATATTTCTCTCTTTAATTGTTCTTGTTTTTTGATGGAAACTGTCGTTTGTGTATGCTGAGAAGTTATTGTATATGTAAATGGTGCCCATCTATCATGAACTCGATTTTCTATATAACGTTCAATATATTCCTGATTTGTACTAGACATAAAATCTTGCCCCTCAGAATTTTTTCCGTCTAATTGTCCCATTCTATATAATTGATCTTTTGTAATTGTTTGGTTCTCAGCGGCTATTAAGAACGCAGAAGTTAACATGCGCTCATCTTCAAAGAAAGGCAGACTACCATAATACCCTTCCATTTTTTTGTTTTGTATTATAAAAGGCTTTAAAGGGTAGCATAGATAATCTAAAACGAGTTCACTCGTCGTACTAAATAACCTTTTCTGTTGAAAAGTTCTCCCGCCAATTTCTTCTTCTAATTTAGGTTGTAAGACCCGAAAATGACTCATAAAATCTAATACGTTTGTTAGAGTTTCTTGTGGTTTATCCATTTCTGTACGAATGGTTACAATACCAACACCAAAAGGACATAATATGATGTCCACACTGTTTACTAAAAAGTGTATTTCATTGTCGTTCACTTCAAATAAAAACTGTTCTTTTACTTCCTTTGAGTAGCGTAAAAAACCCCTCTCTTTAGTAGAAATCGGAAATAGTTTATCTTCAATAAATGGCAAAAAGAACTGGTCTAATTCTTTATGATTTATTTTAATACCCTCGCCATAATAAAGGTCTTGGAGACGCCCCTTTTTTAAATCAAAAAATTCGTACTTCGATTCTTCTAATCTTTTTAAAAGATTTAGGCGCTCTTTTTCACGAAAAGAAAAAGGAAATAAATACGTCATATAAGCCCGAGTTATATCAAGTTGTTTTATTTCTGTTTTTTCCACGATATACACACCCTTTTTTAACTTAAGTTTATTAGTTATACCTCCATGTTTAAATATCTAAACAAAATGCAGTTCTCCCACATAATCTCTATTAGGAAAAACTGCATTAAGCTAATGCTATTTTAAGTTGGTTTGGTTATTTTTTTGGTTGTTACGATTGGCATTACGGTTATTTTGGTTATTGTTTTTATTTTGTTCATTGGACTTTTGATTATTTGAATTTTCAAGGTTCAAGTCCTCACCGAACTCAGCTTGATTGTAATTATTAGGTTTATTATTAGTACGGTTATTGTTGTTACCCATGACTACTCACCTCCTCGACCATATTAGATTGGTCTTGAAAGAAAGAATTATACTTATTATTTACTCTGATTTTCCTTCCTTTGAAATCTTGTCTAAATCTACTTCTTCCGCAAAATCAGTTTGTAAATTAGTTTGTTGATAATAACTTCGTTTATGCTTAGGATTAGTAATTTGAGCTTCAAAAATATGTCCTTCCATAAATCGATGGAGATACAATTCCCCTATTATAAGAATTAGAGCAGATATAAAGGAAGCTGTTTCTATAACAATTGGCATTCGTAGTGTATTGCCCGTCACTCAAATTACTGCTGTTGCTAGCAAGAGATCACTCATCGCAGCTAAAGTATTACCAACCCTAGGTAAGATAAACACATCGCCAACATACCCAATAACGGTTAATACTACACGAGTGATGAATACATCCATAAAGTTGACTGCATAAAATATTCCTAATATAATCCCTAACACTGCTGTATTCATTATTAATTTTATAAGAAAAGATTTTATATAGATTATCTTTTATCACATTCCTGATTAACTGAATGAATGGTTTTTAAGGTTTTATCATTATTTACAGTTTGCTTAGCAAACCATTCATTTAATTCGTTATAAGTCATCCCAGAGTTTGCATTTTGTCTTTTTACTTCATCAATATTTGTACCAACAATTGTGAATTTATCTTGGTTATTTTCCAATTATATTATCTCCTTTTTGTTGTTTAGGTTGACCTAATTAATAATGGTCATACATATAAAAATAAAAGCAATCATTTCTCTAGTAACGAGTTTTCTTTGTGCGAGAAGGGAGCAGATGAGCGTTAAGCAGAAAACTGCGCAACTAAAATACTTCGAAGACAGGATTTTTCTTCTCCAATTTTATGTACTTTTTTATCTCTTTAAAAAATAAAAAGCGAATAGAAATATTCTCTACTCGCTTTTTACTTATTATGCTAAACTTCCAGTGTACTTTAACTCTTCTATTGATAAATGATCTGCTTTACCATCTAAAATAGCCTCAACATCCGTTAGTGTTTGGGACATTAATACCACTTTTCCTTCTTGACCCGTAAATGATTCTGCAACAAAAAAGGCTTGTGTAAAGAAGGCCTCTAATCGTTCTCCTCGATTGTATGTTTCCTTCTCGGCGTCGGGAATTTTTTTCATACCATGAACAACTACTATTGAACGTAATTCTCTATATCTACGTAGCAGCTTCTGCGCACGCTGTCTTAAATTGAAGTGACGTTGATCTAAGTCTACACCTTCAATAATAGATGATGTAGAGTAAATTGGGTGAACCGCTGGGAATAAATGACGTGTAGAGAGGTCCGCATCCAACTGCCAAACGGTTTCTAGAGGACCATAAGGCATATCTTCATCCACTACTTCACCGGAAAGATCTAACAGTATCGTCGTGATATTATCCATACTTTCTGACACTAATTTTTCTTGTAAATCTAACAACTCGCCAGACACCATATAACTCTTATCCGTGATAAAAATGATATCCCCAGATAGCTGGGACAATTTCACAAACGTTTCGTTAACTGACTTTGTTACATAGTCTGCTAATTCTGTCGTTCCATCTAACTCACTATACTCAGTTGTTGGTAATAAAAAGACTGTCGTGTAATCAGTATCTTTAAATCGATGCATTAGTTCAGCAAGAATAACCAGTTGCCCCATACCCGGACGAGCAACTATTCCAGTCGTCCCTCCTTTTACTAGTGGTGCAAAGAAATCCAACGTTTTAATTTGCGTTTCAATCATATTCAACTTCTCCCCTCGTATGATTAATTCATCCACCGTACAATTCGCAAGCGTCGCAAGACCAACAAGTGTTTTTACTTCCGCTTTTCCTAAATCAATTTTCCCCGTGCATAAATTAGATACTGTTGCTGGACGAATCCCAATCGATTTAGCTGCGGTCGTTAAATTTGGTACCTTTCTTCTCAGTAAAGCTACATTCAGTCTAATTTCATCCAAGTCACTCACCATCCTTACTTTTAATAGTAATTTATTTTACTTTTAAATGCAATGATTATTTCTTTTAAACGTAAAAATATTTACTCTGTAGAATATAAGCGCAAATAAAAAGCACTCGATACATACACAATCTGGAATTGTAAATGAAGCGAGTGCTCTATATATCAATTATTTCTTTATTGTGCTGAGTGATTTATTTAATAAATACATCACTTTTTCATTAAATTACGTGGATGCTATTCGAATCACCTTCATAAGTAAACTTAACTACTATCCTCTAGTAATAGCACAGAGAATCGTTGATGTTCATAGATAATTCCATAAAATCCATATAAAAAACTTCATTGTCAGACTAATTCATTAATGATATAGTTATTTTGTCCAGTATTTGCTTATATTCGAAGTTCAAAATTGATAAAAAAGTAACAACTTTTGAGAATGTTCACTCTAAACTAATGATGCATTTATGTAACTCTTCTCCTCATATAGCTTGACTTACTCAGGAAATTAGCGAATAGATTCAAAAATCAGTAGTTTAAAGTAAACTTCGTTAGTCACTACATATCTAACAAGCTTCAAATAGTTCTGAATAAAAATTCGTTAGACCTTCTGTAAAGTTTGAAATTACATATAATAATAGGTGGGTGTCATTAATGAAATGGATTAAAAATTTGAGGATCACAAAAAAGATGTTGCTACTAACTTCCATTACAACTTTAAGTTTATTAATTATTGGAGGTATTAGTCTTTGGCAAATATCCAAACTAAGTAATAACATAGAAAGCGTATATCATTGGAATGTAGTTCCAATTGAAATCGTATCTAACATGAAATCGAGTCAGCAAAATGTTAATGCATCGGTTTTAGAGTTAATCATTTCTAAGGATAATACAAAAAAGCAGGAGTTACTTTCGAAGATAAATACAGAGCAACAAGAAATTGATCAATTTAGAGGACAATATAATGCGAATATCCCTGTAGTCATACAAATGTTCGATACATACGACGGTCTACGGAAAGATTATCAAAATCGATTAAATAATATCATTGAATTAACAAAACAAAATAAAAGCGCAGAAGCTTATGAAATTTACTTAAAACAATTAGAGCCAATTGCTATTAAATTAATTGATGTAAATTCGCAACTTATTGAGTTCAATAGTAAGTATGCAGAGGACTTCTATAAATCAAACAAAGATGAAGCTTTAGCTTCTATTACCTTACTTGTTTCCATTATTGCCATTGCTATTTTAGTATCTGTTTTAATTAGTTGGGTAATTACAAAGTTAATCATTCGTCCTGTCAATGAAATGAAATTATTAATGCTGGAAGCGGAAAATGGGGATTTAACTGTCCAGAGCAAATATCAATCGAAAGATGAAATAGGTGTTCTTGCTCTCTCATTTAATGAAATGCTATTTCATTTAAAAGAATTGATTAAACAGGTACGTGAATCTTCTGAGCAAGTTGCCGCTTCTTCAGAGGAGCTTATGGCAAGTGCAGAGCAAACAAATCATGCTGCAGAGCATATTGCAGAGTCTAGTATGGAATTAGCAACGGGATCTGACAGTTCTTTGAAGGGAACAGAAGATGCTTCTCTATCTGTAAAAGAGATGGAAGCTAATATTATGAATATTTCAGAGTCAATTTCCAATGTCTCTAGCAATTCTAAAGTCACTTCTTTAGAATCAGAAAAAGGAAATGAAGCCATTAAAAATACGATTCTACAAATGAATACTGTAAATGAATCCGTTCTTCGTTCCGCTAATATTATTAAATCATTAGGAGTTCGCTCAGGAGAAATTGAAAAAATTGTGGGAGTTATATCGGATATATCGGAACAAACAAATTTATTGGCGCTAAATGCAGCAATTGAGGCCGCACGTGCTGGTGAACACGGTAAAGGATTTGCTGTAGTAGCAGATGAAGTTAGAAAATTAGCAGAAGAATCGAGAAAATCAGCTGATCATATCACTTCCTTAATCCGCGATATTCAAGGAAACACTAATAGCGCTGTGAGTTCAATGGAAAAATGTACGGAAGATGTCGAAACAGGCATGTTGTTGGTCAATAATACAGGTGAATCATTTGAAAAAATTTATCATTCAGCTAGTGAAGTTTCTAAGCAAATGGAAGAAGTGTCTGCTTCCATTGGAAGTATTACCGAAAATGCGAAATCACTTGCATTTCATATTACGGAAGTATCCAACAACGCAGAAAAAGCTGTTTTAAACACGCAAAACGTCGCTTCAAGTGCAGAAGAACAACTAGCTACAATGGAGGAAATTTCAGCATCCTCGGACAACTTGGCAAATATGGCCGAGGAACTACAAAAAATGGTTATCTCATTTAAGGTAACAAAAGACTAGTACAGTTGAAAAAGGAACATTAAAATCCTAAACTACTCGTACCTAACACAAAACTCACGACACCTTGATTTATTTAAAACGAACTCCTAATCCTATTGGATGGGAGTTCGTTTTTTATAGATTCCTTATAATAATATCTGATTTTTTGAGAGGGTCTACTTCTAGTAGATAGTATTCCTCTCCTTTCCAATACCTTCGTTCATATTTTTTTAATCGCTCATTCATATCTCCTATGTATGCATCCCTTTGTAAAACCCTGGCGTTCCGCATATCCCTTGGACAATCCAAGTAAATCATAAAATCGAAAAAGCTTTTCCATTCATTCCTTTGTAGGAAGACTCCTTCAATTAAAATGATCGAGCATTGTCCTATGTTAATGCTCTGAGAATAGGATTGATCTTTATCGAAATCATAAAATGGTAGATAAAGATGATTTGATTTTTGATGAACTGCTTTAAAGAGGTTTTCTTTGATACATTGCACATCCCATTGAAGTGCATAGTATTCATACCACTCAGGATGGCCCGTGTTATACCTTTTCGCACGTTCTACTATTAAATGATCAATATGGATAACTATAACTTGAAATCCTTCATTCATTAGCTCTTCCTTTATCTTTTCAGATAATGTCGTTTTACCTGAACCACTTAATCCATCCATACCGATAATATACGGTCGATCTATTTTTTCTAGTTGATTAATTTCTTCTATTACGTTTTGAAGAATCCGCATAAGGTATTAACCACTACTTTCTTTTATCAAATTAGTAATGCACTTAATGACAATTCTCGGGTCTTCTAAGTGTATTGAATGCCCTGTTTTAGTCTGAATATGTTCTGTCTTGTTCGTTAATTTCGACAAAAGCATTTGCCGTTTCTTCCATTGCTCCGAATTATTCTCGGCACTTATTACCTTAATAGATAAGTCATCACGTAGTGGTTTTGCTTCCATTAATTGTTTCGCAGAAATGGAACTATCTCTGTACTCTCTGTACATAGACTTATATGCTCCTAAAGTATATCCGATATATTTTAAGTGTCGGGCATACTCCTTCACTAAAAATTTTCTACCAACTTTCTGTTTCAATATCCTTGGCAGCCCCATTAATGAAGTTGCATAGCCAAACGTGACTAGCCTTCGAAATTTATTGTTTTGATTACCAGTGACATATTGATTTTCATGAACTGCATCTACTAATACTAAGCCTGTAACATCATTAGGATACATACTGACAAACAATCTCATAGAGAGTCCTCCAAATGAATGACCAACCAATATGTAAGGAGGTTGTATATTCAAATTCTCCAATACTTCTTTTAATTCTTCCACACTATCCAGTGACGAAAGTGTCATTCTCTTCGTTCGACTCCAACCATAATCTCCTCTATCGTAGGAAATAACTTTAGCAAACTTTGAAATCTCTGGTTGAACGTAGCACCAATCAATTGACACTGAACCCAAGCCTGCTTCTAAAATAACTGTAACTTCACCTTCTCCTGTTACAATAGCGTGCACTTCCGAATGCTTTGTTTGTATTATTTGACCTGGTGGGGCAACTTTATTTAGTTGATTCATTGCTAAATTCCAAACCGTTAGTGGAAATGCAGCAACTCCTAAAATATTTCTTATTATTGTCGCTTTCATTTGTTTCTACATTCGTTTAAGTTAGTAGTCTTTAAAGTCGATAGTATTGATTCGTTTTTAGCTTCTATAAAAAATGTATTTTGTACAAACTCTTTTCCACCATGATGCTTGTACCTTCCTAAAACTCGATTCACACGCTCAATATCATTTCTAGTATTCTTAATTAAAATGTCTTTTTTAACGAACATATCTCTTCTCCCAACTTTTATTGTTAAATCTCCTTTATTACAAGTTCGTCACCAGTAGTTTATTTCCTTCTTATTTTTTACTTTGCATTGTATTTCATCCCAACAGAAAAAGGTAACTCGAATGTTTCGAGTTACCTTTTTCTGTTCTATTACCAAACAAATAAACCAACAATCATTGCACTTAATAATGAAACAGCAATGCCACTTACGAGAAGCTTCCATACGTTTTTACCAATAATGGCTGCCTTGTCTTTTGATAAAACTGAATTATACGTTCCATAAATCATACCAACTGTACTAAAATTCGCAAATGACGTTAAGAAGGTTGTTGCAACAGCGATAGTATGTGGAGGAAGAGTATCTAAGTTATTTTTTAAGTCCATCATAGCTACAAATTCGTTTGTAGCCAATTTAATACCCATCAATTGTGCTACATACATGGCGTCATGTCCTGTCAAACCAAGCAAAAATGCAAATGGGCTAAAGATGAAGGAAAAGATTTTTTGAATCGTAAGACCATGTACAATAACACCCAAAACCCCATTAAGGCCAGCTGTAAGAGCTACATAACCAATTACCATAGCTAAAATAACGATAACCATATTCATACCGACCAACATACTATTCGAAATCGTTGAGAAGAAATCCTTTTTCTCTGATTTTGGCGGTACATAAATAATGTCTTCTTCTTTTTTCACATGAATTGGATTTAAAATACTAACTAAAATCAGTGCATTTAAACAGTTTAACGGAATGGCGCTAAATACGTATTCTGCTGGGACCATTGATAAATATGCACCAAGGATGGATCCACTAATACTACTCATACTCATAATTCCAAAAGTAAGCAATCGATTGTCCTTTAAAACAGATAATTGATCGCGAATGACAGCTAACGCTTCCGTATTACCCAGGAACATCATTTGAATGGAGAAAAAGCTTTCCAGTTTGGGCAGACGAGACACTTTTGAAATAACCCAACCACCCTTATCAATAATCCATGTCAAAATTCCAAAATAAGATAAAATATCAAAAAATGTAACGATAAAAATAATGGGAAGCAATGCACTGAAGAAAAAGTCTACTGTTTCATTTGCCATAGCAGTTGGAAAAACAAAACCTATACCTTCATTTGCACATGAAATTAACCACGTAAAGAAAGATCCAATCTTATTAATAACCCAACTACCAATGGTTGTGCCTAACATAAACCATGTAATGAGCAATTCAACAATGATAAGAGATACAATCGGTCTCCATTTCACCGCTTTCTTATTCGGTGAACATAAAAATACGACGCCCATGACAACAAAAACGCCTAAAAGATTTAACAAAAAATACATAAAAGCAACTCCTAGATGTGAATTTAAACATCAAAAAACCCTTACTTTTCATAACTTCCCAAAAAAGAAAGAATGAAAAATAAGGGATTTAGAGACAGAGTAGTTTACACTACCCTCTTCTTCATACAAAATTTAATCAAACTTTCCTGTAGTCTAGTCTTTTACGGTTACTAGGTAGAAACGATCAGGCCATATTACTGATCATATACAAGAAAAATGTTCATAGTATCAAATGGTATGAAAAAGATATTACTCGCTTCTTTTTCATTAATCAATACGTTGGCCCTTATTCGAAATCATAAAATTATTGCAAAGGTTTACAAACATCTATTAATTCATATATGACATAGTATTAGCAAAGCTTTTTTTTTCATACTAATTAGGCGACATCCCCTATTTCTAGACTTTTCGCTACATAAAAACTTGCTATTCAATAATCACTTTGCTTTTAATTGTGATTGAAAACACTTTTCCTAAGTTGTCTAAGTATTACCCATGATCTCAAGTATTAGCTAGAATTTCTTTAAAATTTATTCGTACATAGTAAAACGCTAAATTAAAGTTCTTATAATTTTGAAAATAATATATAATCATATGTAAATACTTGAAAGGAGTGTTATAAATGAAAAACGTACAAATGGTGATTGAAAAGTAAATGGCATTCGCTATCTCTTTTCAGTCCAATTTATAAATCTAAAACTATGGAATGAAAAGAGGAATATGATGTTTTATCAAGATGAAGAGTTAATAATTCGACCAATTCAAAATGAGGATTTACCTAGACTTTGGGAATTAGCTTTTAAGGATGAATCGCCTGAATGGAAAAAGTGGGACGCACCGTATTATGAGCATAAAGCAATTCCTTACGATACGTTTATGAAAAATGCAGAATCATACGTTGCACGAGATAATTTCTGGGCTATTGAAGTGGCTGGGCTAGTTTGCGGAATTGTTTCGTATTATTGGGAACATGAACCTTCCAAATGGCTTGAAATGGGGATAGTTTTTCACGAAGCCCCGAGCTGGGGAAAAGGTTTAGGGACACGTGCTTTAAAACTTTGGATGAACCATTTGTTCACTACAATGCCGCTCGTTCGCGTTGGCTATACAACATGGTCAGGTAATAAACGCATGATTCGAGTTGGGGAAAAGTTAGGGATGACAATGGAAGCACGCATTCGAAAAGTACGTTTTTATGATGGTCAATATTATGATTCTATTCGAGTAGGTATTTTGCGTGAGGAATGGGCATATAATAAAAACATAATTCGCTAACTACTACCTAGTTATTAATGATTTAACCAGTTTTCACTTTTCAACTAATACATTTTTTCATTATTCCAAAAATCAGTTGACACTTTAATGAATTGAGAGTAAATTCAGTATTATAAGTAAAAGCGATGAAGAGAAAAAGTAAAATGGTAGGATTTCTTTGAAGAGAGCTTCGGTAGCTGAAAAGAAGCAGAAAAACTCCGTTTGAACAATGGCCTCTGAGCTCTACATTGAACACGCAAATTGTTTGCGCTTGAGATGTAAGCGGGATTTGGTACCCGTTATCAATGCCACAGTTTAGAATTCATTTGGATAGAATTCTGTACTTGCAGAGGTCGCTTATGTGAGTAAGTGACGAATAAAGGTGGTAACACGAGTATAAAATCTCGTCCTTTTCAATCTAAATGATTGATGAGGACGGGATTTTTTTATTTCAATCCTCATCAAGCAAAACAAAACAATAGGAGAGTGTTTAGCATGACAGAAGGTTTATTAGTTTTACAATCAGATTTTGGTATTAGCGACGGTGCTGTTAGTGCAATGCATGGAGTGGCAAATTCTGTTCAACGCGGCTTGCCTATTTTCGATTTAACACATCAAATTCCACAATATAATATTTGGGAAGCCTCTTATCGACTATTACAAACGATTAATTATTGGCCCGAGCAAACAGTTTTTGTTTCGATTGTGGATCCAGGTGTTGGTTCTGATCGGAAAAGTGTTGTAGTTAAAACGGAGAAGAACCAATATATCGTAACTCCAGACAACGGAACGTTAACTCATGTGAATAAATTCATCGGCATTAAGGAAATTCGCGAAATTGACGAAACAGTAAATAGGCTACCAAACTCTGGAGAATCACATACTTTCCATGGTCGAGATATTTATGCTTATACAGGTGCCCGACTTGCATCTGGTTTTATTCAATTCGAGGAGATAGGGCCATCTCTATCTTTATCATCCATAATCCAATTTCCTTTAATGGATTCGAAGTTCGAAAATGAAGGATTCACTGGTATTGTTGATATTATCGATCGCCCATTTGGAAATTTATGGACAAATATTAGTCGAGTGCAATTTAAACAATTGGATGCAGATTATGGAGAGTCATTCCAAGTCTCTATATCCACAAATGGTCGTACGATTTACGAAAACGTATTAACATACGGACGCTCGTTTGCAGCTACTTCTATTGGCGAGCCCCTCTTGTATGTAAATTCCTTAGATAATATTGCCATTGCCATCAACCAGCAGTCTTTTGCAGAAACTTATGGTATTGGTACTGGAGTTAACTGGGAAGTAAAAATTCTTAAAGTACCTCAAGTTGTATATAACTAATTTGTGATTCCTGATAAAATAAATATAAAAATTAAGGGAGAATGATGAATGAAGAAGTCTATTTTTTCTACAAAGACAGTCGTTGCCATTGGTATTGGCGCAGCTGTGTTTCTTATTTTAGCAAAATTTGTGGCGATTCCTACTGGGATTCCAAATACGACAATTCAAACCGCTTATGCATTTTTAGCACTTATTGCTGTTCTTTTTGGTCCAATTGCAGGTTTGTTTGTTGGTTTAATCGGTCATGCATTGAATGATTTGACCTCATATGGTTCTGTTTGGTGGAGTTGGGTAATTACTTCGGCATTTGTTGGGCTTGGCATTGGTGTATTCTACAAATATTTTTCGGTTGAAGATGGCGAATTTGGACTTAAAAAAATTATCATGTTTAACATCGTTCAAATAATTGTTCAAGCAATTGCTTGGTTCTTAGTTGCACCAGGACTTGATATATTAATTTACGCAGAACCTGCAAATAAAGTATTTACACAAGGTATTGCAGCAGGTATTTGGAATATCGGAACTGTTGCTGTACTCGGAACAATTTTGTTAACTGCTTATGCAAAAACAAGAACGAAAAAAGGAAGTCTAAGCTACGAGGATTAAATAAGTAAGGAGATATACATGAGAAAACCAGTTATCGAGTTTCAAGATTTTAGCTTTCAATATGATAGCCAATCGAAACCTACGCTCCACAATATAAACTTAACTATTCATGAAGGGGAAAAAGTTTGCATAGTCGGCCCTTCTGGTTCCGGAAAAAGCACGCTCGTTCATTGTTTGAACGGGCTTGTTCCTTTTGCATACAAAGGAGAAATATCAGGCAACCTTAAGATTAATGCAAAAGAGACACGTGAGCTCGACCTCTTTTCTATTTCACAAACAGTCGGTACCGTCCTTCAGGATACAGATGGGCAGTTCATCGGGCTGACAGTTGCTGAAGATATTGCTTTCTCTTTAGAAAATAATGCCGTTCCTCTTAGAGAGATGAAAGACCATGTGCAAAAAGCAGCTGAACTTGTCCAAATGTCTTCCCATTTGAATGCACGGATCCATGAATTATCGGGTGGTCAAAAACAACGAGTAGCGTTAGCTGGTGTTCTTGTAAATGATATTGAAGTTGTATTATTCGATGAACCACTAGCAAACCTTGACCCCGCTTCTGGAAAAAAGACAATGGCATTAATCGACAAGCTTCAAAAAGAGTCGAATAAAACCATAATTATTGTGGAACATCGGTTTGAGGATGTATTATCGCAGCCATTGGATCGTATTATTTTGATGAATCACGGGCAAATCATCGCAGATGTTAAACCAAATGAAGTGCTTGCCGGACCTCTATTGGCAGAAAATTGGATTCGCGAGCCACTCTACATTAAAGCTTTAAAATATGCTGGCTGTGAGCTAACAAAAGAGATGGCATTAACCAACGTAGAAGAGTTAGTAAAAGAAGCATTTCAAGAAAAATTAGCAAATTGGCATGCGAGTGACCATTCTACAACCCAAAAAGTACATGAGACAGAATCAGTATTATCTTTAGAAAATATAAGTTTTCACTACCCTAATAAAACAAATATCATAAAAAGCGTTTCATTTAAATTACATAAAGGTGAAATGATTAGTCTTGTCGGTGCAAATGGTGCAGGTAAATCGACTCTTTCCTCACTTATTTGTGGATTTGAAAAACCAAATGAAGGTATCATTTATTTCGGAAACATCGACGCTAAAAAGGACTCCATAAAAGAACGTGCACAGCGAGTAGGATTTGTATTACAAAATCCAAATCATATGTTTTCAAAGCAAATTGTATTTGAAGAAGTGGCATTTGGCCTAGCTCAAAAAAATGTTTCAGAGGCTGAACTTAAAGCACGAGTAGAAGATACACTGAAAGTTTGCGGTCTATATCCATTTAGAAATTGGCCCATTTCGGCTCTTAGCTACGGTCAGAAAAAACGATTGTCTATAGCAACAATCTTAGTGATGGAGCCTGCTATTATGTTGCTGGATGAACCGACTGCAGGTCAAGACTATAAGCACACAACAGAATTAATGACGTTTTTAGAGGAACTTACTAAGAATGGAATAGCTATTATTCTCATTACGCATGATATGCATTTAATGACGGAATATACAAATCGCGCAATTGTATTATCTAGTGGGGAGATTTTAGCGGACGATTCCCCGGCTCATATTTTATCGAACCCTGAGCTTATTAAAGAAGCAAATTTAAAAGAGTCTTCATTATATGAACTAGCGAAACATTATAACGTCTCGGACCCTTCACATTTTGTTGAGCAATTTATTCAATATGATCGGGAGGTGCGTGCTAGTGAACAACGAACTACTGAGCTATATTGAGCGAGACTCGATCGTTCACCGTCTAACAGGAGCAACAAAACTAATTTGTTTTCTTCTATGGTCATCTGCTGTGATGTTTACATATGATACTCGGTTTCTATTGTTCATATTGTTTGCAAGTTTTGTTTTATTTTACATGTCAAAAATAAAACTGAAAGAAATTAGCTTTGTACTAGGATTCATTTTATTTTTTCTATTGCTAAACAATTTTGCAATTTATTTGTTTGCACCTCAGCATGGAACAGTGATCTATGGAACTTCTCATCCGATTACCGGATCAATTGGACGCTATTCAATTACATTAGAACAGTTATTTTATCAATTAAACATTACATTGAAATATTTTGCAGTCATCCCTCCTGCGTTACTATTCCTTGTGACAACACATCCAAGTGAATTCGCAGCATCATTAAATCGTGTAGGCGTAAGCTATCGCCTAGCCTATTCGGTATCAATTGCCTTACGGTATATTCCAGATATCCAGCGCGATTTCAAAACGATCGCCCGTTCCAAGCAATCCCGTGGTGTAGATATGTCTCGAAATGAAAAATTGGGGAAACGCATTAAAAATGCTGGTTCTATTATTTTTCCACTTATCTTTTCTAGTTTAGACCGCATAGAAACTGTTAGTAATACGATGGACTTGCGTAGCTTCGGAAAGTTGAAAAAACGAACATGGTATGGCTATAAGGAATTTAAAACGAGAGACTTTATCTCTATTTTCATTACTTTTCTTTTTTTCGTATTAATGGTTATGCTCATGTTCATAAATGATGGTCGTTTTTATAATCCATTTGTTTAACTAGGAATACTCGATACCAGGTTCTAACACAACTCTATTAGATCCTGGTATCATAATGAATTTTTTATTATTCAACAATTTGTAGTATGATTCGTCCGCGTCCATGCCCACGTTGGCTAAGTTCATGAGCTTGTGCAGCTTCATGTAACGAAAACTTTTGTCCAACAAATCCTTTAACCTTACCTTCATCCATTAGTTGCGCAATAGTTTCCAAATCTTTTTTAGCAAATGCTCGGCTTGGTTTTATTAATCTAACTCCCTTTTCTTGAGCTCTCTCTAAAGATGGTTGACCTGCTATTGAAATTAGCACTCCACCTTTTCTAATGACCGACCAGGATTTTTCAAGCGTCTCTCCTCCAACGGTGTCTAGCACGAAATCCATATCTTGAACGACCTTTTCAAATTGAGTTGAAGTATAATCAATAACCATATCTGCACCTATAGAACGGACGTATTCCAAATTGGTTGGGCCGGCTGTGGCCGTCACGTGAGCTCCCATCCACTTTGCAAACTGAATCGCAAACAACCCAACCCCACCTGCAGCCCCGTGAATCAAAACTCGATCTCCTGCTTTTACATTGCCATCATTGAATAACACTTGCCAAGCAGTCGTTGCACCACCTGATATGGCTGCAGCTTCATTGAAACCAATCGATTCTAATTTCAATGCAATTGTATCGATTGAAACAGTCGTATAAGTTGCGTAAGACCCATTTGAAGTACGTCCAAATACCTCTTGCCCTACTTTAAACTCGGTAACACTCGCTCCTACTTTTTCAATTACTCCTGCAAATGCGCTACCTGGAATTACAGGAAAGTGCACTGGCATTGGCATCCATCCTTGACGTATTTTCCAATCAATAGGCAAAACACCTGAGGAATGAACTCGAACAAGCACTTCATCTTCCTTTGGCTCTGGTCGTTTCACCCGCTCTACCTTCAATACTTCAGGACCACCGAATTCACTATAACGAACTGCTTCCATCTCGTTCATCACCTTGCAACACTTCCTCTTTTTTATTTTTATGATCTTTTATCTTTAAATAAATTGTTTAATGACGTAATATGATATTTACTGAGTATACTCACAAACTTAATATACTGAGTATACTCAGTATATAAAAATGCGTCAAGGAGAATGTCATCTATGGTACAATCAAAAGCCCCTACAGCAAGCGATCTATTACAAATACTTTTTAAAACAAATCACCTTTTACACCAACAATTCGAAAAACATATTGCTAATTATGGGATTCCTGATTACTTAACAGGACCAAGGCTCAGATTTCTCATCGTCCTTGAAGAAAATCCGAATATCCGAATGAATGATATTGCCAAACAAATTGGAATACAACCTAGAACTGTTACGCAATATGTTGATACCCTTGAAAAAGAAGAACTGCTCATTCGTCTGCCAGATCCCGAAGATCGCCGAGCTACATTACTGCAATTAACCGAAGCGGCACTACCACTAATAAAGAAATCTCGTGCAGGTATGAGTGAAGCCGCAGAAAAATTACTGGAGCCTTTATCAGATGAACAACGGATTCAGTTTTTAACCATACTTAGTACACTTAAATAAAAGAATGATCCCTCTTCCTAAAGGGAAATGACCGTGGAAGGAAGTCCATATAAAAAATCCCTCTCTGTTTTTATAAACAAAGAGGGATTACTTATTTTATATTACGCTTTAACTGTTTCTGCTGATAATGATTTTGCAACTGCAGTTACTTTTTCAAGACCTTCTGCAACAATTTGTCCTGCTTTATCTGGCATTGCATTGTGACCTTCGATAATTACTTCTTCCACTGACATTCCGAATACGCCTCCAAATACATTGCGCATATAAGTAGCAGCCATTTCCATCGGCGCTGTTTCTGGAGTAGAGTAAATTCCACCACGTGCACTTAGGATAATGGCTTTTTTCTCAGGCATTAAACTAATTAATTGACCTTCTGGACTATATTTAAATGCAAAACCAGCTTGATACGTATAATCAACAAATGTTTGTAATGCTGCTGGGATTGTTAAGTTCCAAAGTGGGAAAGCGAAAACAACTACATCAGCAGCTGATAAAGCATCCATTGCTTTTTGTTTGGCAGCTAAAATACGTTGCTCCACATTTGATAATTCTTGTTCGTTTTGCATTTTCCCAAATGCGTTGAATAAGTCTTGACCAAAGTAAGGCATGTCCTCTGCAAACACGTCGAAAGTTGTTACGTTAAGGTCCTGTGCATTCTTTACTTCTTCCATAAATGTTTCATACATTTTGCTTGATATAGCTTCTGTCGCTGGACGGTTATTTGCTTTTACTACTAATATATTCATTATATATTCCTCCAAATTGTTTACTATAGTTGGGTTTTCTTAACCATTCAGTATCTTACCATATGAACTTATTCAGATTCTACTTATTTGTCTCGAAGTCGAACCATTTGCGAAACCTAATTAGTTAGCAAACTACAAATATAATTGAATAAAGCTGTTTAACTAGGATTTTCTCTTAGTTAAACAGCTTTTTTGCTTTATAAGTAAATACTATTAGGATATCGGATAATACTTCATATTCGCTAAAATTTGCTCATATTGTAGAAACTCTTTTAAATTGCTTAGTTCCTCAGTCCTTTTTAACGTAGATAAGGCACTCTCAATTAAAAATTTTCTTGGTTCTTTATTGTTCATTATTTCCTCTTGGATAAAATACAACAAGTTTAAATAAGTTGTCATTCTTTTTCCCTCAATAACTAATCCCTTCTCAATTACCTTTTTTAAGTTTAATGTGGAAAATGAAAATTCATTGTTAAAAAAATCATTATAATCCGATTGAGGCAATAATGTATTTAACTTTTCGGATTCGAATAAGTGAACGCCCTTTGTACTAATATCTTCTAAAATTGTAATTACTCGATCCATCGAATAGTTAACTATTTCCTTCATTTTAAAAGTTGTTTTCAAAGTATGACTCATATAAAGAATATTTTGCACTACACCCGTAAAAATAACTGCACAGTCCATCAAATAGATTTCTTTATCACGAGGAAAAATATCTAAAAAACGTTCATATACCCAATGTAAAAATAAAAGTTTGAACTGTTTTATGAATTTAATAAGATCTGGATCACTTGATACCAGCACATCGTCGATCAATTGATTTAACTTGTTTTTTTTATTTAATTTCATTATAAAACTGATCTGCTCTTTGAAAATATTAATGTCACTAACTTCTTCTCCAATGAGTAGCTTGTCTCTCTCTATTTGCATATTTTCTAGAATAAGATTAAACACAGCTTTAAACAGTTCACTTTTGGAAGAAAAATAATTATAAAATGACCCTTTTGAAATACCGCTATGATCTAAAATATCTTGAATGGACGTAGCGTGATAGCCTTGTTCAATAAATAATTCATGCGCTTTATCTATGACATTCCTTTTTTTCTTATTCATCGCTTGTACTCCTTTAGATATTAATCATTCTAACCATTATATCACAGGTCACTTATACCACTAGTATATTTTTATACACCTAGTATATTTTTCTTGCTAATTGAGTTTCATAGGTGTAATATAAATTTTGCCAAACTAAAGGTTCGCAAATGAACTATTAGTATATAAAAATAAAAGGAGAATACTAAATGCCTGAAAAACAAACAAAACCTCCATATGGTTTGTTAGCAATACTAATGACTGGAGCTTTCGTAGCTCTATTAAGTAATACACTTTTGAATGTCGCTTTACCTGCCATTATGAAAGAATTTGATGTCAGTGCTTCAACGGTACAATGGTTGTCGACTGGTTACATGTTAGTGAATGGTATTATTATTCCTACTACTGCATTCTTAATTAAAAAAAATACAGCCAGACGTTTGTTCTTAACTGCTATGGGATTATTCATAGTTGGTACATTAATCGGTGGATTTGCACCAAACTTCCCAGTTTTATTAGCTGCTCGTATGATACAAGGTTCTGGAGCAGCATTAATCATGCCACTATTAATGACTGTACTATTTACAAGTTTCCCTCCTGAAAAACGTGGTTCTGCTATGGGAATGTTCGGGATTGTAATGATTTTCGCACCCGCTATAGGACCAACACTATCCGGTTGGGTTATCCAACACTATGATTGGTCTGTGTTGTTCTTAATGATGATTCCAATTATGATTCTAGTGTGGGTTTTAGGATTCTTTAAATTAAAAGATAAAAAAGAGAAAAGCAATGATAAAATTGATGCGCTATCAGTTGTTTTATCGGCTTTAAGCTTCGGTGGTATTTTATATGGATTTAGTACAGCCGGTAATCATGGTTGGTCTACTCCTAGTGTTTACTTAACAATTATTGTTGGAGTCGTGTCTTTAGTTACTTTAATTCTAAGACAATTCAAATTGAGCCAACCAATGTTAGATTTTAGAGTATATAAGTATCCAATGTTTGCTCTATCTTCTGCCATTTCAGTTACATTAAGTATAGCAATGTTCTCGGCTATGCTGTTAATGCCAATTTACCTTCAAAGTATTCGTGGTATTTCTCCGATGGATTCTGGTTTACTCATGTTACCAGGAGCTCTAATAATGGGGATTATGATGCCAATAACAGGAAGAATCTTCGATAAATTTGGTCCTAAAATATTGGCATATGTAGGTTTAGCAATAGTGATTGTTACAACATACTTATTTAGCCTGTTAACAGATTCAACAGGTTATACTCATTTAGTTGTTATTTATTCGATCCGTATGCTTGGTATTTCTATGGTTATGATGCCAATTATGACAAACGGTTTAAATCAAATACCACCAGCTCTAACACCACACGGTACAGCTATGAACAGTACCATTCAACAAGTTTCTGGAGCTATCGGGGCTAGCTTACTTGTTACAATAATGTCGAATCGCACGACAACCCATATACAAGAAATGATGACCGAAGCCACAGCTAAGTTAACGACTTCTCCTACAGGAGAAGCTTTACAACAATTGCAACAACATGTTGGAATGGAAGCGATGATTTCAGGTATTAACGATTCATTTTTAGTTTCTACTGGTATTGCTGTTGTAGCGTTTATTCTATCCTTATTCCTAAAGCGTACAACTGGTGGAAAATCTGCAGCTAAAGCGGTAGAAAAATAAACACCTTATAGCAAGCATAATATAAACTTAATTCAAAAAACACTAGCTTCCATTAAGGGCACCTGGTCATCACCAATTCCCGAGTGATTTGGACTAAACATCGGCTACACTATTAATGAAGAATTTCAAAGAGGATCTGGATGTGACTGCGTCACTTCCAGATCCTCTTTTTTCGGTAATCTTGTGGCGGATGTTTGTCCGTCGCCCTCTTGAAATTGATAGAGACAAGGTACATAAGGTTTGGATAATGAGTGAATAAATCCTATTCTACTTTTTTAAAAGCGGACGAAGATACAATTTCGTCCGCTCTGCTCTTCCTTATTAATGGATACTATCTACTTTTTCAGTTTCCACCAATTCGAATCATCTGCCCACTGATTCCTGTATACAGTGTACCGAAAAAGAAAAAAACAAATTAGATCAAGCCCTTGTAAGGTTAAGTTAATACTAGATTTCTAGTATATCAATTTCATATACATTTGTATGAACACAGCAGCTTTACTCATATTTAAAAATTAATAGGATATCCAATGACAATCAAAATAATGCCGGTTGAAAGTAGAAATTAGCTTTTTCGTGGTAGATGGTGGCTCACGTGAAACGGGAGCCATGGTAGTTTCTTATCTTTTTAAAAAGGTTGTCTCTTAAGTAGTTTCGCTACTTAAAGAAAACATTTTATCTATTCCTCAAATATTTGTTGCTGTTCTTTTATCGCATTTTTGCGTCGGTATATTTTAATATTCGGTATTAATATGAGAATAGCAGTTGCTATACCGAATATACCAGCTGTCGAACTGATTGTACCCCGGTATGAAGCATGATCTGAAACCATTAAGTTAAAAATACCCATAATAAGATTACCAAGAAATAGAACAGTAAAAAGATTAAGTATACGATTATAGTAAGAAATTTTGGATGAAGTATCTGTATAAATTTCGAAAGGTCCTTCCGCAGCTTTCTTCCGAAAGTACGCCCAGCCTCCAAATTTATTCACAACCTCAATTCCACTTTCCTTTAAAAATTCTAAATAATCATTTTTGTTTTTCAAAGCAAGCCCCGCGAGCAACTCATTACGATAAATATAAGCTCCAGGCTCACCTTTCACAAGTGTATATCGAAAGACCATAATTTTTTTAAAATGCCAGCCATTCTGCGCCATCTCATTTACCCACTGTTCTTCTTTTTCATAATCCACATAAAAACGATATTTTACTTTTTTCATTATGATTTCTCTCCCTTCGTTATTTGTAGGCCATTTTCATACAGTTCATGTAGTCTTTTTATTTCTGACTGAATAATTGATTTCCCTAAACCTGTAATAATGTATTCTTTTTTGCGTCCATCTTCATCGAATGTAACAATCCATTTCCGGTCGATCAATGTTTTAATCGCACCGTAAATTGTTCCGGCCCCAAGCCGAACACGGCCATTACTTAGTTCCTCTGTGAGTTGCATAATGCCATAACCATGTCGCGGTTCATAAAGTGATAACAAAATATAATACACACCCTCTGTTAACGGCGGATTGTTCTGTCCCATAAGTATTCCTCCTATCGCCTCCTGATATATCGTCAGCTGATATAAAAACTATATCAACTGACGATATACTTGTCAAAGAAATTTTTGCTTAAAAAAGGATAACCTTCAATTGATAACGAATTAGAATTAGTAAGGGAGGAATTTGATGACACATCTTATAACCGATTATCTTGGGAGAAAAATGCACATTTCCACCCCACCAAAAAGGATCATTTCGATTTGTCCAGCAATTACGGAAACACTCTTCGCTCTAGGTCTTGAGAATGAGATAGTAGGTCGAACGAGATATTGTATTTTCCCAAAAGGAATTGTAGAGCACGTGCCTATTGTGGGGGGCACAAAAGAAGTAAATATAGATAAAATACGTGAGCTACGGCCAGATCTCATTTTAGCTGAAAAAGAAGAAAACACGGAAGACATCGTGCGTGCACTCGAAAAAATTGCCCCAGTTTTCGTTATGGAGGTTCAATCCATACAGGATGCTTACCGATTTTTACAAACACTTGGAGAACTGGCGAACAAGGAACAAGCTGCAGATATGCTCATTACTTCCTGCAAATCATCCTTCGCTTCCATTCAGCATAAGCAATATCGAAAAGCTGCATATGTTATTTGGCGTAAACCATATATGGTCGTTGGAGGAACTACTTATATAAATGATGTATTACTTAAACTAGGTTTCCGTAATCCTTTTGAAAAAGAAGATTCTAGGTATCCTGCGGTGACAAAAGAGGAACTGGCAAATGCCAACCTAGATGTCCTTTTGCTCGCTTCCGAACCATTTCCTTTTCAAGAAAAACATCTAGCAGAATTCCAAGCATTTCTTCCTAACACAAAGATCGTATTAGTAGACGGTGAAATGTTTTGGTATGGGACTAAAATGATAACATCTGGACCATATTTAGAAAATCTAATTAAAAATATTTAGAGAATTATAGTAGGGCTATCTTTGAACTTACTAATCTAAGGAATGTGTACCATTTTAAGCGGTTTCTTTACTGTTTGATGGTAAAATAAAAGATAGACAAATTTTTGTAAAAGGAGATATATTCATGAACATTTCAGTTAATTATTCAGGAGATTACAACCAACTTCTTACATCTGAATTGGAAAGTAAATTAAAAGCTATTCACAAAGGAATTCATACTAAATCTGCAGAAGGGGCCGAATATTTAGGGTGGGTAGATTGGCCGAGCACTATCAATCAGGAGTTTCTAGAAGATATAAAAGAAACTGCAAAACACATTCGCTCGACTTCGGATGTGCTAGTTGTTATTGGTATAGGTGGCTCCTATCTAGGTTCGAAAGCAGTCATTGAAGCTCTTTCTACACCATTCAAAAAACAAACCGACTTAGAAGTTATTTTTGCTGGCCATCTAGTAAGTGGCGAATACTTAAAGGAACTGATTACATATTTAGACAATAAAGAGGTCACATTAAATATCATTTCAAAATCAGGAACAACCACAGAGCCTGCTATTGCTTTCCGCTTTTTACAGCAGTACATGGAAAAACGGTATGGAGATCAAGCTACATCCCGCATCTTCGTTACAACAGATGAAGAAAAAGGAGCGTTACGCTCACTTGCTATCGAAAAAGGTTATCGACGCTTTGTCGTACCAGGTAATATTGGAGGACGATACTCTGTTTTCACGGCAGTTGGTTTGTTACCTATCGCAGCAGCAGGTTACGATATCGAAAAACTAATCAATGGGGCAAAAATAGCAGAGCAGGAATTTGGAGTATTTGATACAAAGTCAAATAGTGCCATTCAATATGCAGTTATTCGAAACCATTTGTACAATACAGGATACCCAGTCGAAATCATGGCAACGTTTGATGAAAAGTTAACTTATGTACAAGAATGGTGGAAGCAATTATTTGGAGAAAGTGAAGGAAAAGAAGGGAAAGGAATTTTTCCAGCATCTGTCCTTTATTCAACCGACCTACATTCCTTAGGTCAGTACATCCAAGATGGAAAACGCATGTTATTCGAATCTTTTTTAATGGTGAAAAGTGTCCCAAGTGACTTAATGGTTTTTGAAGCAGAAAATAACGGGGATGAACTGAACTATCTAAGTGGTCTATCTCTTCACGAATTTAATATGGCATGTCATGAAGCAACCGCTACCGCTCACCTGGACGGAGGCGTGCCCCAACTCACAATTACGATAGAACAACTAGATGAACAACATATCGGCCACCTTTTATATTTTTATATGATGGCTTGTGCGTTTAGTTCTTACCTTCTCGACATCAATCCATTCGATCAACCGGGCGTGGAAGACTACAAGACTAACATCTTTAAAATTCTAAAAAAACCTGGTTACTAAATAAAAAGCACGTTTTGTCCGAGGACAAAACGTGCTTTTTATATTTTATAAATTCTCGCTTCGTAAGGTGCTAGATGGATTGTTGTGATCTCTTCGTGCTCGTTAACCTTTAAGTTTGAAAGCAGTAAATTCGGTCGCTTATAGATAATGCCTTGCACTTCAGCTACTTCAATTGGTTCCTTTGATAAGTTACTTAATACGATTACTTTTTCCTCGTTAAACGTACGAGTATATGCATAAAGTGTCGTGTGTTCCTTTAACACCAAATCATAATTTCCATAAGTGAAAATATGATTTGTTTTACGTAAGCTAATCATATTTTTATAATAATTTAATATAGAGTTCGGGTCGTTTTCCTGTGTCTCTACATTAATTTCTGTGTAGTTCGGATTCACACCTAACCATGGTGTTCCTTTTGTAAATCCTGCATTTTCAGCGTCAGACCATTGCATCGGTGTTCGCGCATTGTCACGGCTCGTTGCCCAAATAGTTTCCATCACTTGATCATGCGAATCTCCTTGGCTTAGTCTATATGTATATAGACTTTTACTAGCCACGTCATTATAATCCGCAATTGATTGGAACTGGACATTAGTCATTCCCAATTCTTGTCCTTGGTAAATAAACGGAGTTCCTTGCATAAAGAAGTACATTGTTGCTAATGAAGTAGCACTTTCTTTCCAATATGCCTGATCATTTCCCCAAGTAGAAACGCTACGCGCCTTATCATGATTTTCTATAAATAAAGCATTCCAGCCGCTTCCTTCTAATGCTTTTTGCCATCGAGTCAAAACACTTTTGAGCCCTGGAATATCCAACTTCTTCTTTTCTGCATCCCATAAACTCAAATGCTCGAACTGAAAAATCATATTGAATTTCCCTTGTTTCTCATCTACCCATCCATGAATCTCATCAATTCCAACACCATTTGCTTCACCGACTGTCATAATATCGTACTTTGCAAAAGTCTCTTTCTTTAATTCTTCTAAAAACGGCATAATTCCTGGAACATTCATATATTTTTCCCATGCAGGAACATATGGAGCTTTTCCTTGATTGGGCATATTTGCAAACGAATTGTCTTTTTTAATGTGACTAATCGCATCGACACGAAACCCATCGATCCCTTTATCTAGCCACCAATTCACAGTATTATATAACGCATTTCGTACTTCTTCGTTCTCCCAGTTTAAATCAGGTTGTTTTTTAGAAAATAAATGCAAATAGTATTGCTGAGTTTCTTTATCGAGTTCCCAAGCAGACCCATTGAAAATACTTCCCCAATTAGTTGGTTCTTTTCCATTTACACCGTCTCGCCAAATATACCAATCACGCTTTTCATTATTTTTCGAGGAGCGTGATTCAATAAACCAGCGGTGTTCGTCACTTGTATGATTAATGACTAAATCAATGATGAGTTTCATATCACGTCTATGCACTTCTTGAAGTAACTCATCAAAATCTTCCATTGATCCGAATTCATCCATGATAGCTTGATAGTCACTAATATCATATCCATTATCATCGTTTGGAGACATATACATTGGACAAATCCAAATAACATCAATCCCTAAATCTTGTATGTAATCTAATCGCGAAAGCAGTCCTTGTAAGTCGCCAATTCCATCATCATTAGAATCTTGGAAACTACGAGGATAAACTTGGTAAGCAACTGCCTCTTTCCACCATATTTTCTTCATTTCTTCCCTCATTTTCTTGTTGGTTTTTATTCGCCAACCATTTTAATATTTCCGCATGAATCTCGTTCTATTAAAGTAGTTGGTACAAAATGATGTTTTACCGGTGCTTTTGGATCTATTATTTTTTCTAATAGAAAGTTGGCAGACTGGAAGCCCAATTCAAAAATCGAAATGTCCACAGAAGTTAGAGGAGGCTTTACATAGGCTGATAAGGAGTGGTTGTTGAAACTCACAATGGAAATATCCTTTGGGACCTGTATGGACAGCTCTTCTAAATATCGAATGATTTCATACGCTACTAAATCGTCATGTGCCACAATTGCTGTAGGGGGTACTTCAAGCTGCATCAGCTCTTTTATACTTTTATTCCCTGTTGCTTTAATGGCTTCATCGTGTATAAAGTACGCATCTGAATAGAAAAGACCTGTGTCTATTAATGCCTGTTGATAACCTTCTAAGCGGTCCTTCGAAACTACAAATTCGAGATTCCCTCCGATAAATGCGATCTGCCGATGCCCTAGGTTAAATAGATATTCCACAACATCATGAGCAATTTTCTGATTATCGTTGTCAATATACGTAATCTCATCCTCATATTTATAAGGACGGCCTACCATCGTAAATGGAAACTTCGCATCCTTTAAAAAAGCCATTGTACGATCATTAACACGAGAATAAAGCAGGATAATGCCATCCACCTTTCTCCCTTGCACCATTGACACAACTTCTTGATAGATTTCTTCCTCGCTGCCACCTGTAGATAGGTAAATGCCATATTTACTAGCGTGGGCACTTGTACAAATGCCGCGGATGACTTCTGGAAAGAACGGATTTTGAAATGCCAATGAGGTAGAATTCGACATGATAACACCTACCGTTTTCGTGCTTTTTGCGGCTAAATTTCTTGCTTGAAAGTTAGGGTGATACTCTAACCGTTCCATTACTTCCCTTACTTTGCGCTTCGTTTGTTCACTAATTCTTGGGTTGTCTGCAATTACACGAGAAACGGTAGCTGGAGAAACATTCGCTTCTTTCGCCACATCAATGATTGTAATAGCCAATAGAATCCCCTCTTTTCAATATTTTACTTTACTGCTCCATCTGATACACCTTTAATAATTTCTCGTTGTGCAAAGAAATATGCAATAACTACTGGAATAATTGCCAATGTAAGACCTGCTAAGGCAAGATGCCATTGTTTTGTATATTCTCCGAAGAAAAAGAACATTTTCAATGGAATTGTCTCCATTCCTTTTTGGTTAATGACTAGAGAAGGAAGCAAGTAGTCATTCCAAATCCAAATGGTATTTAATATGCCTACAGTCACTGTAATTGGCTTAAGCATCGGAAAAATGATATACCAAAAAACTTGGAATCTATTTGCCCCATCAATTGTAGCAGCTTCGTCTAAAGTACGAGGGATGGAGTTTAAGGCACCATGATATAAAAAAATGGATAAACTCGCACCAAAACCTAAATACATGAATATTAACCCCGCTCGGTTCAACATCTCAAACTTCCCAAACACCGTCACGAGAGGAATCATAACAGATTGAAAAGGGATTAGCATCGCCGCTACAAAAACAAAGAAAATAATAGTGCTTATACGCCCTTTTGCACGAGACAACGCATACGCTGCCATTGCTGAAAAAATAATGATTAGTACAACACTAATTACTGTAATAATGAGTGAATTAGCAAAAGTTCTTAGAAAGTCTAATTCTGAAAATGCTTGCACATAGTTATCGAACGTAACGGAACTTGGAGGTTTTAACGTATCTTCAAAAATTTCTCGTTTTGTTTTTAGCGAATTAACAACCATTAGGTAGAAAGGAGCTAACCAAACAATCGCCAAAAAGATACCCAATACTTCAAGTGGAATTAAATACTTTTTACGCATTACATTTCCACCTCACGTTTCTTATTAATATAAACTTGCACTAAAGCAACCACTGCAACAATTAAGAAAAATATGACCGCTTTTGCTTGCGCATATGCCATATCATAACGACCGAACGCTGTATTAAATATCTCCATCGCTACCATTTGCGTTGAATTATACGGTCCTCCTCCAGTTAAAGAAAGGTTTTGATCATACAACTTAAATGTATTGGAAAGCGTTAAAAACATACTTACTGTAAAAGCAGGAGCTACTAGTGGAAAAATTACACTACGAAATCTTTGAAAAGCATTGGCACCATCAATTTCTGCCGCTTCAAGCAATTCCTTTGAAACACCTTCCAAGTACGCAATATAAATTACCATAATATATCCAGACATTTGCCAGCTCATTAAGATAACAAGTCCCCAAAAGCCAGTACTGGTGGTAGATAACCACCCTTGTAAACTCTCTATACCTACTATTGAACCAAAGCCTGCAAATGCTTTCGTGAAGATAAACTGCCAGATGAATCCAAGGATTAATCCCCCAATTAGATTTGGCATAAAGAAAATGGTACGCAACACTTTATTTGTTTTTAATTTGGCTGTTACTAGTAGTGCAAGTGATAAGCCAATTAGATTGATCAGAATGACCGATACGACGGAAAACTTCGTTGTAAACCATAACGAATTAAGGAAACGTTCGTCTTTGAATAATGCTATGTAATTATCAAAGCCAACAAAGCCTTTCGTCTGAATTCCATTCCAATCTGTGAAAGAATAATAGATACCAAGAAATAAAGGAGCTATTACAACTAATGTCAATGCGGCCAAAACTGGCATTAAAAATACCCAATATGATAAATCTCTTGTGCGCATTCGCTCACCTCCCAAATGACAAACATGCATCTTTACCCATTACTTGGTTTCAGACCATGCTTTTCTCTCTTTTTTTACAAAACAAAGTAGCGCAGTGGCTACTTTGTTTTGATGCTTTCGCTTTTCTTATTTACGATCAGTTTCCCATGCTTTTTTCGTTGCATCGACAACTTCTTCCCAAGTTGCTTTTTTACTTAAATATTTCTGAATTTGAACCCCTAATTCGTCTTGACCCCATCCAGTAGGATATCCCATGAAAGTCCAGCCAATTGTTTTGCCCTTCTCTGCATATTCATATACATCTTTTGAAAGTGGATCAGAGATCTTAGATGAATCATATCCTTCGTATGCTGGGATGAATTTAAAATCGTTTAACACTGTTTCTTTACCTTCATCCGAAGTATATAGCCAGTCTAGGAATTTTTTTGATTCTTCGATTACTGCTTTATCTGCCTTGCTATTTACACCCCAATACATCGGGATCCCAACTGGAATAGTATCACCTTTGTATCCTTCTACAGGAATCGGTAATATTCCAATGCCGTTATTTGCAAAATCTTCATCAATCCCTGCAATCGATCCATATACCCAGTTACCTTGTTGAATAATCGCTACTTTTTGAAGAGAGAATAACTCTTCTACTTGTTTTGAATAGTCTAAACTAACTGTTGGTTGCACCGAATAGTCATTTTGAAGATCTAGAACTTTTTTGAATGCATCACCATATTTGAAATCGACAGTTTTAGAATCAAATGCAGTTAAAACATTATTGTCAAATTCTGGAGCTAAGAAAGCATTTGATAAATGCAATCCAGTTACCCATGTTTCTTTACCAGGTAAAGCAAATACCGCTTGTAGACCTAATTCAGATTTTTTGCTATCTAATTTTTTTACCGCTGCTTCTAAAGAAGCGAAGTCTTTAATGGAAGCTGGATCAACTTCTGCTTTTTCAAATACATTCTTGTTATAAATTAAACCATAACCTTCTTGGTTGTATGGAAGTCCCAATACTTTTCCATCTACCGAAACTCCATTAAGTGAGCCATCTAATGCTGCTTTTGCTGCTGCAGAATCGGACAAGTCAGCTAATTTGTCTAACCAATCTGCTACATCTTGAGGACCCCCGATATTATAAATAGCTGGCTCATTGCCTGATGCAAACTTGGAACGAAGAGCTGCACCGTAGTCTTCTCCACCACCAACAGTTGTGATATTAATTTTTACATTTTCATTTTCTTTTTCATATGCTTTTGCAACTTTTTCAAACTGATCTTTAAATTCTACTTTGAATTGGAAGACGTCTAACGTTACTTGCTCTTCTTTCGAACTACACCCCGTTAAAATTGCTGCAAAACTTAGTGAAGCTGCTAATAAACCTGCACGCCATTTTCTTTTCATATTTCTCCCCCACACTTTAAAATTTTAACTTCCGTGAAAACGTTTGCACAAGTGACCAAAAATAATGGCAAAGCTTGTGAAAGCGTTTGCGCAAATTAACTAAATTTATCCTACCATACCATTTATATGATTACAACACTATATTTTTTCGCAATTCAGATTTCAAAAAACATGCACATGTTTCAATTGGAGTCATCTAAGTGAATTTGTAATGAAGGGCACTTTCTACGTTTTAAGGCCCCCCAAGTCTATTCACTCCTCATTCGTCGAAATTAAACATATGCATAGTAAAGTTTAAATATGAAACGATTCTTATTTTATTGGGAAGCTTGTCCTCATCTTTTTAATAGGACGATTAGTTTACTCGGTCAATAATGAGCATAGCTGCTCCAAGCATCCCGGCTTCATTCCCAAAAGTAGCGCGCTTCAATTCCAGCGGGCTAAGTTTCAGTGACTCTACTTTCGCTAAAAGGTTTTCCCACCAATCATCTGCAGAATCTGAAACGCCCCCCCCAACTACAACACAGTCCATATCCAAAACCGCTTGTAGTGTGGAAATCACTACTGCAAAATCGGAAAGAAATCGTTCGCGAACTACTATTGCACTTGTATGCCCATTAGTTGCTAATCGGAATAGATTTTGTGGTATTGCTAATTGCCCTGTTTCTGGATCAATAACATTCTCCTCTTGAATCAATCTACTTAGCGCAGTCCCAGATACATATTGCTCACTACAACCCGGTCTACCACAGCCACATACTAAACCATTTGGATACAAGATTAAGTGACCTACTTCTCCCGCACCTCCGTGGGTACCATTCATCACTTGCCCGTCAAAGACAAAC
This sequence comes from Psychrobacillus glaciei, assembly GCF_008973485.1. Classification (GTDB taxonomy): domain Bacteria; phylum Bacillota; class Bacilli; order Bacillales_A; family Planococcaceae; genus Psychrobacillus; species Psychrobacillus glaciei. Next base: position 3,972,361 of record NZ_CP031223.1, read on the forward strand.
CCACCGCCTAGTTTCGTCCCAATTGTTAAACAAACTACTTTTTGGAAATTTGCTGCTGCACCAATTTTCGCTTCTGCAAGCGCAGCACAATTGGCATCATTATTTATTTCCACTCGAAGCCCTGTTGCTGCTTCTAATTGCGCTTTTACTGGTGTTCCTTGCCAGCCTTCTAGTTCTGTTTCGAATGTTACAACACCCGTTTTTGCATCTACCATTCCCCTTGTACCAATTCCGATACCCGATAGATCAGGAAATTCCGTCATTACTTTTAGCACCTGTTCTTCTAAGTATGGATACAATGGTAATTTTGTTGGGATTTTTTTATCAGCTAAAACTTCCCCGTTCTCCTTCACTACACCTAACCTGATTTTGGTTCCACCAATATCAATACCAAGTATTTTTTTCAATGTCCTATCTCCTTCCAAAAGCAAGCACAAATGCCTCATAAGGGCGTACTATCATGATATCTCCTTCTATTTCAGGAGTTTCATAGTTAGCTATTATCACTTTGCCATTATCGTTTCTTCTATCATATACATTCCAGTCGAATTGTTCCATTTCCTTCGAGAAATTAGCTACAATTAGCCATTCTTCTTCCTCAAATTGTCGTTTATAAACAAACAGATTGGGATGATTCGGCAGTAATAATTGGAAACTACCATTTGTGATAATATCATGTTCTTTTCTTAATTTGATTAATTTTTGATACGTATAAAAAATGGACGACTCATCGGCAAGTACCTGTTCTGCATTAATTTTAGCGGTATTTGTATTCATCTCAATCCAAGGTGTTCCCGTAGTAAATCCTCCATCAACCGTCCATTGCATCGGAGTTCGAGCATTGTCCCGCCCTTTGGCATAAATACTCTCCATGATCGATTCATGCGCAATTCCTTGCTGACGTTTTTCTTTATACATATTAAGTGTTTCAATATCTCGGTAGTCGCTAATATTTTCAAATCTTACATTTGTCATGCCCAACTCTTCCCCCTGATAAATATAAGGAGTACCTTGTAGCATATGAAGACAAATCGCTAACATTTTTGCAGACACTTCACGATAATCTTTGTCATTCCCAAAACGCGAAACGATTCGCGGTTGATCGTGGTTATTCCAATAAAGACTATTCCACCCTATTTGATGGAGAGCGTGTTGCCACTTTTCTAAATTAAGTTTTAATTCCACTAAATCTAACGGCTGGACGTCCCACTTTTCATGTGGCCCACTATCCAAATCCATATGCTCAAATGTGAACACCATATTCACTTCTTGATTTGCAGAATTGGTGTAGATTCGTGCTTCTTCAGGAGAGGCTCCTGGCATTTCCCCTACGGTTAACACGTCATAATGGCGCAAAACCTTTTCGTTCATCTCCTGCAAATAAGTATGAATTTTCGGCCCGTTCATAAAATAAGGACTTCCATCTCCATACTGTTGCTCCGAATGGACAACCCCATTAGGTAATTTCTCATCTTTGGAAATAAAATTAATGACATCCATGCGAAAGCCACCAATTCCTTTGTCCAACCAGTATGTCATCATTTTATAAATTTCGTTTCGAAGAGGCTCATGTTCCCAGTTCAAATCAGGTTGCTTTTTAGAGAACAAATGCAAATAATACGAATTTGTAGCATCCTCTTTCTCCCAAGCAGAACCAGAGAATATAGAACCCCAATTATTTGGAGGGTGTTCATCTTTACTGTCTCGCCATATGTAATAATCGCGATACTTGGAGTTCTTGGAAGATCGTGATTCAACAAACCAAGCATGCTCATTAGATGTGTGATTCACCACAAGATCCATCACAATTCGAATGCCTCGTAATTTCGCTTCATCAATCAGTTGTTCAAAGTCTTTCATTGTCCCAAATTCTTGCATAATAGCTTGATAGTCTCGTATGTCATAGCCGTTGTCGTCATTTGGAGAATCATATACTGGGCTAAGCCAAATGACATCCACACCTAATTTTTCTAAATAATTCAGTTTGGAAATAACCCCTTGTAAATCACCGATACCGTCTCCGTTAGAATCCATAAAGCTTCGTGGATATATTTGATAGACAACACTCCGCTTCCACCAAGACTCTCTTAATTGAATCATATTCTTTCACCACCCTATACTTTCTTGATAGAATTATTCTAATCTTTCCACAATTTTTATGCAAGCGTTTGCATAAAAATATTAAACTTTTGAGAATAGCGACAACTGCGATTTAAGTCCACCTTGTCCTTACTGTTTCCCAAGTACTTTGGACGGAACATTGGCTACACTATTGCCGTTGGAGATTTTGTAAATCGTGAAGTGAGGTACCTCACTTCACGATCCACTTTTTCTGTAATCTTGTGGCGGATGATTGTCCGTCGCCCTCTTGAAATGTGGAGTCACGATGCATAAGGTTTGGTTAATGAGAGATTAAATCCTGTCCTACTTATTAAAAGGCATCCGAAGATACAATTTCGGATGCTCTTCACTTCTTGATTTTCTATAGTTCTACCAATAGTAAGATGAAAGCCATCTGTATGCTTTCTTCAATAAGTGACCTTCAAATAGCAAGAACTACAAAACACTATAATTGCTTGCTTCCTAGCAATAGAATTCATAAAATTTTTTATCTAGCAAAAAAAATTATAGTGATTAACTTTTTATGTAAGAAGATAGTTTTTTGCATAATATATTGTTCATTATTTCGATTTTAAACTGAATAGAATAAGTAAGATTCCACTAAAAAGACATATCATTCTAGTCAATGAAATCTTTTCAGCTAAACCAAATAATGCGATAGCAGTTGTAATGATTAAAATACAAGGTCCTACTAAGGCTAATAACGTGTTAATATAAAATGCCTTTTCTAAATCATTAAATTTATACATAAACATCGCAGCAGTTATATCAATACTTCCTGAAAAAACCCTTAATATAATAATAAAAAGGAGTGCTTTTTCAATCAAATAAGAAGGCTCCCTTCACCCGGACTTTCTAAAGTGTATGTATATTCATCTACTTTTATCAATGGAAATACTTTTTAAACGATGCAAGTAATTTTCTTCCTATTTTTTGAATATATAATCTAAAGAAGGAAATTGCGAGGGTTATTATTCACTAGCGTTGACTTTTGGTAGATAAGTTCATTCTTTCCAGTTCATAAAAAAAGACTGATAAAATAACACCAGTCTCCCTGTAATAAGCTATTGAAGGAGGACTACAAAATAAAATAACTATCCGCCTAAATCTTTTTAACAAATTCAGATTTTAGTTTCATCGCACCAAAACCATCTATTTTACAATCAATATCATGATCTCCGTCAACTAAACGAATACTTTTTACTTTTGTACCAATTTTTAAGGTCGATGAACTTCCTTTTACTTTAAGGTCTTTTATAATTGCTACAGAATCACCATCGTTTAAGATATTACCATTCGCATCTTTGACAATCTTTTTCTCTTCCATCACTTCATCCTTTGTCTCGAGCTCCCACTCGTGCGCGCATTCTGGGCAAATAAAAAGACTTCCGTCCTCGTATGTGTATTCTGAATTACACTTCGGACAATTTGGTAAGCTAGACATTATTTCATTCCCTCCATTTACTATTATCAATTCTAATATAATAAAGTTGGCCAAACAACTGGTAATGGCGTTCTTTTAATTTTGAAAAAAACTTCAGGTAATGGTATACTAATTTTTTGTTTAATACTAAATTAGAGTGGTGAAGGAAATGTCCTATTTTATTGAGAAGTATTTGAATATAGTTTTTTATAATAGCCAAACCCTTGACCAACATGGTCAAGGGTTTTTGTTTCCTTTGTGCAATAAAACTAGTTGGGGGAATAAATTATGAGTTTGGAAAAAAAACAATCCTCTTTTGCAATCTGGATTAGTTTAATAAGCAATGTTTTTCTTACGATATTAAAAATTATTGTTGGTTTATTATTTAATAGTCAGGTACTTCTTGCTGATGGCGTTCACAACGCTGGAGATGTGATTGCATCAGTAGCTGCGCTCAGTGCAATGCGTGTATCCAAACGTCCACCAGACGAAGATCACCCTTATGGGCATGGTAAGGCAGAAGTCGTTGGTGCAGCCATTGTTGCCATTATTTTAGGTATTGCAGCATTATATATCGGTTATCATTCTGTTTTAGCATTATTTGAAACACCCCACAAAGCAACCTTTACTGTTTTAATAGCAGCGATAATTTCTCTCATATGGAAACAAGTTCTTTATGTTTATACTATTAATATTGGCAAAAAAGTAAACAGTAAAGGATTAATTGCGACTGCTTACGACCATCTTGCTGATGTCTATGCTTCTTTAGCCGCTGTTATCGGTATTGGACTTGCCATGATTGGAGATTATTTTCATATTGGCATATTGGCTTATGGTGATCCTGTGGCAGGTATTATCGTTGCATTCCTAGTCCTAAAGCTAGCTATTGGAATGGGGCGAGAATCTATTGACGTGCTTATGGAAAAAACCGTGGATTCTGAAACGATGGAAATAATATTTGAATCGGTTCGATCAGTTCCTTTAGTGAAACGAATCGATCGTATTAGAGCACGAGAACACGGGCACTATATCATTGTGGACGTTCGAGTAAGCCTACCAGCTACCTTAAGCATTCAGGAAGGTCATGATGTTTCAAAAGAAATTAAAAAAGCTATAAAAAATCGTTTTGCTAATGTGGAAGAAGTTTTGGTCCATGTAAATCCATGGTACGAAATGAAGGAAGTAAAGTAGCTGAGTACTTAGCCTTTTTGTAACATGCCATGTTTCTTTCATACTTTCCCTTCTAAATGGAAACAGGCCCCTAAATGAGAATTAGGGGCCTGTAATTTATTCTACTCTATTTAGCTAACGTTCTTTCCTATACTTACTTATCTTCTTTCGTATCAATCATAAATGTTGTAATGATAAATAATCCAAAACTTATTAACAGAACAGTTCCACCAACGATGTAGAATACTAAGGAGAATGTTTCATTTATATTAAATGGTTTTAGTCCATTTAACCACATCCCGGCTGTTAAACCAATTGATCCGATTACTGCTGTCCATCCATGCGCTGTTACTAGTTTGGAAGATTTAACTTTGTATACACGGTAGAAAATACCCCACGCAAAGATGGTTAACCAACCTACTACTAATATGTGTGCGTGAATGGGACGGAATTGATAGCTACCTGAACCGGCCATATGTGAACCTAATATTGCTCCTAACAAACCAAAAATTGCTGCAAGGCGAATTAATCTTAAACTCCATTTTGTTTCCATTACGTTAACCTCCATAGTTTCATTCGTACTATGGTGCTTATAATATCCTGTCAACATGAACAACATATGAATTCCTTATTACAATTTTGCCCGTTAATAAAAGAGAATAATTTTTTAATACTCTTTTTGTATGAAATTTATTGGTTTCTCACACTATGCTCTCGATGGTTCCGTTCTTAAACGACAATCTTTGGTTTTCTTTGTTCCAAAAATGGTTCTTCACATTCTATTTCTTCACCCGTTTCAATATCAATGAACGGACTTGTTTCATTAAACCATCGATCTGGTGCTTTGTGTCCCCAAAACGTTTGGCGAAGCGGATCATTTAGATCCCACCTTTTCGGCTTTAAATCTGGGTCGCTTGTCAAATAATCACCTGTGTAAAGCTCAATACGATGACCATCAGGATCTCTTAAATAGAGGAAGAAAGCATTGGATAAGCCATGGCGACCAGGTCCTCTTTCTATCGAATCGGCATATCCCATACTTGCTAAAACATCACAACAATCGAGCACGCTAAGTCGATCTGTTAGGGTGTAAGCAAAATGATGTAGTTTAGGTCCCGGTCCACTCATAAATGCTTGGTCATGAACAGTCGGTTTTCGATAAAGCCATGCTGCCCACAATTCCCCGTCTTCTGTATCTGTATACTCTGAACACGAAAAGCCTAAGTCCTTCACATAAAAATCATACGCTTTTTGTACATGAGGTACTGCACAGTTTACATGATCAATTCTCTGAATTTTTGCTCCCGAATAAAGGTCATAGCGTTGTAGCATCCGGTCAACAGTCGTCATTTCTGCAAAAAATTCTAATGGAATGCCGGAAATATCATGGACGCGAAGGGTTCTTCCAATTGCATGTTGTTCCCCCTTCGCCATCCATTTTGTTTTTAAACCTTTTGAAATAAAAAGCTTTTCAATTTCATTGAGATCCTGTTCTTTTTCCACTTTATAACTAAGTACTTCAACAACAGCTTTGTCTGCTTTTCTTAATAGTAAACTATGATGAGAGTGTTCTTCTAAACCTCTCAAATAAATATGATTTTCATCACTTTCTGTTTCAATCATGCCTAGTCCATCCACATAGAACTTACGGGACGCTTGCAAATCCAATACATGAAGAACTGTTCTTGCGATACGAATGATTGAAAAATCCACGGTGTTCACCATGCCTTCCCTTATTTTTTCCCGAACTGCTGAATACGATGATCAGCAATTGAAACATGAATGATTTTCTGCTCCGTATAAAACCCAAAGCCGTAATGCCCACCTTCGCGACCGATTCCAGAGGATTTAGAACCTCCGAAAGGTGTTCTTAAATCCCGAACGTTTTGAGCATTCACCCAAAGCATTCCAGCTTCCACTTTATGCGCAACGCGGTGACCTCGTTTAATATCGTTCGTCCATACATAACCCGCAAGCCCATAATCGATATCGTTTGCAAGCTTTATGGCTTCCTCTTCCTCTTTAAATGTCAAAACTGTTAGTATAGGGCCAAAGATTTCTTCTTGTGCAACGCGCATATGATTTTCAGCATTTAGTATAAGCGTCGGTCCCACAAAATTCCCTCTAACAAATTCAATTGGAATGTCTCCAGTAATGACTTCCGTACCTTCTTCATTTGCAATTTCCAAGTAGCTCTTTACCTTGCTAAAATGCCCTTTATCAATCAGCGGCCCTACTTCCGTATCTGCATCTAGTGGATCACCGACTTTAATATTCGCAACACGCATCTTTAAAGCATCGATAAATTTATCTTTTATCCCTTCTTGCAAAAACAGGCGTGAGTTAGCAGTACAGCGTTCACCATTAAAAGAATAGATTCCCCAAACACAAGCATCTAAAGCTCGTTCAAAATCAGCATCATCGAAAACAATAATAGGGGATTTTCCACCAAGCTCCATTGAGCAGCTTTTCAACGTATCCGCACTGTTTTTTATAATGGTTGAACCCGTCTTTGTTTCTCCTGTGAATGAAATAAGCTGGACATCCGGATGTTTTACAAGCGCATCCCCTGCTTCTTCTCCATAGCCATGAACAACATTGAAAACACCTTTTGGAAGACCTGCTTTATGAATTACTTCCGCCAATAAATTTGCGGAAAGTGGAGAAAGTTCTGCTGGCTTTAAAACAACTGTATTACCTGTCGCAAGTGCTGGTGCCACTTTCCATGTTTCTAACATGAAAGGAGCATTCCAAGGGGTGATTAATCCTGCAACCCCCACTGGTGCATGGATGGTATAGTTAATAAATTCATCGTCTACTTGATAGGCATCACCAACTAAACGGCTCTCCACCATGCGAGCATAGAATCTGAAATTCTCCGATGCACGACTTACCATATTTCTCGTTTGGCTAATTGGAAGTCCCGTATCAAGAGATTCCAAGTAAGCTATTTTTTCTATCTCTTCATCTATTAAATCAGCAATACGGTAAATATATTCCATTCTTTTAGTTAGCTTCATCGTTTTCCAAGGACCATTATCAAAAGCTTCCCGTGCGGCTGCGACTGCTTTATTAATATCTTCAGACTGTCCTTCTGCAACTTCATTAATTTGTTCATTCGTAAATGGGTTCATATTTTTAAATGTATTTCCACCTGCCGCTGAAGTGAATTCCCCATTTATATAGAGAGAAATACTCTGTTGTGTTTCATGTTTATAAGAAATTAACTGTTGGGAAGATACCATTCTTATCACCTATTTTCTTATTTATAATTACTTTACAATTACTTCCTTAGGCAAAATAGCAAGTTCAATAAGTGATTCGCGGACTTCTTCTTGTATTGCTGCTGAAGGTAATCCTAATGGCAAGCGCAGTTTAGGCGTTATTTTCCCCATCATTCCCAGCGCCACTTTAACTGGTGATGGATTTGTATCTTTGAAAAGCACATCATTTAATGGCATTAATTCGAAATGAAGATCTTGCGCCCTAGCAACATCTCCCGCTTCCCAAGCATTATATAGTTCTGCTACTTTTGCCGGTTCCACGTTTGCGGTTGCACTGATAAATCCAGCACCGCCAATTGCGAGCATTGGATAGCAAAGTAGTTCAATCCCCGAGAACAGTAGGAAATCCCTTCCACAGTTTAGAAGCACACGATTAACATGTTCAAAGTCTTTATTTGCTTCTTTTACACCGATAATGTTCGGACAATCTTCCACTAGGCGTTTCATCGTGCCAACTTCCATATTGACGGCGGATCGACCTGGTATATTGTAAATAATGATTGGGATTTCAACAGAATCTGCGACTGTTTTAAAGTGCTGATAAAGTGCTTCTTGGTTCGGTTTATTGTAGTAAGGTACGATAACCATGGCAGCATCTGCACCTATATCTTCTGCATATTTCGTTAGCTCCATTGTTTCATCATGATTGGTGGACCCTGTTCCAGGTGCAAAAAACACACGACCATCTATTGTTTCTTTCGCTAGATTCATAACCCGTTTTCTTTCAGCAATTGTTAAAGAACTTGGTTCTCCACTCGTTCCTGTAACAGAAATCCCATGACTTCCACTTTCAATTTGCCAATTGATCAACTCGATGAATACTTTTTCGTCAATTGCACCACTTTCCGTAAACGGGGTAATGACGGGACAAATGGAACCTCTTAACTTCTTTTTAGCTTCTTCATATGCCATTCGAATCAACTCCTTCCTAAATAGTTGTTTCCGATTCTTCTAGTGCTTTTAATTCCCGATACTTTCCTTGACTAAATAGTAAAGGATCATTTTGTTCAAGCTTGACTCCAGTAACATGACCTATAAAAATTGTATGGTCTCCTACTACATATTCGCTATGCAGATCACATGTAATCACCGCTACACTATCATCCAGTATTGGTAGTCCCTTAAAGTAAGTAAACGTAACTTCAGATTCTGATTTAAGCTGACCTGCAAATTGTTTCGATTTATTTTGTTGGTTAGCCGATAATATATTAATCGCAAATTGCTTTGAATCCTTTATATGCTGAAGCATTCTTGCATTTTCTCCAATACTAATTGCGACAAGTTTAGGCTTCAATGAAACGGACATAAACGCATTTGCAGTCATACCATGCACCATTTTATCAACTTCTGTAGTAATAACCGTTACGCCTGTCGCAAAACTACCCAGCACATTTCGATATAAACGATCATCAATCTCTACTTGCTGCATCATTCATTCACCTCACTACTTTCAGAAGATGTTAACTTTAATTTAAGATAATATACCTGCTTCTTTTTTCGCTTTATTTAAAAAGTTCGTCACCATGTCTTTATAAGGTTTCTTGTCAAATCCATCGTAATAAGCATTTGACATTCTCACTGGATCCCCAAAGAAATAATATTCATAAAGTGCTTGTCGATTACCAAATGCACTAATGGAAATATCCCATGCTAAGCGGAATAATTGCACTTTCTCTTCACCGTTCATATTCGCACCTTGTGTGTAGCGATGAACTAATGGTCCAACATCCGTATTACTAAAATCCGCTTCAGTTGGAAGTGCCATCAATCCAGAAGCACCTAAGATTTTAATAATTTCATTCATACGCTGATACATTTTCGGGAACCAGTTGCGTGCAGCATTTAACGGTTCAAAATCTGGTGTCATATTGCCATATTGATCGATTTTTGCATTGTGCTCAGATTTATACAAATGAGAACGCATCACTTCTAAAATGACCATGATTTCACTCGCTTTTTCTTTCACGTGCATGAATTGATCTATACCAATAGCTTCCATCATACTAATGACAACACCGAGAATAAATTCGGTTTTTACGACATTTTTACAAATAACTTGATGTGTCATATGTATAACCGCATTTGTCTCGGCATACGTGCGATTACATATATTGGTGCTTTCACATACAAAAACTCTCTCCCACGGCACTAGAACATCTTCGAAAGAAATGATTGCATCACTTTCATCAAACCGACCGCCAAGTGGATGATCCCATTTGTTTTTACCGTAGTCAAAGGATTCACGGGACAAAAATTTTAAACCCGGAGTATTATTTGGAATAGCAAACGCAAATGCGAATGGATCATCAATAGTTCCTGGCGTTCTATTTATAGTAGATGGGAATACGACAAGCTCATCCGTAATACCGCCTAAAGTCGCCAAGAGACGACAACCATTCACAACAATACCGTCTTGTGTCTTTCTCGTAATCCTTGCTGAGAGAAACGGATCTTTTTGCTCGGATTGCGTGAGCATGGATCTGTTTACCTGAGGATGAATTAACGTATGCGTTAAACTAATATCGTTCTCACGTGCATATTCATAGTATTTTGCTGCATTTTTAGCAAATTGATCACTTCCACCACCTTCTTGCGCAAAAAACTGGCTTGCTGTACCGAAAGCCATAATACTGGTGTTTAAATAGTCTGGGGAACGTCCCATCATACCTCCTGAAAAAGTTGCCCATTCGGTATGCATTTCACGTCTTTTAAAAAGATCTTCTTTCGTTTTAGGAGCAATAAAGGAAAGTCCAACCTTTTTACCAGAGGTCGGCGAGGTATATAACATCTTTTCCGGTTTCTCGTGTTGTAAATCGTAAAGACCCGCAACGCTTTCCACTACATTTTTAAATGCTGGATGTGTCGTAACATCTTCTACTTTCTCCCCATGAATCCATACTTCTGTTTTCCTTTTTTTAATACCATCGATGTACTCTTTACCCGTTCGTGCGCCCATACTATTCCCTCCAAGTTCGGATAATATTTTTGAATGAATTTGCTATACACTAACTTTAAATTTACTTGAATTTTCAGAACAATAATTATATAGCAATATACTAATTGGATAGAAGACCTATACTACTTTTTAAATCTAACGTGAATATTATTTTGCTTATAAGTACCAGATTCACTAAATTCTATTAATTCCATGGACAAGGCTAAATATCGTTGAGCCATTAATGAAGAAAAATGTTCTTTTATCACTTCAAATAGCGAAGTACAAACTTCTTCCTTTATTTCCTTAGAACGTCCGGACCCAATTTTAAACATTACATGGACGAAAGCGTCATCCTCAGCACCGTCCGCCACTCGGTACTCTTTTAGTTCAATAGCTCTTGAACGGATACCACCGATAGGAAAAATAGTGTCTCGAGCAATTAGTACTTTATGAATCTCCTCGAATAGTTTTGCGAGATTTGCCTCATCTTTAATATTATCCGTGTATTCTACAATAAAATGCGGCAAAAAATACCCTCCTTTTCACACTATCGATTTGTAAAGGATTCGTCTCCGATAATGGTATTTACTAAGCGACCAATTCCCTCTACTTCCGTGATTACAATATCTCCTACAGTAGTGTCGACAGATCCTTTAGGAGTACCAGTTAGAATGACATCATTTTCACTCAACGTCATAAAGCTACTTAAATAGGCAATAATCGAAGGAATATCAAAGATCATATCCGCTGTCGTTCCTTCTTGGACAAGTTCGTTATTAACATGAGTGGTCAATTTTAAATTCATTGGGTCGACAATGTCTTTCACATCGACAATCCATGGACCAAATGGTGTACATGTATCACGATTTTTTACTCGCAAGTTGGGGCGGTAATAGTTTTCTAAATAATCTCTAATAGCATAATCGTTGGCGACACTATACCCTTTAACATATTTATAGGCGTCTTCTTTTTTTACATTTCTAGCTGTTTTGCCAATGATTACTGCCAATTCACACTCATAGTGCATATAGGTAACATCTGCGGGACGACGAGTATATGCTTGGTGCCCAATAAACGTATTCGGTCCTTTTAAAAACACAAGGGGTTCCGACGGAGCGGCAAATGCAAGTTCCGCTGCATGATCTGCATAGTTAAGTCCCAATGCAAACACTGTACGCGGCTCTATCGGCGTAAGCCAAGTTACATTGTTCTCTTCTACTATTCGATCATCATCTAACTTAAGAAGCCCTTCCCATTCAATCGCTTCATGGATAGCCCCCCCATATGCAATTCGTGCTTTTCTCATAAGGACCTCCCCCGATTGGTCGCTGTTTCGTCAACAATAACGTTTTCTAAACTACCAATACCTTCTATTTCTATCCGGATTCTATCTCCTACCTCGGCTAGTGGTGCCTCTTCAGGAACTCCAACTAGTAACATGTCACCCTCACTTAACGTCATGAACTCAGTTACATCTGCGAGTAAACGTGAGACCGGCCGAATTAAATTGGATGTTGAGTTTTCTTGCTGAAGCTTATCATTGATAAATACTCGAATGGTTAAATCATCGGGGTTATCTACCTCATGACGATCGATTATCCACGGTCCGATTGGACAAAACCCATCACGAGCAACATGTTGAACTGCTGGACGGTATACGCTATCATGTGGCACGCTGACATCGTTCACAATCGTATAACCTGCAATATAAGTCAGTGCTGTTGCTTCATCTACAGCTACAGCTTTCTTTCCTATTACTAATCCGAGTGCCGCTCCCATCTTTAGTTTCGTAATCCCTATTGGCATAGGGATTGCTGCGCCATGCCGGTTAAATGTATTTACCGGTTTAATATAAAGAATAGGGGCGATTGGCGGCGAATTATATGGTTTATCATTTATTGCATCCCCTAACCTCTCAATTTCCCCCTTATAGTTTAGTAGCGTACCAAAAACTGTCCCTGTAATTGGTGTATCGATTTGAATTTCATTCACACTTAAAACGCTGCCCCCAATCACAGCTGTATTGGTTTCAGTATTAACATCCACTAATTCTAATTCATGTTTCTCTAACATTTTCATCTTGGCATTGCTCATACATTTCACTCCCTTAGGCTATTCTCCAGAGCAAACAACTATATTTCCCGAGAAATATGAACCCCAAGTTATACTGATAATAATGCCTTATCACTCGTTAATTTCTCGCCACGAATGCGTTGGAATTCATCCATTAGCTTAGGAATAGTTAACTTTTTCTTTTCTTCCGCTTCTATTTCTAAAATGATTTGACCTTTATCCATCATAATAAGCCTGTTGCCTAAATCGAGCGCTTGTTGCATATTATGCGTGATCATTAGAGTGGTAAGCTGATCTTTTTCAACAAGCTTCTTTGTTAAATTCGTAATTAATTCTGCTCGGGAAGGATCTAGTGCAGCTGTATGTTCATCCAAAAGCAAAATAGATGGTTGTGTAAAAGTAGCCATCAATAGAGATAGCGCTTGCCTCTCTCCACCAGATAGCATTCCTACTTTTGCATTCAATCGATTTTCAAGATTTAAATGAAGGGTTTCAAGGGATGCACGGAATAATTCACGTCGTTTCTTGTCCACACCCTTTTTTAGCATACGTTTTTTATTTCTCGAATAAGCCATTGCCAAGTTTTCCTCAATCGTCATCGTAGGGGCTGTGCCTGCCATTGGATCTTGAAATACTCTTCCAATCATTTGTGAACGCTTATATTCTGGAACTTTTGTAACGTCTTTATTCTCAATTTCAATGACACCAAAATCAGGGGAAAGAGCCCCGGAAATCATATTTAACATAGTCGATTTTCCGGCACCATTGCTTCCAATCACCGTCATGAAATCTCCGGGATTTAACTGAAGATTAATTTGATCCAAAGCAATTTTTTCATCAGGAGTTGCTTCATTAAATAATTTATTGACCTGACTGAGCTTTAGCAACGGTATTCCCCTCCTTCATTAGAGAATGCTTTTGCTCTACTAATCGTTCCGCATGACGTTTTGCTTTTCTACTTTTTTCTCGTTTCTTTTCAAAGAATTGAGGTAAAATCAATGCTCCAATTACAATAACGGCCGTAATTATTTTCATATCACCTGTATCGAGAAAATCTACTCGAAGCGCAAGTCCAAGCACGATTCGATAAATAATCGCCCCGGCTATTACAGCAAATGTTGTTCGCAGAATCGTTTTTGTTCCAAAAATTGCCTCACCAATAATAACGGAAGCGAGCCCAATAATAATCATTCCAATACCCATTCCGATGTCGGCAAATTTTGCATACTGGGCAATCAATGCTCCAGAGAAGGCTACAAGTGCATTTGAAAAACCAAGTCCAACAATAATAAGCGTGTCTGTATTAGCAGATAAACTACGAATCATTTTCTTATTATCTCCAGTAGCTCTTATCGCAAGACCTACTTCCGTTTTCAAAAACCAATCGACGATAAATTTAATGATTAAAACGATAATAATCATGATGAACAATGTACCCCAAGTGGAGGGCAAGTATTGAAACCCTAGATTACTAAAAAATTTATTTATAGCTGTATCAATACCTAGGGGACTTCCAAATGATTTGAACTTACTAAACATTGTTTCAGCATTTAATAAAGGTATATTTGGACGACCAATGGAATTTGGAGAGGTCAGCCCCATTATGCGTAAATTGATGGAATACAAGGCAATCATCATTAATATTCCGGATAGCAGCGCATTAATTTTTCCTTTTGTATGTAGGAGCCCAGTTACACATCCTGCAAGAAAACCGATAACTATAGCAACTAGTGTAGCTACCACCGGATTATATCCAGAGATAATCATCGTAGCAGCAACCCCTGCTCCTGTTACAAAACTACCGTCCACTGTTAAGTCTGGAAAATCTAGCACTCGGAATGAGATATACACTCCAAGTGCC